>JADHVC010000018.1 GCA_016784175.1 Patescibacteria group bacterium | reverse complement strand
CTATACGACCCCAGATGGCCATGTAGCGTAGTGGGCTTTGTGCTGGTGTGGTGCCAATTGGAATTCGCACTAGTGAGCCGCCAGGTGAAACTTCAGCACTCAAGATAATAGGGGTATTTCCACTAGTAGCGACACATAGACTTAAGGGACGTTTTTTATTGTCGACAACTAGATTGTCTAATCCATTTGCATTACTTTTAGCAGAAACTGTAAATGATAGAAGGGATACTCGTATGGAAGTGGGGCGTTGAGAAGCATACGCTGCACAGCCTACATTGCCACTGGTGGATAAACCGTTGCACAGAGAGAGTTGTAAGGCAGGAGAACCACTTTTTTCACCAAAGAAGTTTTTATAGTCACTCTTTAGCCTCTCGTCACACCTTGATGTGTACAAATCAAGGGCCACATATCTGACGCCACCGTTTACTGTTGGTCTAAGGTTGACTGATTTTTTTGCACAATATGGGGCCCCACTAAATATTGAACTCTGCCACCCAATGGCCGCAATATCCCACACGCCAACAGGAAGTTCTATCGTTCCCGCTGTATAATCTTCCGAATTATTCAAGCGGACAGCAAATGCTTTGCGCTTTCCCTGATTACTACTATATATCATTATGCCCCCGGTGGCGGAAGCTTCACTTGCAGATACGTAGGAAGAAGATGTAAAGGACACTTTCACCGTTTCACTATCGAAGTCACTTTTTCCACAGGAGATAAATAGCAGAGTAAAAGCTGTGGGAATAAAAAAAGTGAAGATGAAAGTACGAATAAGTTGTGTCACCATGATGCCACCCTCATTAAATAATAACTATTTATCTATCGCAATTTACATATACTATTATTGTAACCTATGACTTATCGGACGAATTTGGTAGGGTATTAGTTTATTCTTTAATTTGTTTTTTTGAGTGATTTCAATGAATTATGGTTGTTGTTGAGCGGTTTTGGGCAGGTTTGTGACTGGTTATTTTGGGAAATTTGTTAATGTTTTGACTAATAAAGTTGGCAGAGGGAGAGTAGCTGCGCATATTCTCTAAGTTTAGTTTTTCGCTAAAATTACAATAGAGCTATATGGAAGATAGAAAAGGTCGGGTCTAATAAAATTTTGAGTTTTACTAAAATGCTTGTTCACAATTGCTAAGTACTCATGTTCTTTGCGAACAAATTTGCCTCGATCATATTTTTGTAACATGTGATCAATAAAATGTTGACCAGGAATGTAGCACCCATCCATTGTTAATAGTTGACCGTCTGGTTTAAGGGCGCTTTTGGATAATTCTAAAATATGCGAGGCGGTCGTGTCGTCTAGGTGATGTAAAACGCCATTTAAAAGAACGATATCAAAAGGTTTCATTGAGTTAATCTCTTCTATAGTCAATTCTTTGCAAACAAATATCCCTTTACTTGCATACTTTGTATTAGCAAAATCTATGTAGTGTTGATTTATATCGTAACCAACATAATCGCACAGTGGTAGCTCTTCGACGATGTAACCAGGACCACAACCGACATCTAAGATGCGTAGATCCTGCTTGGGTTTGACATAGTCTCTAACAAATATTTGTCTGGCACGAATTCCTCCTACTAGTCTTTGATACAGAAGATATAATTGAGTAATGGACAGAAGACTTCTCACGTTAAGTACCTAATTAAAATTCTCAAAAAAAATGGAGTAGTTTTTATATTTTGTTTGCATAATTTTTGCGTTTGTTTGTTTCCAGTATTGTGCGAACTTGTTTAAAACTCTTTGGTTTAGCATTGTCCTGCGGTCTGTCTTTTTTCTCAAATCAAAGATATAACACCTTTTTTTATTTTTAATCACTTCTTTATTATACGCTAAAATGCGGGTGCTATAGATTGGGGCCAGCTTTATTCTTTCTTGTGTAAACCACGATATTTCGTAGGCCACCCAAAAATCACCCCAACCCACGCGGCATTGCTTTTTGTCGAGAATAGTGATGAGTGCTTTTGTATCGGTGTATTTTATTGCATGGGCCTTATCTGTATCGTTAATTCGGACAATCTGGGAAATTAGACACAAGACGATGATTATAGAAAGCGAAACTAGTTTTAGTATATTAATTGCGGAGAGTTTTTTTAAGCTGCTTTTAGTAAATGGCCATAAAATGTCGGAGCAGGCCATAGCTGAAAAAAACTGAGTTAAAAATAAGTAGCGGATACCTGAATCATGAACTCTTGCATGTGACACCATTGCGCCATTAATGAGGTAGAAAATGATGAGAAAAAAAAGTGGAGCTTCATACCCATCTTTTTTGGCGAGAGTGTCTTTAATGACTCTTACTGTGTAGATAACAATACAAGTGATAATGATAAGATATCCTACATAGAAAATGGCATTAGAATGTAGTTGTTTAAAAAAATAGGTTGGGAAGGTAGAGGATAGGTTTTCCCACGTTTTATTAATTATATGCTGTAATGAAGCTAGCTTATAGCTACTGGTATTGACGCTGACATACCACTTATCCTTATTCAATAGATAGTAAATTCTTGGAAAGGCGCCTAGTGTGGCAAAAATTACAAAAGTAGCTGCTTTAAGAAATTCTTTTTTGAATTGAAGCTTTTTTAAAAACTTTATAATGATGACAGGTATGATTACAAGAATAATGACATTCGATACCCAAAAACCAAGCCCTATGATTAGACCTTTTGCAATTGGTTTGTCAAACCAGGATTTAGAATTGACTGTCAAGTAGCCAAGAGAAACAGCAAAGAAGATTGTGTTCAAATGAGGGAGATAGGAAACTTCAAAAAAACCAGTAAATGTTGATGAAATTATAATAAAAAGAAAGAGCATAAAGTTTCTTTTTGATGCATTTGGAGAAACATTTAGCAAAAGTAGATAAAATAGTAGTTCACAAAAAAATACAATCGTAGCACTACTAAGGAGGTGTGCAGTAGTAGTGGTCCCAAAAACCCAAAAAAACACAACTTGCATTAAGTATTCAAGACCACCTCCGTAAGTGGTGCTATAAATAAATAGTGGGAATTGTCCTTCTAGAAAATGCTTTCCAACAAAGGCCGCGACTGCTCCATCTGAATTTAAAACATAGTGATCTATGTATAAAATTGGGACCATTTTGACAATTAGGCTAAATATAAAAATGGCCATCAGAGTCTTGTTTGATAGTATCCATCTTTTTATTTTCTGTACAATATATTCATCACTCAATACTGGGCCGTCTATTTGTTCATCAACTTTGGCCTTTTTTGGAGATTTCTTATTGTAGCGTTTTTTAGTCATTGCATATCCTTTAACGAAGCAATTTTACAGATAGGTTTTAAAGTAGAAATTTTTCGATAAAGTATCTAGGCTTTGCCTTTACTTCGCTGAATATCTTACCAATATACTCTCCGATTAACCCAATACATAGTAGTTGCACTGCTCCCAATAAGTATATTGATACAATGATGGAACTCCATCCGGGTGTAACATTATGGGTTATTTTTTGCCAAATGGCCCAAATTGTTAGACCTGAGCTGATCAAAAAAGAAACGAGGCCTATCAATGTAACCATTCTAAGCGGGGTAACGCTAAAAGAGGTTATTCCTTCAATTGCAAATGCAAGCATTGTCTTAAAAGGATATTTTGATTGACCTGCAAAGCGCTTTAGACGGTCGTACTCGATGGTTGTTGACTTGTACCCTATCGTGGGAAAAATACCTCTTAAGAATAGGTTGACTTCTTTGTATTCTTTTAAACTGGCCAAGACGTTAGAGCTTGCCAGTCGATAATCTGCATGGTTATAAACTATTTTTACACCGAATAAAAGCATTAAGCGATAGAATAGGTGTGCAGTTGTTTTTTTTAAGATGGTATCTTGCTCTCTTTTGTGTCTAACACCATAAACTATTTCATTGCCAGCAAGATAGCAATCGATAAAACCTTCCATAACTTCAATATCGTCTTGTAGATCTGCATCAATAGAGATGCTGATATCACACTTGTCTTGTACTACCTCAAGGCCTGCAAGTAGGGCATATTGATGACCTTTATTTATTGTTAATTTGAGACCTTTTGTAAGCGATGGGTCTTGTTTATGGAATTTATCAATTAATGTCCAGGTTTCATCACTACTTCCATCATCAACAAAGCACAAAAAGCTTTTACTTGATATCTTCTGGCTTTTTATAATCTCATGAATTTTTTTCGAGAGTTTTAAAAAGGTTTCAGGTAGTACTTGTTCTTCGTTAAAGCACGGTATAACCACAGCAAGTATTGGCTTGTTTTTCATCTTTAACTTCCTGCTTGTTAATGAGATATACACCTAGATGGTATCATATATTTTCATTATTTACATAAATTAAGAGCTCACTTGGTTGGGCAATCCTTTTTTAGTTTTTTAAAAAGTTGAAAATCTACTAAACTTGCGAAACTGCTGTATGAAATGTATCCTTGTAGTTTGGTACTTTATACAAAGAGTTGTTTTTTGCAATATTTTAGACAGGTCCATGATAAGCTTAAAAAAGATGCTTACCTGAAGACAAGCTTGGTTCTGTTTATTTTTTCAATGATTTCAAGTATTACAAATTATATTTTTCAGGTCGTTTGCAATAGAAATTTAAGTCCAAGCGACTACGGTCAATTAAACTCGATCCTAGCATTGATTACAATTATATTAGCGATATCACCCATTATTAAACAATGGCTAGTCAAGGTCTTCTCAGAAATTTATGTTCACAAAAAATACACTATGATACATAACATTCTGAAGATGTATTACAAAAACTTCTTTAGTGCTTATGTGATATTTTTGCTTTTTTTGTTGGTTTTTCATGGACACATTGTTGGTTTTTTAAAACTAACCAATAATACTCATTTGTGGTTTATGGCAGCTTTTTTTGCTTTAAACTTGATTCTAATTCCATTGATGTCTTTACTTGAAGGACTCAATCGGTTTGGTCACCGTTACTTTGCAACTTTTCTCGGGGATTTGTCACTTATAACCTCAACATGTGTTTTTTTGTATTTTCATTTTAGCATTGAGAAGGCATTTTTAGCAAAATTGTCACCGATGGTTGTAGGTATTATTGCCATGGTATTTTTTTATAGAAGAGATAAGGTGATTAATGGATCTGATGATGTATCAAAACCACTTAATGAACAGGGTAAATTAGAATCTAAAAATTTGCTTAGTTTCCTACAGATAGGACTTGGGCCTATCTGCATGACCATTATTTTAAATATTGATATGATGATTGCCAGAGTGACTCTCTCTAGTACAGATTCAGGTACATATGCAACAATATCAATTTTAGGTAAGGCACTGTTCTTTTTTGCAACAGTTAATCTACCTTTGTTTTATGTAAAATGTAATGAGGCCTTTTTTAAAAAAGCAAACATTCTCATAATTATTTTAAAAGGCTTTGGTTATACAACTATTTTAAGTATTTCAGGACTGGTTGGACTTTGGATTATTATCGATCTTTTTATTTTACTTTTAAATCCTATATATGTTAATGATACGGGCCTCGTTTTATACTATGCCTTATCGATGATCCCTTACGCTTTTGTCCAGATGATGATTACATTGTTTATGTCTTTTAATACTTATAAGGCATTTTTTGTGCTTCTAATAATGACAATGATCCAAGTCATTATATTGTTTTTATCCCCACATGATATCTTGACTATTGTTAATATAAGACTTTATTCGGGGCTGGTGTTTTGTGTTGTTTTAGTTTATTTTATAGTGAAAATTATTTTTCATCAAAAGAGTGAGAGTAAGGTATGAGAGTATTATTAACGGGTGGTGCTGGATTTATAGGAACAAATTTAGCAATGAACTTTAAGAGCAAATATTCCAGTGCAGAGGTTGTATGTTTTGACAATTTGTCCAGAAGAGGGAGTGAAAAGAACCTAAAGCTTCTATTAAGTCATGGAATAGAATTTATTCATGGTGATATTAGAGTTATTGAAGACTTTGTAGATATTCAGGGCGAATATGATCTTTTTATTGATGCTTCAGCTGACCCTTCCGTATTGACAGGCATATATGGAGATGCCGGTAAAGTTATTGGCAATAATTTAACAGGTACCATAAATTGTTTAAAGTTTGCCAAAGAGTATGCAAAGTTATTCATTTTCTTGTCAACAAGTAGGGTTTACTCTATTGATCATCTAAGGGCAATACCTCTTATAACTAATAATGAGCGATTTGAGGTTGATCAGGCAAAACAATCAATCTTGGGACTTGCTTCTGGTGCGATTAGAGAAGATTTTTCAACGAGGAGCTTTAGGTCTTTTTATGGCTCTTGCAAGCTTGCAAGTGAGTTATTGATTGAAGAATATGCACATATTTATGGTCTCGATGCAATTATTAATAGGTGTGGAGTATTAAGTGGTGAAGGACAGTGGGGAAAAACGGATCAAGGTGTTTTTACTTATTGGGTTGCAAAACATTTTTATAAAAGACCTTTGTCTTACACAGGATTTGGAGGTAATGGTTATCAGGTACGAGACCTTTTGCACCCCGATGATCTATTTGTGCTTATTGATAAACAAGCAAAACAAAAACTTGACACAAAAGCACCGGTATATAACGTTGGGGGAGGGCCATCCAGATCGGTATCTTTGCAGGAGTTTACACAATTATGTCAGACTATAACCGGTAACAAAGTAGATATAAAAAGCATTGAGCAGACAAATCCTGTTGATATTCCCTACTTTGTAACTTGCTCAGACAAAGTGTCAAATGACTATAGCTGGACTCCTACAATAACAGCAGAACAAATTGTTAGTAGAATTTATCTCTGGATTAGAAACAATGAAAAAGACTTAAAGACCTTATTTGGATGATAGTTTAGCAGGTAAACCGCATAGTATTATTTTGGTATATGTCAACGAGTATATCTTTAACGTTTTTTGTTAGTTTCCATTTTGGGTAATGTTTTTTAAATTTTGAGACGTCACTGATCCACCAAATATGATCGCCACTTCTATTGGTACTTTTGTACTCAACAGACATTTTGTTACCAGTGATCTCCTCACACAACGAAATGGCTTCTAAAATAGAGCAGTTACTAAAGCGACTACCTCCAATATTATAAACTTCAGCTGACCTTGGATCCTTATAAAAATTGTAGAAGCAGTTTATTAGATCTTGAGAATGAATATTATCTCGAACTTGTTTGCCTTGATATCCAAAAATATAATAAGTTTGTTTGCTCATGGCACACTTCATTAAATAAGATAAAAAACCATGGAGTTGGGCCCCCGCATGGTTAGGCCCTGTAAGGCACCCTCCCCTAAAAATGGCAGTGTTGATGCCAAAATATTTTCCGTACTCTTGAGTTAAGATGTCTGCAGCAACCTTGGAAGCACCAAAAAGAGAATGTTTGCTATTGTCGATAGACATAGTTTCATCGATACCATTTTTATAGTATTTATGAGAGTTTTCGATCTCCCATCTAAAGTCTTGTTCAACAAGAGGCAGATCATTAGGTGTATCACCATAAACTTTATTTGTAGAGGTGAAAATAAATGTACTTTTTGGACAATAGTTTCTTACTGCCTCTAGTAAATTCAAGGTACCGTTAGCATTTATTGTAAAGTCTGTAAAAGGTTCTTTAGCGGCCCAGTCGTGAGAGGGCTGTGCTGCTGTATGGATGACGAGTTTGATATCTTTTTCATACTTTTGAAAGATTTTTTTTATTGATTCATAATCTCTTATATCAACATCCTCACTAATATAGTTAGAAAATTCTGATTTTAGTTGTTGGGCCATCCAATTAGTGGATGCTTCAGCTCCAAAAAAGTATTTTCTCATATCATTATCTATCCCTACTACGCTAAGGCCTTGAGAACAAAAAAACTTTGAGGCCTCAGAACCTATAAGACCAGCTGAACCAGTGATAATTGCAATACTCATAAATAAAACCTTTTATTTAAAGTTGTCAAAAATGCTAAATATTCGGTGACGTAAATGGTTAACGGTATAGCGTATTTTACTTTCTTTAATAACTTGTTCTCCATCTTTTATATATTGTTTTCTTTCAGGAGGGTCAGTATAGACAGCTGTTTCACCTGTAAGCAGAACCTGAATTATTTTTATTACTCTACCGAGTAGGTAATAAGTTATTCTTTTTTCAATAACTGCAAGTACCATGTGTGTTCTTGGAAACATGACGGGAAAAGAAAGTTCTTTAAAATAAAGTTCTTTGAAGGCAATATTGTCGATTAAACGATGGCCATAAAGTACTACGTGAATGTTATTCATTAAGTTGATGGATCTAAGAAGGGTTTTTTTCCAATTATATTTTTGTGCTTGTTCTAATACGAGGTCAAGGTCAATCTCAGGCACTAAACTAAATAAATATAAAAGTTCAGACAATTTGAAATAAGGGTGCTCAAAATTCATGTGGGCGATGTGTATTAAAAAATCAGCGTTAACATTGTTAGTTAAAAATTCTTCTTGGTTATGAATAACAGGCCTTGGATCTTTCCAAATAAGTTCTGGATCTAAGTATTCTTTCCAACACCAATGAACTTTACTCTGAATATGTAGCTTCTTTTCCCCTGACCTCTCCACCATAATGCATTGCTCATGTTTTGGAAAATTAACTACAGTCTTATAACCTTGATCAAAAAGGAGGTCTTCTATTTTATAAAGTTCATTGTAATCGACTAAAGCATCAATATCATTGCCAATACGTTTATAATTTTCACCCATATATGTTTTAAAAATTAGGGCATTTGGTACTAGTTTTGTAAGAGACTTTATACTTCTTTGTATCTCCTGAATTTCACTACTGCCTTTATCAACTATATCTTGTAAGCGAGTTTTTTGATTGCTGTTTAGCTCTGTGTAGGAATCAAGAAGTGTACTGGCCACAAAGTATAAAGTATTGTCTTTTGTGGCCAGATACAATAGGGCGTCGAAATTAATATCTTTGAAGTTGATCTCTGGTAATATAGTGTTTTTGTACATGCTTTGAGTTAATTTTATATAAAAAAGTGTCTCATTACTGATTGATGGTAGTATTTGTGAAGTATTCATTCTAGTTTTTCCGGCCTTTTGATTTTTGTATTTTGGAGAGATTCATTTGATTAAGTGCATTTGTATACGTATGCTTCCAGGATGATTTTTTTGCTTTATTAATAACGTTATGTCTATAAATGAGTAGCTTTTCCTTGTTAGTTAGCAACTCTAGAATGCTATTTGCTAACGCTTCAGGTGTATCGTTAGAGGTGACCAATCCGAGGTTTTCCTCTTGTATTTCTTTTGAAACAGGGGGGACTGAGGTTGTAACGGTAACAAGTGCAGAAAGAAAATACATTCTTATTTTGATGACATCACCAAATGCCTTGCGTGTTCCTTCCATAACGGGGTATGGGGCAACGCCGATGCACCCTTTGCTTTGCAATTTTAAAATTTCTTCTTCATCAGATAAATAACCAGTAAAATTTATGGCATGTTCTAGTTTGCATGTGGTGACTTTTTCTTTTAGGTAATCCTCCTGTTCACCACCTCCGATACAACTAAGTTGGGCCTTAGGATATTGCTTAACAACTAATTTGAAAGCATCTATAAGGAGCTCTACTCCATTTTCAGGGATAAGGCCTCCAGCATATATTATAAGGTTAGTATTGATAGAGTTTACATCGTAGAAATATTTTTCATCAAATTCAGGAGAATAGGGAACATAGATTTGGGGAGACATTTTATCCTTGTTGAACTTTAAGATGTTAAGGCGTGCATCAGCAATTGCATAAGTAATGTTCCAGGTAGCATCACTATAATAAGTTGCAAACTTATCTAGAAGTATATAGAGTTTATTGACCAGGGGATTTGGATATCTATTAGGTGACCAGTCAAAAATATAGTATATGACGGTATCAACAAATCCTAGCTTTTTTGCGATAATTCCGCATATAGCATTAATGGACTCGACTCCAATAAATAGATTAAACTTTTTTTTATTGTTCAGCCTATAGGCCCTAGGCAACAATACGAGGTTGCTTAAAAGATCTCTTACTTTTAGACGAAAATAGGTTTTGTTGGAGTTGAAGGATTTGGTTTTTTTCCCTAGCGTAAGTGTAATTTTCGAGCTTATTTTAGCTTTTAGGTCATTTTCTTTGTAAATTGATATAATGGGTGTTAGGTAGTCACTGCCTGGTAGCGGTTGCTCTAAAACAGTTGTTTGGTTTGCCACCTTGTTTGTACTAAAATAGTTTATTAGAGGAAGTACTGGACCAGACCCATTTGTTCTGATTCCATCTTTAATATAAGTATATGATGAGATAAAGATCGTATCAATTTTCATTATTGTCAATTGTTATCAAGTTTGAATATTTGGCAAAATTTGGCAAGATAGTATTTTTGTTGACCTTATTGTGAAACACTTTTCCTATACCAAGAGGCATTGGGGTATGGACAACAATATGAGTAATTTTGAGTTCTTTACATTTTTGCATTATAAGTTCTAGACGCTTTAATTGCTGTATTTTAATAATTCTTTTATAGTTGGGGTGACTTGGAGAAAATATGTTGTAAAGTGGCTTCCCATGATATGTTTGCCAGAAAGCAGGGAAAAAACCCCAATTAAAGGGTAAGTCTAAGATTAGAGAGTCACCTTCGATCTTTTTTACTTCATCATATACTCCAGGTATTTGGGTGGAGTCTAAATAGAAGTGAGCATGAATGTTGGTAAACTCAACAAATACCAAAAATAGCATCACAAAACTAATAATTATTTTTTTTCTTTTACTAAAATTGACTATTAATACATGAAGACCAAAGCTTGCAAGACAACAAACAGCAAAAATTGTGAGTATAGCAAACCGAGATAAAGTGCGTAGCATGGGCAAAAAATTATACATCAATTTAGACATCGTCGGAATCTTAATTCCTAGGATACTTATATCTGGAGGAAAGCCAAAAATGAAAGGGATAATCAATATAATGAAAAGAAAGATGATAATTTCTCGATCTAGATCAAAAGTATAGAGGGACTGGTGTTTTTTTAATTTTTTCTTAAGCTTACTGGTTTCTTTTTTTAATTTATCTTGTACTAATAATTTATAACAAAACCATATTGACAGAATAAGCAGAGTGTAACCTAAAAAGATAGTAAATTCGGCATAATTGCTATGGGGATTGGCCTTGATAACCTCTAAAGAAAAGTTTTTAAACAATAAACTATAATGAGGAGGAAGAAAAAATTCATAGAGCCTAATCCCATATATGTATAGGTGAGATATAGGTCTTGTAAACAGTGTTATATCACCATTTTTACCAATTTTGACAATGTTACTTAAGTGTTGCCAAAGTAAAACTAGTAACAACAAGGAGAAATAATGATACGCAAGAAGTTTGATATTTGCTGGTTTGAATTTTATTTTTTTTTTGAGAAGCAGATAGGCAAATAAAATACTCTGAGTGATCAATAGAAAGAGTCCGTAATAACCATGTACAATGAGCGCCCCAATTGTCATGAGAATTAAATAAGTAGATGCTCTATACGATCTTTGGTTATACATGTTGACAAAAAAATAGAACCAAATGGGAAATACCCATGTTTGGGCCAAACTCATATGGTCTGCAGCTTGCACTAGATGGAAAGGGGATATAGCATAAGCAATGCCTCCAAAAAAAGAGCTTAGATGACATCTTGTAAATGAGTAGGAAACAAAATGAAAACAGATACCTGCCAGAACAAAACTAATAAAAATAATGAAATTATAACCCACAATAGGATTGAACAATTTTGAAATTGTATGAGATAGAAAGGGGATAGGGGTAACTATTGACAGTGAGAACTTACGGCCGGTCGGAGCACCTAAACTATAGTTCCATGCCACACCTTCTTTGTTTTTAGTATTGACCTTTGAATACCACCACATCGAATTAATGATACCAAGAGAATCGCTTCCCTTATAACTTCCATACTTATAAGTTGAAAAATTGAGTGTTGTAGGCATCATTGCTACAAAAGCTACAAGTATGTAGGTTAATAAGATTAAAATGGGTGTTTTTTTGTTTTTTATATAAAGCATAATTACTCAACAATTATCTGTGAAAATAATTTAAATTGCAAATTGAAAATGACTCCTTAGCCCTATAGACTTATATATATGGAAATGAATACAGAAGTGCAATTTAAAGTGTTATTGGCAAATCCTGCAACAAGGGTGAGTCTTGATGCAAATTATGAGAGGTTTTTTATTAAAGCTGGAAGCCGGTGGCCTTGGACTTTTGTTAAAAGAAAAGATCAAAAAAACACGGCATGTGTATTTCCTCATTTTTTAGCATATACTGCATCTATTTTACAAGATAGAGGGCATCACGTTGAAGTGATCGATGGTGTCGCACTAGATTTAGATGATGCTGAGTTTTTACAAAAAACAGAGGAAATTAATCCCGGGATAGTTGTGATCGAGACCGCCACACACTCGATAACGTATGATTTAAAGTTGTGCGATGAAATAAAAAATAGATTACCTAAAACTAAGATAGTTCTAACAGGCGCTCATGTAACTACATTTGCCGAAGATATCTTGAGAAAAAATATAGCCGTTGATTTTTGTGTTATGGGTGAGTATGAGTTTGTTGTTGCCATGATTGTGGATACTCTCAGCAAAGGAGACAATATTGATAAAAGTGTCAACGGACTGGCCTATAGAAGTGGAGAAAAACTTATTGTATCAAAACAAAAGTCTTTTATCACAGATATAAATACTCTTCCTGGGCCTGCTTTTGACTTGTTTCCATGTAATAGTTCACCAAATATTAAAATCTATGGAGATGGTGTATGTACTTACTTTCCCGCCATTACATTACATGCAAGCAGGGGGTGCCCATTTAGATGCGATTTTTGCATGTGGAACACTGTTATGTATGGCAATGGTAAATATCGTACCTTTCATTTCATGAGAGTAGTGGATGAGATGGAAAATGCAGTCAACAAGTATCAGATAAAAGAGGTGTGGTTTGACGATGATGATTTTTGTATCAATAAAAAACATGTTTTAGACATTTGTACAGAAATAAAAAGAAGACAATTAAATATTAAGTGGTCGGTAATGGGCGACGCTATGGCCATTGATGAAGAAATGATGAAGGAGATGGCCAGTGCTGGATGTTATTTTATTAAATTTGGTGTTGAAAGTGGGAGCAAGCAAATACTTAAAAATATTGAAAAACCTTTAAGTCCTGAAAAGGCCACAGAAGTGGCCCAATGGGGACGAAAATATAACGTCTTTACCCACGCAACTTTTACATTTGGTCTGTCAGGAGAAACGCATGACACAATGCGTGAAACACTTAGTCTTGCCAAAAAAATAAAATTTGATACTGCTCAAATGTCTATCGCTACACCATTTCCAGGTACGCGCTTTTACGATAAATTGATGCAAGCAGGGCACCTAAAGCAGGTTGATTGGGATCAATTTGATGGGACAAATACTTGCACAGTAGAAAGGCCCAAGTTACCTGCAATGGAGGTAGAGAAGTTTCGTAAGAAGGCAATTAGAAGTATTGTGATTAAGAAGGCCCAAGATCCCATTTGGTGGTTGAGATACTTGAGAAGAAACTATATTCTTTATAAAAACTATGGACTATCTAAAGTTTTGGAGCCGATTAGTGCATTTTTTAGGTTATAAACCATGAAATCAATATGCTTTTGTGGTATGGATGGAGCAGGCAAAAGTACACAAAGTAAAAGAATTGTTGAAAAATTAGCAAAATTTAACTCCCTTTACATTCATGTATTTTCTCAAGGAAATACTGTCGCTTCAAAAACACACAACATAGCTTTTATAAAAGATGTTCACCAAAGAATGAGGGATTTATCAGGAAAAGGTATTGGTCGTTATGTAAAGATTTTAGTAGGGCTTAGCTACTATTTAGTAGATGCCTGGGTAACAGTGCTTCGAAATAGGTATAAATACAAAAATAATATGATTATTTATGATAGATATTTTTATGATTCGTTAGTGATTTTTATTGCGAACTTTGAATGTATGCCAACTTGGGCACTGTCTTTTGGAAGGTTGTTGCCCAAATGCAACGAAATTATTTTTTTAGAGGCCAAACCAGCTTGTGCTTTGAAGAGGAAGCCAGAACATTCCATGGAAGTGATGCAACGTTATTTTGCACTCTATCGCATGTTGGCAAAACTTATGAAGGTTGAAGTAGTAGATGGAACTGCTTCTATGGAGTTGGTCAATAAAGAAATTGATAAAAGAATTGATCAGTTTATATTATCCTTGCAAGTAATATAAGGCATTTGATACAATACCCATCTACAAGGGAGCTGTAGATGTTCATGAATTTTCTTCGATCGATATCAATGAAACAAAGAAACAGGATTGAAACGGTCCTTGTATTTATCGCAAAAATTAAACCAATAGGGTGGTTATTAAAACTACTTCTTCTTCCATTTACAAGATCACGGTTAATCCCTTTAGGATTTTGTTTTTATTTACCAGCATTAGGTGATTGTGCAATAGCTTTGCCTGAGGGCGATAACTTTATAATGGTCAATGAGGGACGTGATGGGGTAGCAAATGCTCTTTACTGGAGAGGAATTAATGGTGTTTCTCCAGGTTTTATCAACATGTGGTTAGCTGCCTCTAAAGATGCTAATGTTATTTTAGACATTGGAGGAGGAACCGGCACAGTGTCACTTATGTCATCTGCAATCAACAAATCGGCCAAGATTTATACTTTTGAACCAGTTAAAGATAAATATGAATATCTACTAAGAAATGTCAAAGCAAACAACTTTACAAATATTACTCTCATCAAAAAAGCAGTAAGTAATAAGCAAGAACCAATTACACTTTTTGTTCCACACTACCCATATGTTTTTACCTCTGCATCTATGATGCAAAACTTTCGTCCTAAAGAGGACGTAAATAAAGAAATCCAGGTTGATTGTATTTGCATTGATAATTTTTTAAATGAGCAAAAGATAGAAAATGTTGATCTGATCACGCTAAATATTGAGGGTGCAGAACCATATGCACTTGACGGGATGCAAAAAACGATCGAGATAAATTCCCCTATCATTATGCTTGAAATTCTTCCCAATTCAGAAGCAGGAGCGATGATTGTAGAGTTCTTCTCAAAATATGATTATGTGTGGTATTGGCTTTCAAATTCTGGCCCAATTAGAACTGACTCACAAGTTATAAATCAGAGTTTAGAGGAAGGGATGTATTTACTTTCTCCCACTTCTAAAAATGTTGAATCAATGTACACTCATAGTTTAAGTTCTGTAAAAAATGTGTAGAGTAATCAACTAGGGAGAGGTATGGCCATTCGAATATGTTTAGTTAATCCAATTAACAATCCATCATATCCTCCACTTAATTTAACTCACCTAAGTTCTTACCTAAAAAAATTTGGAAAAAATAAATATAAAATTATCCTAGTAGATATCACTGTAGTTGGAGATAACATCATAGACAGAATTATAAACTTTAAGCCAGATATTGTTGCGATGACAAGTTTAAGTCCAAAAGTCATTGAAATTTGTGAATTATCAAAAACAATTAGAAATAGTAATAAGGAAATTTTCCAAGTTTGCGGTGGCGCCCATGCTTCAGTAGCATGGGGGGAGCTTTTAACTCATGGTTCATTTAATGTGGTCGTCATTGGAGAAGGAGAAAAGACTTTTTGCGAATTAGTTGACCAGTATGCAAAAAACAATCAACTCAACTCAGATAACTTTTCATCAATTGATGGTATTGCCTACAAAGAGAATGACAAAATTCTAAAAACAAAAGATCGTGAACTTATAAAAGATCTGGATATCCTACCTCATCCAGACCGGGAGTTAATTGACAACAAATTTTATAATCATAGATTTTATGTCATGCGAGGAATGAACACTAATATGGTGACAACAATTGCTGGTTCAAGAGGTTGTCCATTTAAATGTATTTTTTGTTGTGTAAACTTTACCACAAACGGTTATGTGCGATATTATTCACCATCTCATGTGGTCGATGAGGTCGAATTGCTGGTAAACAATTATAAGAGCAAGTGGCTTTATTTTACAGATGATACTTTTTTTGTGAACAAATTGTGGGTAAGAGAAATTTGTGACTTATTAATAGAAAGAAAACTTAACTCTAAACTGAAATGGGAAGTACAAATAAGGAGTAATCTAGTTGTTCACTCTGACCTTCCTTTGTTGCAACATATGAAAAAAGCTGGTTGCCAGCAGATTGACTATGGTCTTGAAAGTGGAAACCAAAGAATTTTAACTAAAATAAAAGGCACTGGTATTACAATTGCAGATCATGAAAGGGCCTTGTTGTTAACAAAGCAAGCTAAAATCAAAACTCTAGGCACCTTTATAATAGGAACGCCATCAGAAAGCGAAGAGGAGATGCTTGATACAAAACGCTTTATTATCAAAAACTATGATTTGTTGGATCGGTTTCAAGTTTTTAACATGTCTCCTTATCCTGGTACCCAGTTATATCAACTATGTGTGGAGCAAGGATTAGTTCTAAGAGATTATTATGCACAAATGAAGGCCGAAAAAGAAAATGGTGTGAGATTTTATGCTGACAAGGAAATGATTAATAAAATACAATCTATAAAAAATGAACTTGACCTTCTTGCCGTAAAAAAAATTAATATATCTGAAAAAATGCACTGGTTTGTATATAATGTAACTCATAATTTTTCCCTTACTAAAAAAGCAATTAAATGGAGTCTTGCGCGTTTAATGCGTTAGTAAGGAAAAGTGATACCGGTTTCGGCCACTTGTAAACTGAGAATTTAATGAATATGCAGTGGGACAAATAAATATTATGATAGGATAGTAAAATGAATACTAATATATTACAAAAAGCTACAAAAAATCCTCTATATTTATTTTTGTTAAAAAGAATAAAACACTCAATAACAATTAAAATATTTCTTAAAAAAATTCTCTGGAATTTTTCTTATTTTCAAAGTAATGGACCGACCTATACAATACTCAAAAGGTTAGTTCAAGAAAAAGGATCAAACGTATTCTTTATTAATATTGGGGCCAACGATGGCCTGTCTGGAGATTTTCTTTTTGAGTTTATATATAAAAATAAATGGCCCGGAATTTTAGTAGAACCTGTTGAATTTGTTTTTGAACGATTAAAACAAGTCTACCAAGATATTCCTGGAATTATTTTTGAAAATAGTGCTATCTCGGATAGGAATGATAAACAAAATTTTTACTATCTAAAGCGCAATAACGTTCTTCCTGCAGGATATGATCAAATAGGCTCATTTAATAGAGATCATCTTTTAAATCATAGTAATATGTTTCCTGGACTTGAGGAGTATATTGTCGAAAAAGAGGTTAACTGTGTTAGCATTGAAGGGCTGCTTGATAAATATTGTCAAAAAGTGGTGGATATAATACATATTGATGCTGAAGGATACGATTATCAAATATTAAAGAAAATTCCATTTTCTAAGATCAAACCATCGGTAATTGTGTTTGAATCAATACACTTGACAACCGATGAAATAACTAACAGTAAAACTCTCTTAACCAAAAATGGTTACAAAATTGTACAAGACGGACCTAATTTACTGGCACATTGTTATCAAATGGAACTTTAACTTTGGTGCATAAAAGCTTTAACAACTTCATAGGAATCGAATGCAAAGTAATCAATCTACAAATGAATTAGAAAAACGGCCACTGGTAAGTATTATAATTATTAATTGGAATGGCATTAAACTGTTAGAGAGATTTATCAGTTCGATAGACGAGATTGACTATGGTAATCTTGAAATAATTTTTGTTGATAATAATTCTACAGATAATTCAATTGAGTACATCAAAACATATCATCCACATTTTAACATAATAAAGTCGCAATCGAACCTTGGAACCTCTGGAGGTAGTAACTTTGGGGCGTTGCACGCAAGAGGAAAATACATATTTTTTACAGGAAATGATATGATCTATAATCGTGACCTGATAACATGTATGGTTGCACCAATGGAGGCCGACAATTCAATAGGAGCAACGGCCTGTAAGGTTTTGCTTCTAACTGATGATGGGCAAAAAACTAACATAATTGATACTGTTGGAGCTCAGCTGGATATTTTTGGTTTTGGAAGTGGTAGAGGATATCGTCAAGAAGATAACAAGCAGTTTGATGAGGATCAGGATATATTTTTTGCCTATGGCTGCTCCATTTTAGTGCGAAGAGACCTATTTAATCAAGTAAATGGATATGATGACAATATGTTTTCTCTTACTGATGATATCGACTTGTGTTGGAGGATTCAACTATTGAACAAGCGTATCCGCTGTACTCCAAAAGGCTTTTTGCATCACAGATCCTCCTCTACTCTTGGTGTAACTTTTAATCGCAGTCAAACCCGCTATATGTCTGAAAGACACAACCTAAGAATGCTCCTAAAAAATTATTCACTTTTTGCTTTTATATTGATTATGCCTGTATATTTTTTGATTCTTATGATGGAATTTATTTTCTATCTTGTTATTGCACGCTTTAGCATGTCTTTCAGTTTGGCAAAAGCAATATGGTGGAATATGTTGAATATTAAAAGTACTATAACTCAGCGAGTATACATTCAACAAACCAGAACAATAAGTGATTTTGACATACTTAGAAGGCTCAATAAAACATCTTTTAAGTTTAAACTATTTTTTGATTTTGTTAAAAATTTCAGATCCGAGTATTGGAAAAACTTCTTTGACAGCTAAATGTATTATTTTATATAAAATATACAAAAATATGGAACATACATGGATAATATATATAGCATACATGACTTAATAAAAATAAAGTCTGAGATAGAGTTGGGCCTTAAAAATTCGTTTACCCCTACCTTTAATCATTTTATTTCAAGTGAGTCCTTTGATGAATATGACCTAATAATCAAATGTTCACACTCTAGTAGAGTTTTGGATACTTCTTATAACCATATATCACAAGGACTGTATTACTCATCAGAGCATGATCAATTCATTTCTTCTTTGAGTTTTTTTGGTCTTAACATTGAATATGGGCTTAAAGGTATATTATCAAAAAATACCGTTCTTACTTTTAATAAGACTTATAAAACAATTTCAAAATATTTAAAAGTTCCAATTTCTTCAGTTCACCCATTATTCATGTTGATAAAAAACATCATCCAAATAAAACTTTTACAAAATAATGCTTCATTTGTTGTAGGAGGTGCGCTAGTTTATAAAAAAAATACCGGAATCATTATTACTGGTATGATAGGTTCAGGCAAAACAAGTGCCATAATGGACCTAATGCATATTGATGGCATGGAATATTTGAGTGATGATATCTTTCTATCTAAAAATAAAAAAATTTATAATTTGCCATCTATGATTTCTTCTAGAAAATTAAACTTTGGAGCATTCGATTATCACGTTCACTCTGACCCAGTTAAACTATTCCCTAAAAAAGTGGTAACTTCATTTGAAAAAGAAATGTCGATTTTTATAATTCAAAGAGGCAATGAAAATAAAATTTCATCAATTGCAAGTGATGTAGGAGTGAATAACTTTTGCTGTTTAAATAGTAAAGTTTTTCCATTTTTTTCGGAGAGGGTGATTTCGTCATTTCCATTTATTTATGATGGGTATACATTGATTGATGCTTTAAAGCAACAAAGCACATTGTTATCAAATACTTTTTTAAGTGCTAATTTTTATAGTGTACAGTTAAAAGACCAAAGCTATCTCGTAAAGTATATTTATGAAAAGTACTAATCTCTAAATTGATCTTTTTCTTCAAAGTTGACTTTATCTTTAATAATATATAAAGGCCTATTGAGAGACTCTGTATGTATATTTCCGACATAATGGGCCACTATACCTAGGCAAATGAGAACAAGTCCTGACAAGACTGCGTTTAATACGATAAAGTAAGCTGCGGGTGTAAACATTAATGGATCGATAAAGCGATATGAGATCATAAAAAGGAGTAATATTGAACTTAACCAAAAAATTAAGTTACCTAGCAGGAATGCCACTTTTAAGGGAAAAAGTGAGAAGGAGGTAAGAGCCCCAAGGCCTAGGTTGAATAGTTTGGAGTAGGAAAAGTGACTATGTCCAGAATTACGTCTCTCAACAAAAAAAGGTACATAACTTTTACTAAAGCCTGTCCAATCTAGCATTGCCCTGACAAAACGTGTGTGCTCAGTAAAAGTATTGATGGTATCAACAACTTTTCTGTCAAGTATACGATAATCTGACACGTTGTTATCTATGCCCAAGTTTGTAATTTTATGTAGAATATAGAAAAACACTTTTGATGATATGTTTTCCTTTTTGTTGATGCGTGTAGCCATAGAGATGTGAAAATTCTTTTCCCATTGCTTAATTAATATAGGCACCAAAGTAACGGGATGCTGTAGATCACAATCCATAGTAATCACTGCATCACCTGTGCTTGCTCGAAGTCCTGCTGAGAGAGCAATTTGGTTCCCGAAATTGCGGGAAAGAGAAATTATTTTCACTTTTTTATCAAGGTGAGCAATTGCGTTTAAATTAAATAAAGATTGGTCCTTACTTCCATCATCAACAAAGATGATTTCAAACACATAATTAGAGAGTTGAGAGAACTGGTTTGTCAGTTGATGATAGATTACATTAACATTATCTTCTTCATTGTAAAGAGGGATTACCAAGCTAATTTTTTTCATTTATAATAATTCTAAGGAAATATTCAGTATTAGGCAAATTTATTATGCGAATTAAACATTTAGGTGGTCATTGATGGACAACACTAGAGATACACTACCACTTATAACAATTATTATTTCAACTAAGAATGAAGAAAAAAATATTGAAAATTGTTTGCGATCAATCAAATCACAGGATTATCCAGAAAAGAGATATGAGATAATCTTAGTAGATAATTTTTCTCAAGATAAGACAATTGCGATTGCGCAAAAATATACTGAAAATATTTTTTCACAAGGACCAGAGCGCTCTACTCAGAGAAACTTTGGCTTTAAAAAGGCCAAAGGAGACTATATCTTATTTCTTGATGCAGACATGATGTTAAGTGAAAACGTCTTAAGTACCTGTGTTAAGAAAATCCAAATGGAGCCTGAGCTAATAGCACTCTATATAGCAGAAATAGTAGTTGGTAATAGCTACTTTCATAGAGTACGTAATTTTGAAAGAAGTTTTTATGATGCTACTGTTATTGATTGTGTTCGCTTTATAAAAAGCAAAGTATGTTTAGATATAGGTGGTTTTGATGAGAACTTGACAAGTGCTGAAGATTGGGATTTTGATAAAAGAATTAGGATGAAAGGTCTTGTTGGTCATATTGCGAGTGCTATTTTTCACAACGAAGCAGAAATGGACCTAAAAAAATATCTGAGAAAAAAACATCTTTATGGTGATGGAATGTCAAAATATATTGCAAAATGGGGGACAAAGGACTCAGATGTTAGAAAGCAGTTTGGTATGTTGTATAGGTTTGTAGTCGTATTTGTTGAAGATAAAAAATATAAAAATCTTTTAAAGCATCCTTTGCTTAGCTTTTCAATGATTGGCATTAAGGTATTAATAGGAATTCAGTATATAACACAAAGAGTGACAAAAAGAATTATTGATTCCTAGTAAGATTAAAAACATGATTCCTAACCCTTCGAATGGCCCGAACACCATAAATAAACAGATATTCCCAATCTTTAACCCTAAACTTAAATAAAAACATAATCTGCCTCAAGATAAATAGCGGATTAAAAATAATACCATACATCTGCCTAATTGCTTCATAATATCGCTCATGTGGAATTGGTGTTTTTACAATAATTTTACTCATATCAAAATCGTTATAATCTTCTGTTAGCAAAACTCCTTCTTTGATACATTCTAAATGATACGGAGTATAGTCAAGCGGAGTGCAAATGGTGGCCTGCATGGACCTTGCTAACCCCTTGAGTAAGAATTTTTTTACATATGAAACAGTGAGATCCAACTGCTTTTGGGTTTGCCAATAATACCCGACCATAACAGTAATGTGTGGAAATAGTCCATATTTTGTCATCCACCTCAGGCACTGTTCTACATACTTGGTATCATACGTCTTGTTAAGCTTGCGTAGTGTGAATTCATCCGCAGCTTCAAAACCGATTAAGATAAAGCGAAAGTTGGCCTTGGCCAAAAGTTTAATCGTCTCTTCATCCAAGTATTCAAAGCGTGTGTTAATACCAAAATAACATCCTTTTTTGTGGAGACCTCGCTTAATAATTCCTCTGGCAAACTCTCGCGCCTCCTTGCCTCGATACCATACACCTGAGTCGTCAAAAATTTCTTTTACACCATAGTTTTTGATTAACATTTCATATTCATCAAGGCTTCGCTCGATGGACATTTGTGAGAAGGTAATGTCTGGCCCATTGTATCTACAGAAAGTACATTTTCCGAAAGTGCAATCTCGAATTACACTTGTGGCATAGGTGCCAGGAGTTCTTAAGAAATTGCCATTTTCATAAGCATAGTTTTTCCATTGCACTAAATCTCGGTCAATAATGGGGGACTTGTCCAATGGCTCTATGGGTTTAAATTGGCCGGTATCAATAATTTTTCCCGAATCATTTTTATAAACTAGGCCCTCAATGTCAAGCTCTAGCTGAGCACGCCAATTGGGCGTTTTGTTGAGATAGGCCACGAGATCTTTTAAGACAAAATCAATATGATTGCTCTTGATGATGATATCTGTTTTGGAGTTTTCCAATGTTTCACTGGGGCGCCTCATAGAGTGATAGCCTGTCATGATAATTATACAAGTTGGAAGATCTCTTTTAAGCCTTACAGTTAGCTCCCAGTAAAACTTCATGACAGGAGTTGTGCTTTCTAGGACAATCACATCTGGTTTTTTGCTCAACAGATCCTTATACCACTGATCAAATGATTTTAGGGCAGCATTGCCATCATCCCAATATACATCATGTCCAAGCTGCTTTAGCCAGGTTGCAGCTTGCGCGTACGTTACAGGCAGCAAATATGTAGGCGCTTTGAAATATTGAACATTTCTATTTTGGCTAACCATGGCCTTTTGGCCTAGTTCATTTAAAATTGGAGGATAGGAGATAGCAATTTTCATAAGTTGCTCTTTTTAAAAAAATGACTCTATGGATATTTGTGCATTTT
>JADHVC010000017.1 GCA_016784175.1 Patescibacteria group bacterium | reverse complement strand
TTGCGCTTTTTTTTTGTCGTGTCTTCGAAAAACCCCATGCTAAAACGCAATGAGGATATCAAGCTTGAGCTTGAAAACCGAATACAACCCTGTAGTGATAAGGGAATAAATAATTTTAGGAGGTGTAGAATATTTGCTCGGAGCTTGGGACGAAGTTGGAACAATTTTACATAGTAATATTTATCTTGGAAAGCATGACTGATCTCATTATTCTATTATTTCCACTGTCCCATTTCCACCATCGATCCTGACTTTCGCCCCGTCCTTAATGTTTAAAGTAGCAAAATGCGTTCCAACTATACAAGGAATGTTCATTTCCCTGGATATTATAGCGGCATGTGAAAGCATTCCACCCTCATCTGTTATTATTCCTCCTGCTCGGCCTGCTATATCCATAATGTTCGGTTGAGTCATCTGTGTAACTAGAATATCGCCTTTTTTAAAATCTTTTCTTAGTTTTTGCGCCTGCTTTACATTATTTGATTCTAAAATTCTTGCTTTAGCTGTGACAACTCCTGGGTTGGCCACAACACCTTGTAATGTTTTCTCTTTCTTGATTTTATATAAATTTTTCAATTCTTTTTTAGCAAGCTTTTCTGCTTCTTCGCCTGATTTGTAAATAACTTTTTCGTCTTTCCAAAGGCCAGTAAAACATTTATTTCTATTGGCAATTTCAGTTTTACTTAACTTTTTATTGTTCAATAATAGTTCATGGATATCATCAATCAAATAGTACTTGCTAATCTCTCCCGAATCTTGTTTTGTTCTTCTTGCAATTTCTTCAAGCAACGGAATTAAATAAAACTCAATTCCTGCCCAGCATGACTTTATTTTTATCCTATTTAAAGCCAACTCTTGAGTTAAGGCAACAGTACCTCTGGCTTTCGAATACTTTGACAGAATCTTTTCCTGTTTTTCATGAAGTTCTTTTTTCTCTTTTTTAATATCTTTTATAATGACGTTCTTTTTGTCATATTCAAACCTCTGCTTTAATGTGCTGATCACATCGTCATATGTATAATGAGCCGCAACAATCCACGGATGTTTATAAGCGTGCTTAATCATCAATTTTTCAAAATAATCGCCTGCTAATAATTTCTGCCAATCAAGCAATTCTTCATCTACAGGATCAATTTTTGGAGTCATCATTAATATTGACGAATCATCGTTAGTAAAATGCTTATTAATTTCCTCAACAAGACATTGGGTCGGCCCTGCTTGTGTGCCTCTAAAAAACGTAATTAAGTAAGACCAATCGTCTGTCGCTTTAACAAAGTATTTTAGTAATTGCTTATCTGTTAATTTTGAGTAATTCAGTTTTTTTAATTCGGAAAATAATTCCCCATGTTTTTCAATCTCTTGATTTGCTTTATTTAAGAATTGTTTTGATCTTGTTTTATCTAAAAATACATCTTTCCCCTCTACAGCATCTAAATCCAAATCAATTAAAGCATGATAACATGAAATTTTGTTATTCCTGGAAACCTCAATTATATTTTTTGCATTATTAAAAGACTCCTTTTTATGTTTTATAAAGCCATTAATATTCATTTCAATAGTTAAATGCGATTGGGTATTACTCCATAAAAATAAATACGGAGACTCTTCGTTTTTAGAGTCGATTAATCTTACAACACCATTATTGGCGTCCACTTCGATCTCTTGACCATCTTTGATAGCTTCTGTGGCAATATCAGTTCCAACAATACACGGAATATTCATCTCTCTTGAAACAATAGCGGCGTGCGACATCATCCCGCCTTGATTAGTAACTATTGCACTAGCTTTTTTACAAGCAACGATGATTTCAGGAGCTGTTGTTTCTACAACTAAAATATCACCTTTTTTCATGGATTCAATCATATCGTTCAATAATTCAAAATCATCAAGTCCAAATGTAATTACTTTCGCCTTTCCTCTCTTTATACCCTTGCTAGCTATTTGGCCTTTTATTATTTGATGCTCGCTGTCTCTACGTCCGATAAAACCATTAATTAAATTCTCTGCTTCTTCGCCACAAATATTCTTTTCTTTTCCATTTTGACCTTTAATAATATATGCTATTTTCCTTTTCTCAACTACAGCCTTGTCTAGCTTCTTATCTTCAAATAAATTCAAAACATCCTCATAGCTATATGCCCAAAGATCGTCTGATGATATTTTAAACTGTTTCGACAGGCTTTCAATAAGTCTTGAAGTATAAGAATTGGTTTCAAGAAATATCCTGTTTATATATTTTCTGCCTTCTAGCTTGAGATGTTCAAATGTTTTAAAATTCTCTTTTATATCTTTGTTGTTGTTCTTTTCTAAAAATGCTTTATCGGTATAGAAAAATTCAGTTTGAGAATAATAATAAAACGCCTTTATTGTATAATCTAAAAATTTTTTTACTTCGGCTTTACTGATATTGTTTTGCTTCAATTTTTTTTCAAAATAATATTCTGAGTTTCTTATATGATTATTAAAATCATTTACATATTTTTTATATTCTATCCTATTACCATATATTTTTAATCCTTCCTTCAAAGTCTTTTGCATTGTAGCAAGCGGTAAATATGACGTCCATAAATTAACATCTGACACAATTAAGGCGTCTAATTCTTTGTAACGACCCATAAAAATAGATGACACTAGATAGTGTAAAGAATTCAGCCATTTAAACAATCGTTGATAATCATCCAGTTTACCAATGTTCAAACTAGGCAAATTTTTTTGTTTTAATGTTGTAATAGGTCTACTCTGAACAATATAAATCTTATCACCTTCCATGGCCCATTCTATATCTTGCGGTTTATTGTAGTGCTTTTCAATTTTAATAATCATTTCTGATAAATCTAATATCTGTTTATCAGTTAAAACTTGCTTTTCACCTGTAGTCTTGCTTACGTCTTTCCATTTATTACCACCTTTCTTTATTCTATAAAGTCCTCTAGACTGAATCATGATATTCTTATCAATCAATTCTTTTGTATCCTTTTTTACTACATAGTTATCTGGTGTTACTTGACCAGAAACTATTGCCTCACCCAGACCAAAACTAGCTTCGATAATTAACTGATTGTAATCTTCTGTAACGGGATGAACTGAAAAAGCTATTCCTGACTTTTCTGAATCAACCATTTTTTGAACTACCACTGCCACAGAAATATCACTTCCATGCAATCCTTGTTCAAATCTATAAAATATTGCTCGTGGCGTAAAAAGCGACGCCCAGCATTTCTTGATATTTTCAAGTAAACTTTCCTCCGTTGTATTTAGAAAGCTATCAAGCTGACCCGCCCAAGCCGCAGTTAAACCGTCTTCTGCTGTGGCTGATGATCTGACAGCTACATATCTTGTGTTCAATTTCTTAAATTCACTTTTAATAACATCAGCAATCTTTATGGGAATGTCATGATTCAAAATTAATGCGCGAATTTGCTCCGAGGCGTCATCAACGGTATGAATTTTATTTATATCGACTGATTTAATAATTGAATCAATCTCAATATTAATATTTGCTTCTTTTATAAATTCATCAAAGGTTATACTTAAAATAACAAAGCCGTCTGGAACGGGTATCCCAGCGTTAAACATCTCTCCCAAAGAAGCACCCTTTCCTCCTGCTAGTTTAGTGTTCTTTTTATTTAATTGACTAAATTTTTTAGTGATCATGTTTTAATATTAACTAAATTAACCTTGAAATTCAAGCAATTAGTTAATTTTAGCCAAAATAACATATAAGCTGTGAAATTTAATCTAAAAACTTTTTTTGCTAATTTTAAACAAATTATCATTTTTATACTTGACAATATATAATTTTTAATATATAATAATTTAACAATACGAGCTTACCTTTCACGGACAATCAGAAGAACGGAGGAGATTGGGATGAAAAAGAAAATACTTTGTGTGTGTCTCGGAAATACTTGTCGTTCCCCCATGATAGAAGCCCTTTTGAAAAGAAAGTTCACCCAAACAGGAATGAATAACGTATTGGTTCAAAGTGCTGGTCTTTTGGAAGTAGCCAAAGAGAAACACTCGGCTAACCCCAAATCAGTTGAGACCATGAAAAAGATGGGGGTTGATATTACTGCCCACCGCTCTACATGGATAGGCGATCTCGATCTCTCGGAATTCTTCCTCATTTTAACCGTCGGGGAATCAGAGGCTTCACAAATCAGGGGTATGCTGAATTCATCTAACGCCCAAATTTGTATTGTGGGCGGAAAACGCAGCACACCAAACCCATGGCAAAAAGACCAAGGTGTATACGACAAAACAGGAGAGGCCGTATTCACATGGATTGAACAAGAAGCTGATAAAATCTGTAAAATGGTGGGATGATTATCCATTTGTGCGTCAACCTACGGCATAGAAGAAATTCTATGCCGTATTTTTTTTATAAATAATTAGTATCATGATATACTAAAACTATCAATAAAAAATCACATGACAAACAAGCAAATCCTAGAAAAAATCAATCAATTAACAGATAATTTTCAGAAAGAAGAAAATAATCTAAAGAAATTCATTATTCTCTACGAATATATGGATTTTTTAAAGACGAATTCAAAGATAAAGATAATATTCGAGATAGAAGAAGAAAACTGCAAGAAAACAGTTAGTTCTATGATTGACGGCAGTTATACTGTTGGAGAAATGGGCGTAAACAAAGGGGATAATTTTAACCCCGATGAAAACACTAATATCTTCTATTCTTTCCTAGATTACATGTACCACGCCATGAAAGAATACAGAGCTGAAAAGGACAAAACTAAAACCAAGGAAGCTGAAAGAAAAATTGATTTAGTTTTTAAAGATCCCGCTCAAGCAACTTTACTCATAATGTCGTTTTCCACTCTCAATAAAAAGATAACAAATCAGATAAACAAAGAAGATTTTAAAAATGAAAGCGAGACAAACAAAGAACTGTTTTTCGATAAAGAAAAAAGCATTTTGTATAGTAAAGGCAAAAAGATAAAAATAAAAAGAAAGGCTGATTTTCCTTTAGAACATTACATCCTTGAATATATCTTCGAACTGAAAGACAAAAGCGAAGAAGCCTATTTCAGAGATATTGCCGAAGAAAAGCTAAGCGAGAATGATTATGACGGAACTAGCGACTGGAAAAAATATTATCGAGCCTGCGAAAGACTGCAAGAGAAAGTTAGAATTGCCGTTGGCATTGATGATTTTTTAATTTTCTCAACTGGTAAAACGGCTAATGTGAAAATTAACAAAAAATATATTTCATTACTCTAAAAACAATTTTCATATCCCCATAAACAAAACTCTAAAATAAATTCCTCAATCTCTTCCCCGTAAGATTGAGGAATTCTTTTTTTGTAAACTGCTGATAGAAATACTTAGCAGTTTTTTTATGTTCAAATTCTCCGAACAATTAAGAAAAGAGGCAATCGAATACTTTAGCGATGTTTGCCATGTAAATATCAGCCATGAAGAGGCTGATGAGTATTTACGCTCTTTATCTTCTCTTTGTTCGGCCTTGATTGATTTTTGAATATAAGTCCGCTGGCAATCCTGCCCAAATTGCCAAGCGGACTTACTAAATACTTTTTAATCATTAATTATATAGTGTATTTCTCTTGAATGGAATTGATAAAGTTTTTCTTTTTTCTCGAGCGAAAGCGAGAAAAAAGAAAAGTTACAATCTATAAAAGATACATATAATCTGATAAAAATATATGAAACATTCATTTGACGCCAAGTATAATGAAAAAGGAATACAAAACTATTTCAGCCGTTTGAAAGTGGTTGTTTCGGGGACTTCTTTTGAGTTCTACGAGTTTGACCACCCTATTTTCTATGGGCCAAAGCAGAAGAAGTCGAAAGAAGATAATCAGCCTAGTTTTAAATTAGTTATGAGCGAGGAAGAAAAAGCGACCAGTTCCGCTCGAAGAGCGAAAAGCCATATTAAGAGATTAATTAAGACTAATGCGTTTAACTGGTTTAATGAGAAAGACAAGCCATATCTGCCTATTACTCTGACTTTGACTTTCGCGGAAGATATTAGGGATGTGAAAGAGGCTAATAATCTGTTTTCTAATTTTATTCAGAGATTGAATTATAGTGTTAATTTAGTGGAAAGAGGTTGGAGTAAGAAAGAAGCTAAGAAGAATATATTGAAATATACGGTAGTGATAGAGTTTCAAGACAAGACCAGAGGGGGCGTAGTTCATTATCATGTGATATTCTACAATTTGCCTAAAATGGAAAGAATCTATGACAGATTAAATGATATATGGGGCAAGGGGTTTTTCTGGGTGGGAGAGAAAAAGAAAAGAGGGAAAAATTCCACTTATGTCCGTGATCATAAAAAACTGGATAAGATTATTGATTATTTCATCAAATACATTTCCAAGAGTTTTGGGGATAAACGACTTTGGAATAAAAAGACATATTTTAACAGCCGAGGACTGATCAAGCCAACTGTAATTGTGGAAGAGAATTTAGTTGATATGATATTCGATGAAGTGCCGAAAGAGGCTTTGCAGTTTAAAGCGGATAATTTGAAGTATCCCTATAAAGCAGGAGAAAGAAGTTTTAATTACAAGAAGTTTGATTTGGCTGATTTCCCCGAGGAAATGAATCAGGCTTTGAAATTAGCGAAGATGTATTGATTTTTAGTTCATTTATGATAATATATTAGCGTTGACCTAATATATTAAAAAAATCAGAGACTTTTTTAATAGTCGCTCGAAATGGGCAGTTCTGCCGATTATTTAGTCTTCTGATTAAATATATTGGGTCAACCAGGACTGCCCTTTTTGATTATTAATTTTACATATATGAAGTATATTCTCTATTGCCGAAAATCAACCGAAGACAAAGGAAGACAAGTTTTGTCTTTGGATTCTCAAATTAATGAAATGCGTAAAATCGCTGACAATCTTGGTTTAAAGATTGAGAGAGAATTTAGAGAAAGCAAATCGGCCAAAATGCCAGATAATCGTCCTTTGTTTTCCGAGATGATTACGTATATACAAAAGAATAAAAAAGAGAGCTACGGTGTCCTTTGTTGGAAAATAGACCGCTTAAGTCGCAACCCAATCGATAGTGCCACTGTCCAGTGGCTATTACAGCAAGGCAAAATCAAAGTAATTCAAACAGCTGACAGGCAATACCTACCTAGCGATAACGTTTTACTGTTTAATGTTGAAAGTTCTATGGCTAATCAATATATTTTAGATTTGAGTAAAAATGTAAAGCGTGGAATTATCGCTAAACTAGAACAAGGCGGTTTTCCTAATTTTGCACCAGTCGGGTATATAAACGACAAGGCGAATAAAACTATTGTGATAGATAAAGAAAGGGATAGATATATTCGCAAGGCTTTTGAAATGTATGCTAGCAGTAATCATAGTTTGAAAGATATTACTAATACTTTGTATGATGAGGGGTTTAGAAGCCGAGGCGGTAACAAAATACATAAAAGCAAAATTCATTATTTATTATCTAATCCTATCTACTGCGGGATTATAGAAAAAGACGGGAAGAAATATATCGGTAATCATAAACCTATTATCTCAAAGAAATTATTTGATGATGTTCAGAAAGTCGCCCAGCTTGCGACTAGGCCAAAAACAAAAAAGCTATATTTTATGTATAGAGGAGTTTTGAAATGCTCTAAGTGCGGATGTGCTATGACAGCAAGCAAGAAGAAAGGAAAGCATATTTATTATTATTGCACAAACGGCAAAGGTAAATGCAACGAGCATAAGGTTTATTTAAAAGAAGAAAAAGCAAGCGAAGAAATGGCTAAGGCATTCAAAGAAGTAAAGTTTGATGAGAGATTAATCAATCTCTGCTACAAGGCTAAAATGGAAGAATTAGAAGCTAATGACGATTATCTAACTCAAGCCCAAGATAATCTCAAAAAACAATTAGAAGCCGTTTCAAAACGAAAAAATGCCCTTTTAGATTTATTCATAGACGGCAAAATTGAAAAGGATATTTATGACAATAAAAACAATCTACTGAACAACGAAGAAGTGGAAATCAAGAAAGAATTATCCGAACTAAAAAGCAAAATCGGCAACAAGGGAAAGGAAACTTTGGAACGGATAAAAGAAGTGTTTTTATACCCTGTTAACAAGGAAAAAACGTTTTTAGAAATTAAAGACGAAAAGAAAGAAGAAGTTATAAAAGCTCTACTTTGGAACGCTCAGTTTGAGAACCAAAAAATCGCTCATTTTAGCTTTAAAGAGCCATATAATATTCTCTCTAAAGTATCAAATAAAAGCGATTTTTCTCAACTGCTCCGGGACAGGGATTCGAACCCCGATTGACTGGACCAGAACCAGCTGTCCTACCATTAGACGATCCCGGATTATAACTATTTATTAACTACCCACTATATCTACATTATTTTTGAGCGCATATGGAATATGTAGTAATTTTTAGCAGGATTTAACTTAAAAAATTTTATGTTTGAGTGAAGTGAGTTTAAAATTTTTGTTAAATCGTGCGTAAAAAAATGCCCAATATTCCATCCTAAGCGAAAAAGTGATGCAGATATAGTGAGTAGTTACCCATCTATTAACTACTCATAGACGCCCGTGAAGTTAATTTAACCCTAGTTTACTATTTTTCCACCAAATGTTTCTAATATTTGGCTCATTATTTCGCCGTTATCTTGACCAGTACTACTATCATTTCCATTATTAACATTATTGTCAATAGGTATTGTTTCGTTGGATGGTGTTAGGAATGCTTCTGTGGCTGCATTATTTATGATTGGCGCTTGTGCTTGGGGTGCAATTGGTTGAGTGGTAACACTTTCTGCGGCTATGACTGTATTGTCACTAATTACTGTTATAAGTGTAAAGGATGTATTAAAAAAAATATTGAGAGCTTGCTTAATGATTTGTTGATTCTCTGGTTTATCGGCTTGATCTTTATGAAATTTATACTTAAAAGCTAGAGTTAATATTCCATTGTTGAGGTCGGTTGGATCACAGGCTCTTAAGATAAATGAAACTGAAGGATTTGACTGAGCAAGTGATGTAAGGATTTCTTTCCATTTGTCTTTAATCTCGGCAACAGAAGCTTCACTAGTCGGATTGCTTGCTATTTGCGTTTGTTCGGTTGGAGCCACTGCTATAATGGGTGGGATTGTGGTTACTGGGGCTGCTACCGTGCTCGTTTGTGGTTGATTGAAGGTATTTGTAGTTGTTTGATTGGTTGGCGCTGTAAACATATTCACAGGCCTGTTTGTGATTTGCGCTGGCTCGAGTGAATTCCTTGGTAAAGTAATTTTTATCACAGCTAATTCTAGTGACATTTGTGCGACTGGGTAGCTGTCAATTTCTAAGTTCGCCTTTGTTAATTCTTCTATCATTAATAGTGTCATTTTCATGTCACTATCACTAACTATAGAGCTAATTCGTTTTTCTAAGCTTTCACCAAGTTCTGTGGATAATTTCTCTGATAGAATCGGACTTGTTTTGGCGAGAGCAATTTTCCTTAAAATCTCGATTAGTTCATTGGTAAAAATTTTCAAATCAATACCATTTTCAAGATTTGTATTTATAAGTTGAATCGCCTCGATTGTATTTTTATTTACTAGTAACTCAATCAGTCTGATTGCTTCGTCAGTGTTACTACGTGGTATGACTAAGTCAGCTTCTTCTCTTGTTACTGTGTCGCCTCCAACTGAAAAGACCTGAGCTAAAAGACTTTCCGCGTCTCGCATGTGACCACCAGAATGTCTTGCAATCGATTCAAGAATGCTTTTTTCGATTTTTATGTTTTCGGAATTGGCTATGCTTTCAAGCTTTGTTGTTATGTCATTTATGCCATTTTTTTTAAAATTAAACTTTTGACAACGCGAAATAATGGTTTGGGGAATTTTGTGAGTTTCTGTTGTTGCTAATATAAAAAGAATATAACTAGGTGGCTCTTCCATAATTTTTAAAAGAGCATTGAAGGCAGAAATGCTAAGCATGTGGACTTCATCAATTATGAAAACCTTATATTTGTATTTGGTTGGTGCTACGCGAGCAGCATTGATAATATTTTCTCTGACATTATCTACTCCAGTATGGCTAGCCGCATCGATTTCAAAAATATCTAGACCGGCATTTTTTGCAATTTCTTTACAATTTTGACATTCATTGCATGGCTCTGAGTCACCAGTTTCTCTTTTTTCGCAATTAATCGACTTTGCAAGAATTCTAGCTAAGGTTGTTTTACCAACTGCTCTTGGACCACAAAAAAGATACGCATGACCAATGCTATTTGTTTTGATTTGGTTCTCCAGCGTAATTTTGATGTGGTTTTGGCTAAAAACTTGTTTAAAGTTTGTTGGTCTGTATTTTCTGTACAAAGTTACCATTATTTTTTTAAGTAATAAGATTAATAATTTCTAATAACATTGTCTAGTGCTGCCCAATTGCTGTTCTTATATTTTGGAATAAAGGCAGTAGCTCTATCACCAGGCACTCCATTAAGGTATGTAACGCTGGCCTTGATTAAGCGCCATTTTTTATCACCTTGCACTAATACAAAGCCACCCTCTTCTCTTTTTGCCAGTGTCCCTTGAACAATTATTCTTTCTGCTGGTTTTGTTTGTTTATATACAAAAGCACCACTTGCCTTGATGGTTAATTTTAATTCATCTCCATCGATAAGCTTTGATTTTGATGCATAATTAGCCGGAATGCTGTATTGTTTATTGTCACTTCCGATCATTTTTTCGCCATCAAAAATGCCCATTACTATTTTTTCATTCATATTAACTTCAGGTTCAAAATTATTAACTGCTGGATGACTAGCATTAATGCTTGTTGTAGAATGTTTTTGTCCACCTAATACTAGGTTTTTTAATCTCTTGATGCCTTCTTCTAGTTTAAATATTTCGTCTAGGATAAAGCTAGAACTGTTGACATCTTCTTTTTTGATGGCTTCATTGGCAACGGCTACTGGTAGTTCTGCTTCTTTTGGCTTATTTTTAGTGTAGCGCGTATCAAAAGGGATTAAGTCTTGTATAGTTAATTTTTTGAAGTTATTGTTTTGCTCTATTTGATCAACTTCTTCTAATGGTGTATTTTCTAGCGCTGACTCATCATTTTCTATGTAACCTTCGGCTTGAGTTGAAGTTTCATTCAGATAGTAATTCAAAAAATCGGCTTCTTTTTCATTATACTGTTGATCGTTATTTTCAAAAGGAAAGTTATTATTATTCATCGTTTATTATGATTATTTAGTAATACTTGGCGAACCCTTATTTTAGGAAAATATTATTTTTTTGTAAAGCAATTTTTTTATGATTTGGCTCTTTTGGCAATCTCAGCTTCAACTATATCGCGGTGTTTGCCATATTTTAGTCTGCTTAAATTTTTTATTTTTTCAGCTAATTCTTTGTTAACTGTGCCAGCTGGCGGGTAAGGATTTTTCATTGAAAATGGCTTTAATCCTTGCTGTCTAGCTAATAGTTTAATGTATGAGGTGAACATTTCGACATTAATTAAGTCAAATTGATTAAACACTGGTGCAAATTCTTTTTCTAAAAATTCTGCATCTTCAGCGCCAATACGCAAAGTGATCATTGTACCAACATTTCCAAAAACAGCATCTTTTATCGTTGTATCGTTATTAACTGTGAGTTGACCAATATATTGGTGAGCGACAGTCAATCCAAGTGCATATTTTCTAGCTTCTGAAAGGATTGATGCGATAGAATTCGTTGTGAAATTTTGGAACTCGTCAATATATAAATAGAATGGTTTTCTTTGGTCTTGTGGCATATCTGTTCGGCCGAGGGCTGACATCAAAATTTTACCCACGATAATCATTCCAAGCAAGTAAGCGTTCATTTCTCCAATCGCACCTTTAGGTAAACTTACAAGTAGTATTTTTTGACTGTCCATAATGTTACGAAAATTAAGGGCACTTTTTTGTTGACCTATAATCGGTCTCATCATGTCGTTAGAAATAAATTGTGTGAGTTTAGAGGTGATATATGGCACAATATTTTCTAGTGATGCTTCACCTCCAGCCTTCTCTGCTTGATCGCGCCAAAAATTAACGACCGTTTGGTCTTTACAATTCTCCAGTTTAGCTTTTCGATAGCCTTCATTTGAAAGAACCTTAGGTATTTCCATTAATGTTGAGCCAGAATCGGGATCGCTCATAACAAGCAACATGGCATTTCGCATGTATAGCTCAAACATAGGTCCACCAGTTGACTTTAGGTCGTATAGCTTATCTAGAACACCTATCATTTCGTTAATGGCAAAAGATTTTTGTTCGGGATATTTAGGGTCAAATTCTAATAAATTTAGACCAAGTGGACGCTCAAGGTCAGACGGATTAAATATTATTACATCTTCGGCTCTTTCTGGTGGTATACGGATTAGAATATCATCAACAAGGTCGCCATGTGGATCAATTACGCAAGCTCCATCGCCATTTAATATGTCTTGTACTGCCATGTTGGCAATGAATTGCGATTTACCTCCACCAGACTTACCGATTATATACATGTGTCGTAAACGATCTTCTGGTAGGATGTGGATTTCTTTTTTGATGCCACGATAAACATTGTGACCAAGAAGTATGCCCTGAGTTGGAACATCTGGTGGGGCGGGTGCAAGTTTAGCATTAAGCCATAAGATATTAGGGGTTTCAGCGCCTTTAAGAGGGAAGTGATAGAGTGATGCAAGTTCTTCTGTGTTAAGTAAAAAGCTATGTTTAGTGTTAAAGCTTCTATATATTAATTCGTTAACAGTTCTATTTCGTGAGCCTAAAATTGGTCTATTAATAAAGCCATTCCCATACTCATAATGATTATATTGATTATAAGCATTGGTGATATTTTGCAAGTAAAGATTGGCCTGCTCACGAGTATTAGCAGACACAACAATTCTTAAGTTTACATTTAATCCTGCTTTAGCATTTTTTTCCTCTACTCCTTTTAGGATATCAACTTCCATTGCAGTGAGAGTTTTTACATGTTGTTGAGCGCTATCGACTGGAGGTTTTGCGGTGTGAATTAAGTCACCAAGCCAAGTGAATATTTTAAGTAGGTTGTTGGAGCGCAAAGCTTTATTGAGTGAACTTAACTCGTGTGCTTTTGCTACTAAATCACTGGATTTTTTATGCCATTCTGCCTTTGCGCTACAAACTGTATATTGAATGGCTAGACCTTCGTTATCACTTAACTTTGAAAGGATGTTTATTAAAGAGTTCATTGGGTCAGTGTCGTGCGTTTTGTATGTTTTTATTGGAAGAACACTGGTTCTTTTTGTTTTTAAGTAAGCCGCTACAACAAAAGAGTTAGGCGAGAATATGTTATAATCTTCCACTTCTTCAACCGTTGCGCTTGGGTAGTGAGCTTGAATTTGTTGCTCGATGTATTCTGATGGCGACACAACATAAAAAGCAATTTTTTTATTGCTTGCTACAACTTCAAAGGAGAAGTGATCTTTTCTTCCAAAAATAAAAGCTTTCAAACCTCTTTCTGGTTTTAAACCACCGATACTAGAAAATATAGTTTCTGCTTTTGCAATTTCTTCATGAAGCTCTTCTAGTCTATACTCATTTTTATCTTCTGGGTTTTTTTCTTTTGGTAGACGTATCAAATAGACGCGATGATTTAAATATTCTTTTTTTGAAGTTGTGTATCTAATTATTTTTACAACAACAATAAAAGTTATTGTTAGCCCAAAAGCAGACAATAAAAGCATTATCCACAAGTCAAAACTAACTACAATACCACTGGGAATATTATATGAAGAATCGAGCATATTGTCTTGGTTGAATGTGTATTCGCCCATACTTAGTATTTTTGAAAATAATTTTTTACCACGATCTAGTTAATTTAATAATTTCATCAGCTTTAATTTTGGCAGCTTGTTCAATATAGTAAGAGTCTTTTGGGTCTAGTATTCTTAGCCAAATCTTTATGAGCACAATAATCTTTTTTACCTGAGATGATTTGACCTGGCCTTTGTCGGCTGATTTAAGCCACCCTAATAAAAGCTTAAAAATAGCTTTTGAATTACCCTGTTTGTTTTCAAGTAGATGTTTTATGTCTACAGCTGTTGCCTCTCCTTTTGTTTTAAAAAGTGTTCTTTTTTCCTCAGGTAGTCCTTTGTAAAGTTCTTCTAGGTTTTTTGAAAGTACACTCTCTATCTCTTTTAACTTTCTTCGGGATTCATTTTGGATATGGCTTTCGCTCCCTAGACCTGCCTTGCCTATTCCAGTGGGAGTTTTAAACGTTGGTTGCTTGGAGAGTTGATCACCTTCTTCTCTAGTTGGCGTAATTACTTCTTTTGGGTTATCTAGTGTTTCTAAACTCTTTCTACTGATATCTGCCACTTTTTCCACAGGCGGCTGTTCTTTTTTTGGTTGTTCGGGTGATGATAATTCTTCAATATCCATATTTATATAATTCTAATTCATTTTATTAAATTATAGCATGAAATTTTTATTCTATACTAATTGTATAAAAATAAATAATTATGCTAGTATATAGTTATGGCAGATAAGAAAATAAATTTAGATAGCTTTGCAGATCCTACGGGCTTAAGTGTGAGTAAAATGAATTTTGGTTTGTGGTTTGTTCGGAATAGAAAGCGGATGTTAATGGTAGTTGTTATTATTTTAGCAACTTTGTCTGTTGCTACTTGGGTTAATACTATTTACCATTTTTCGTATTATTTTGCTCAAGGTGTAAAGGAAGATGAGCTGGCTGTGAGCGAAGCAAAAAACTCAGCATTAACAACACAAGACAGAAGTGTTCCTACCGATTTGCGTGTTTCTATTGTTAAGGGCATTAAGACGGATGGAAAAGTGGATTTTGTGGCAAGAATTGATAATCTTAATTCTGAATATTGGTCTCACTTCAAATATTATTTTACAGCATCAAATTTTAAAGGAGAGATGCAGGCTGGATTTGTTTTGCCAGGAGAATCGAAGTATGTAATTCAACTTGGACAAGACACTACTAGTATAACTAACCCTAAGCTTATGTTAGAAGATGTGGCTTGGACTAGAGTATCAAAACATACTTATCCTAATTGGGAAGAATTTTCTAATGATAGGTTAAATATTGAGCCTCTAAATATTAATTATGTACATGATAAGTTGAGTGGTTTGTCTGAAAAGATGCCTTTGGGTTTGTTAACATTTCAAATAAATAATAAATCTTCATTTAACTATTGGGATGCATACTTTAATATAATAATGTATTCTGGCGGTAATATAGTCGGTGTTAATAGATATATCGCTCGTAATTTCAGATCGGGCGAAACAAGAAATGTCAGCATGGCTATCTCTAGTAGTGCAACTAGTTTTTCAAAAATTGAAATAATCCCAGAAATTGATATTACGAGGAGCGACATTTACATGAAATTTAAGTAATAAGGATATTGGAAGATGAATCGATTGTTTAATTTTCTAAAGAGTTTTGATTGGATATTGTTTTCAGGAATTTTCTTACTTTCAATTATCGGAATAATAGAGATATATAGTGTAGCGTTAGGTCAAGGAACTGACGAAGCTTTAATGAATTTTAAAAAGCAGGTCGGCTTTTTTATTTTAGGTTGTTTATTGCTTTTTATATTTGCATATCTAATAAAGTTTGAATTATTAAAATCAAATGCAAACTATATTTATTTCGGTGCTATTTTTATTTTGATTGTTGTGTTACTTGTGGGAACAGAAGTTAGAGGTACAAAGGGTTGGTATAATTTTGGGATTTTTGGCGTGCAACCAGTCGAATTTGTTAAAATTGCTTTATTGATTATTCTCGCAAAATTTTTAAGTAGAATAACGCAAAATAAAATAAGTTTTAAGCATTTTATTTATTCGGGACTTTTTGTTATAGTCCTTGTTGTTCTTGTTTTACTCCAACCAGATTTTGGGTCGGCGTCTATATTGCTCGCAGTTTGGTTTTTTTTATTAGTCGCAAGCGGATTAAAAAAAAGATATATTGTATTCCTGATTGTTGCTATGGCGGCGTTAGCATGGGTTGGGTGGTCATTCTATTTTAAGCCATACCAAAAGCAAAGAATATTAACATTTATGAATGCGGGCGAGGACTCTCTTGATCAGGGTTATAATGTAACACAAGCTATGATTGCTGTTGGGTCTGGCCAGCTTTATGGAAGAGGGATTGGTTTTGGTTCTCAATCTCAATTAAAGTTCTTGCCAGAAAGTCAAAATGATTTCATTTTTGCAGTAATTGCAGAAGAGCTAGGTTTTTTTGGTGTTGTTTTTGTGATCTCTTTGTTTATGATCTTTTTTGTGCGTTGCTATGTAAATATAAGGAAAATTGACGACAGATTCGGAATATATTTTATTATTGGCTCGGTCATCTTGATTTTTATTGAAATGTTTATTAATATTGGTATGAACCTTGGAATTGTACCCGTTGTGGGTATTTCTTTGCCGTTTATAAGCTATGGAGGATCGTCAATGATAGCTAATTTGGTATTAATAGGTATTATTGAAAATGTAATAATACGATCTAAGAAAGCAATAGTAATAATTAAATAATTTATTAATAAGAAAATGTCAAATATGATAAAATTAAAAGGGGAATTGAGAACTGAAACAAATCCAAATGAAGTAAGAGATGCTGGTTTATTGCCTGCAGTCCTATACGGAAACAGAGAAGAGATAAAAGAAAATATTTCATTTAAATTATCTAAGATTGAATTCGAGCATACGCTAGATAAAGCTGGTAAACATTCGTTAATAGATCTAAATATTGGTAATAAAAATTACAATGTTTTAATAAAAGATGTTTCAAAAGCACCGATAAGAGGTACGATTTTGCATGCTGACTTTTATTGTGTTAATATGAGTGAAGAAGTTGAAGTAAAAGTACCTTTAATTTTTGTAGGTGAAACAATAGTTGGAAAAAAGTATGGTGGTATATTGGTGAATCATGCAAGTGTAATAAAAATTAAATGTTTACCGAGTAAATTATTAGACAAGATCGAAGTCGACTTATCAACAATAAAGAAGATATCAGACTTAATAAAAGTTTCTGATTTGAAGCATATTGAAGGAGTAAAAATAAAAGAAGATCCTAGGAAATTGCTAGTCAACGTTACAAGTATTAAGAAAAAAATAGTAGCTCCAGCAGAGGAAGTTGATACTACTTCCAAAAAAGCTGAGGTAGCTCAAGTCAAAGATGAATAATAAATAACTGACTATTTTTAATAGAGAATAGAAAAAAAATAATGTTTTTTTTGCACAACAATAAAAGATTTTGGTTAATGGTTTTAGCCTTTTCGATTGTTGTGTTTTTTTGTGTGATTGGTTATATTATTTATTTTTTAAAAATAGATTCAACGGTTGTTGATAGTACTCCTTTAATAGATGTCGTAAGTAATAATATAGAAGAAATGCCATCAAATATAGACGAGAGTAAAATTTGTGAAGGTTGTGTTAGGAGAGATATTGACGGAGTTTTTGTTGAACTAGATAAGAAGAGTTTATATCCATATGCGGTTATTATAGATAATAATCAAAGTGCACGACCTCAACATGGATTAGGATATGCAAATCTAGTATACGAAGTTGAGGCTGAGGGAGGTATTACGAGATATTTTGCAATTTTTGCAAACAATCAAGAAGTGTTAAAGATAGGCCCAGTTAGAAGTGTGAGGCCATACTTTATTGAGATTGCAAAAGAATATTCGGCTTTAATTGCTCATGTTGGTGGTTCTCCACAAGCTCTAGCTATAATTCTAAAGGATGGTGTTTTTGATATTAATGAATTTTACAATGAACATTATTTTTGGAGAGATAATTCAAGAAACGCTCCTTATAATGTTTATACTTCCTCGGAGAAAATTAATGATTACTTGGGCTTAAAGAATGTTCAAGAAGGTAAATTTTTAACTTGGAAGTTTAAGGAGGATGGCAAGCGTACTGTGGCTAGCAATCCTATCAAAATTAACTATCAAGCAGATAAATATACGGTTGAATGGAAGTATGATAGTGAAGCTAATGCATATACTAGATATTTGGATGGGAGTGAACATTTAGATGAAGATGGCGTTGCTCTACAAGCAAAGAATGTAGTTATTCAATATCTAAAAGTCAGTGTTACTGATAATGAAGGAAGACTGGCTATAAGTATGATTGGATATGGAGATGCTTTAGTTTGTTTAGATGGGGCATGTAGTCGAGCTGTATGGAAGAAACCATCTAGTCAAGCACGCACAAGGTACTATATTGATGAAGATGAAATTGAATTTAATGCGGGTAAAATTTGGATAAATATTGTGCGACCAGACTATAAGGTCGAATATTAAGTAAGTTGTAAATTATGAGAAAACACAAAACTGGATTTACGATCGCTGAACTAATGATCGTTATAGTTATTATCGGCTTGCTTTCAACGATAGCTTTAACAAATTTAAATAGGACGCGACTGCAATCTAGGGATGCTAGAAGAACCTCTGATATAAAAACCATTCAGAGTGCTTTGGAGATGTATTACTCTAAGAGTGGAGGTTATCCAGTAACAACTGAAGGTGGGTGTATAGAAAGTGGTTCTGAAGTAGGTATTGAGATGGAGCGTGATTCTGATGTGATTTTGCGTTTACCACATGATCCAATTTGGCGTGGATTTGAGCCTGCTTTATTCAATGATAATATTAAAAATGATTATCCAATTGGTGCATCGGAAAACTATTGTTACTGGTATTATGGTGCAATAGATAGTTATTACTTAAGCTATTTTTTGGAGACAGATTCTAAGGCTGGTGAACCAGGAATATATGTACAGTCAATAAATAATTAATTGTTTATTATTTGAATAATAGCTAAACGATCTTGTCTTGCGAGATCTTTTTTTATTCTAAATTTAGCACTAGGGATTTTTCTTGAGATTAGACTTTGTATTGTGTTGCTCTGGGAAGGATCTATTTCGCACATTATAATAATTTGATTGTTGGATTGTTTTAGGTCTTTGTCTAAAAGGGATTTAAGTTGAGTGAATAATTCTTTATAATGCTTTAGCCCATCACTTCCACTAATTAAAGCGGTTTTTGGCTCGTGTTGAATAGTCGGCGAGTTTTTTACTTGGGTTGGAGTTAAATATGGAAGATTACTAATAATAAATAAGTCACTACAAATAAGATCTAGTCGGTGATTATTTATTATTGGTTCTAGTAAATTGCCTTCTAGGAAATCGATTTGTTTATCTGTATTGTGTTTTTTTGCATTTTTCATAGCTACTTGTAATGCATTTGAAGAAATATCAGAAGCTATAAAACGAATATTTTTATTTTTTTTGAAAAGTTTAGTTATGGTTGTGATAATGCAACCCGAACCAGTGCCAATATCGATAACTATTATTGGTTTATTATTATTTATTAATCTTTCGTCTAATATATGTTTTAGTTCGTCGATTATTAACTCGGTTTCAGGACGGGGGATTAATGTATTTTTATTAACATTGAAATCCAGCCCATAAAATTCTTTATGACCAATAATATAAGCCATCGGTTTGCTTAGTAAGCGTTCTTGGATATAGACATTAAACTTAATAACTTGTGAATTATTGATTGTTTTATTTAGGTTGGAAAATAAATATTCACGCGTTTTTTTTAAAGCGAACGAGAGTAACAGCTCGGCTTCTAAATTGGGTGAGGTAATGAGTTTGTTCTCTTTAAGTATGATAGTATATTTGGCTAATATTTCCTTAATTTTCATAACTATGATAATTCATTTCTTTAAATCTATGCTCTATTATTACATATTTAAGAATAAAATCAAAAAGTAAGTGCTCACTATACCTGCATCACTTTTTCGCTTAGGATGGAATATTTGGCAATTCTTTACGCACAATTTAACAAAAATTTTAAACTCGCTTCACTCAAACATAAAATTTTTTGAGTTAAATTCTGCTAAAAATTACTACATATTCCATATGCGCTCAAAAATAATGCAGACATAGTGAGCAGTTACATTAATAAAACTTGACAAAATTAAGAGTTATGTGCTATTATCAGCTTAGTCCTTTTTATGTACTATTCCTCTTGCTAGCGAGGAGTAACCAATTCTTTTTCGAGGAGCCAGAAATGCCAGAATTAATTGTGAGACTTAATGCCGATACTTTTGGTCAAGATTCATCTGTTTGGGAGAAAGTGGGTGCCACTATGATTGGTGGTACGCCAAGTCTGCTGCTAGACATGGATAGTGATATTCCGCTAAATTTGATATCACTCGTTAGTAGCATATCACTAAAAGATGTTTTTCCAGTTGATGGTGTCGGGCGTGTTATTGGAATTTATAGCAACGCTGCAGAGTTTGATGATTCTCGAGCAACAGTAAATAAAGCAATGTATTTAGGAGTGGAGTATTACGAACTCAGCATTAAGGGCACAAGTCTTAACTCAATCAGGAGACTTTATTATGCTATACGTGCCGGACAAGTTGAGCCGAAAGAAAGTTGGGAGGAGAAACAAATTGGCTTGTCAGCCAAAAATCTCAATATGCAATTGCAGTTGTTGCAAAAAGAACATTTAGCACTTCAGGATGCTTTTAGGCAACAAACACTTGACCTCAAACAAACCCATGCAGCACTGGGTAATTTGATAGAGCTTCATGGGCAAATGGTTAGGAATGTGAAGCAGATGGTAGCATTTGCTGAAAATGCTATAAAAAAGTCTAGGTGGTTAATTTTGCCCTCAACTCTTGAAAATTTTATTCAACTGATCTTCGTAGTTGGAAAAGTGAAGGAAATGGAAATATGTGAACATCTAACCTTCGAAGATTTGGAGCAAGAGATCCAGGCTTAAAAAAAAAGCTTTTGGGTTAGTAACAAAAAAAACAAATATGCGGTCGGTTCTTAACCATAGAACGACCGCTTTTTTTATTGTATCGAAATTTCAATCCTAATTACTTTCTTTGTTGTTATTTATTTCTTTGTTACCCCTCCTTACTCCTTATTTTTAACCTTTTCTTCAATTTCTTTAATAAAATCAACTTGACTAATTTCTCGAGTGTCGCGTGAACCTCTATCTCTAACAACTAGACTATCTGAGCCTATTTCTTTGTCGCCAACTACTAACATGTAAGGTACTTTTTCATTGACGGCTTTTCTTATTTTGTTGCCGACTGTTTCTGACGAACCATCAACGGCTACGCGAATGTTATTGCTTTTTAATTCCTTGGCTAATTCGTTAGAGTAATTTACATGACTTTCGCCAACCGGTACTATCTTAACTTGAGTGGGGCATAACCAAATAGGAAAAGCACCAGTTGTTTTTTCTGTAAGGTAGGCAAAGAATCTGTCAAATGAACCCATGATCGCTCGGTGGATTATAACAGGATGTTCTTTTTCTCCATTTTTATTTGTGAATGTTAGGTTAAACTTTTTTGGAGAATAAAAATCTACTTGAATAGTAGCGATAGTGTCTTCTTTGCCGAGTACGTTTCTTGTTTGAACATCTATTTTTGGACCATAAAATGCGGCTTCACCTTCGCCTTCTACAAACTTAGCACCAAACTCTTGTAACGCACCCCTAGCTTCGGCAGCCGCCTCGTTCCACATTTCTTTGTCTTGAATGTCGCCATATTTTTCGTGGTCGTTAAAGTCTGGTAAACTTAAGCGATACCAAAAGTCCTCTATATTAAAATCGCTGTATACTTGCTTGAATAACCCTAAAACTGAAATCATTTCTTTCTTCAGGTCGCTTTTCTGACAATAGATATGTGCATCGTTTTGAGAAAAACATCTAGCGCGAATTAGCCCTGTTAGCACGCCAGATCTCTCAAAGCGGTGGATTAATCCAAAATCTGCTAACCTTAAAGGTAGATCACGATAACTAATGGGTTTGTGTTTGTATATCATGTGATGATGTGGGCAGTTCATCGGCTTAAGGTAATATTCTTCACCTTCAATATCCATTGGTGAGTACATGTCATCGCCATAATGTGCAAGATGACCGGATTTTTCATAAAGATTCTTGTGGGTTAAAACAGGAGTATATACATAGCTATAACCATTCTCGAGTTCTAAATTATACATGTATTCTTCCAATTTTTTGCGTATAAAAGCGCCATTTGGAAGCCAAATAGGCAACCCCTTTCCAACTTGCTCCGATATCATAAATAGGTCTTGCTTTTCGGCTACTACTCGGTGGTCTCTTTGTTCTGCATCTTTTAGGCGTTCTAGATACTCTTCTAGCTCTTCTTTTGTATCAAAAGCAACGCCATAAATTCTTTGGAGCATTTCGTTCTTTTCGCTTCCTTTCCAATATGCTCCCGCTACCTTTGTTAACTTAAACGCTTCTGGATTGATCTGTGCTGTATTGCCTAAGTGCGGACCAAGGCACATGTTTACGAATTCACCTTGAGTGTAAAATGATATTTCTAATTCACCTTTTTCCTTTAGGCCATTGGCTAGTTCTTGTGTTAGTGCATATTTTTTTTCTTCTAGTAGCTTTATACCATCTTTGATAGGAAGCGTTGTTTTTGTGATCTCTAACTTTTCAGCAATGATCTTTCGCATCTCTTTTTCAATTTTACCAAGATTATCGATTGTAATCTGACTATCGGCTTTAAAGTCGTGATAAAAACCGTCTTCGATTGCTGGCCCAACTCCGGGTGTGGCTTCATAAAGACGCTCAAGTGCTTGCATTAAAACATGTGCTATAGAGTGACGAGTTGTATTTATATTTGAATTTTCATTCATATGGCTAATTGGTTATTATGTTACTAATTGATGTATGTTATAATTCACCTATTGATATTTACTATATATTAGAAATGTGTATGAAGCAATCTTGACAATTCTTGATATTGAATATAGTAAATATCAGTTGCTTTACGTAACTGCTCACTTTATCTTTCTTTGCTCTAAACCAATTACTACATCTATTGACTTTTACCCATTTTTTTATAAACTATATATAGGCTCGTATGAATTAGTGTATGGATGATTTTAAAGAAAATAAGAATAGTGAAAATACCTCTCGAAAGCAAGGTTTTTTTATTTTTTTAAAGTTAAATGCTTGGATCGTTGTACCTATTTTATTTGGCATATATATTGGAAAGCAGATCGATTTGAGCAATGAAGCAGGGCCATGGGGTTTATTCTGGAGTTTAATTATCAGTTTTATTGTTAGTATGATTGGTTTGAGCATAGAGGCACGACGGTTAATGAAATAAATATTATAACGAATGTCTACACAAGAAAATAGCGAACAAAACATCAATTCGCAGGAAATAATTCATGAACATACGGTCTATGCTGAACCGATTTTTAAGGTTGGCGATTTTAATGTTACTAATTCGTTGATTAATTCTTGGATTATTGTTGGTGTTATTGTTATATTTAGCTTGCTTGTTAAGTTGAAACTTAACGCAGTGCCACGCGGAGTACAAAATCTATTTGAATTCATTATAGAGTCGCTACTAAATGTTTTCGATTCGGTTACAGGTGAGAGGTCAAAGTCAGAAAAATTATTTCCTTTCATATTTTCTTTTTTTCTCTTTATATTGCTTACGAATTGGTCTGGTCTCTTGCCAGGTGTAGGATCTATTGGTATGGTAGTGAGTGAGCATGGGCAAAATTTATTTGTGCCGTTTATGCGAGGTGGAATGGCAGATGTAAATGCAACCTTTGCTTTAGCTATTATTGGTGTTGTGGCGAGTCATATTTTTGGAGTTCTTTCTATTGGAGTATGGAATCATTTTAATAAGTTTATTAATATAAAGGCTATAATATCGATTCCAAAAAAAATGAAAGAAGATAAAGCTGTTTTGATTGTCAACCCCATAAAAGTTATTGTAAGTTTAGTTGAAATAGTTGGTGAATTTGCTAAAGTGATTAGCTTGACTTTTCGTTTGTTTGGTAATATTTTTGCTGGAGAGGTTTTGCTAGCTACTATGGCAGGAATAATGGCTTTTGGTTTGCCTATTCCATTCATGTTTATGGAAGTGTTGGTTGGAGCTATGCAGGCATTTATTTTTTCTATTCTTGTTTTATCATATTTGTCGATGGCAAGCATGGAGGATCACTAATTAAAATAATGAATTAATATTTAATTGAGTTGAGAATTGTAAAATTTTAGGGATATATGCTCTAAATTTTAAGTTCTATAACATTAAACATATGGAAAATGTGTCTGAGTATACAATGCTCGCTAAAGCCTTAGCTATCGGTTTGGGTGCTATTGGGCCTGGAATCGGTCTTGGTATTATTGGTGGTAAAGCTGTTGAAGCTGTTGGAAGAAATCCAGAGGCTTCAGGTAAAATATTAATTAACATGCTTATTATAGCTGCATTTACAGAAGCAGTTGCAATTTACGCGTTAGTAATCGCGTTCATGATTAACTAATTCCTTGCGTTTAGTGTTGTAAGAGTTAGGGGTAATTAGTAGAAATATATAAATTATTTATTTGTATATATGGAGAACATAATCGAAATGTTT
>JADHVC010000061.1 GCA_016784175.1 Patescibacteria group bacterium | reverse complement strand
CTGAGCAACTAAACCAGTTATAAAAATTGGAGATAGAAAAAATACAATAGAAAGCGAGCCCAGAATAACACTGTTCAGTATTTTTGTAATAATCCCCCCACTATCACTAGATGACTTCACCGAAGATGAGCTAGCTCTAGCCTGCCTAAATGATGCCGTATTAATACGCCTTGCTGTTGCTGGACGATTAGTGCTTCTTCTTACCGGAGACTTTACTGTGGACATATGCAAAAAAATTACATAAAACAATAATAAATTGATTGATATAAAATCAATTACTTATTTGCCTAAGTAATAATAAATTCTTATAGAAACTTTCAATTTAAATAAATTCAATTATAAAATTTATTTTAAAAGCTATTTTATACACATTATATCATTGAATCTTAAAGGACTCAACTTTGACTTTTTTCATCAAACCACTATAATACATTTATATTAAGATAATATTAAAGAAAGCCGACGTGGTGGAATTGGTATACACGCGCGACTCAAAATCGCGTGTCGAAAGACATGTGGGTTCGACTCCCACCGTCGGCACAAAAAAAGGATTATGCAAAAAATTACATGATCCTTATTTTTTTCAATTCATTCTTATTCTCCCTATACTTTTCAATAGATTGTTCAACTAAACACCAAAAATCTCTTGAGTGGTTCATTTCCTGCAAATGACAAAGCTCATGAACAACAATATAATCCACCAAATGATCTGGCAAGAAAAGCAACTTATAATTAAAATTCAGATTTTTATTCGATGAACAGCTCCCCCACCTCGTTTTTTGATCTCGTATGCAAACCCGATTATAAAAAAATCTATAATGCTTATTGTATTTTTCTAATTTTCTTATTATTAACTCGTAAGCTTGTAATCTATATTTACCATATTCATCACGTGACATAGTCGGAAGAATCACTTTCTCCTGCATATTAACTTCTTGAATTTTTTGCATCACCCACCCAGCTTTTTCTTTTACAAACTTATGGGCTAATATTTCCGGCAATAAGTAAGGAATTGTTACACTTACTACCCCATTACTATTTATTGATATTTTTATACCCTTAGAGCGCTTATTTTTCTTAACTTCATAATCCACTAAACACTCCTCATATCTTAAAGTAAATTTTTTCATATTTACAAACCCCTATTAAAAATGATCCACTTAAAATGGATCACTTTTATTTATTGTAATCAATATTTTCTTATAATAAAACCTAAATAACAATATTCAACAATTTACCTGGAACAAAAATCATTTTTATTACTTTCTTATCTCCAATCACCCCTTTAATCTTAGGGTTCTCAAGTGCAACTTTCTGAGCTTCATGCTCCATTATGTCAGGAAGCACTTCAACTTTTGCTTTTATTTTTCCATTCACCTGCAAGACTAACTCCATAACCTTTTCAATAGCTAAACTAGGGTCAAATTCTGGCCATAATTGGTCTAAAACACCTTTATCTTTAACTAATTTTAAGCTTTCCCACATCTCCTCTGCTAAATGTGGAGCAAATGGAACAAGCATAACAACTAAATCGCCTAGCTCGTCTCTTGTGCAACCTAATTCCTGCATCTTACTGGTTAAAACCATTAATTTAGATATTGCTGTATTATATTTTAGATTTTCCATATCCCGCTTAACCCCATCAATAGTCTTATGCAGAAGCCTCTTAAAGTCATCATCTTCCCCTCTATCTGCCAACTGATCTAAAGGTGCTACTCTACCCAACAAAGTATAAACCTTCTTAACAAAGCGATACATACCCCTAACGCCAGTATCACGCCAATCCCCTCCTTGCCTCATGTCGCCCACAAACATTAAATACATTCTAACAGTGTCTGCTCCGTAAACTTTTATATACTCATCGGGATTAACTACATTACCCTTAGATTTACTCATTTTAGCTCCATCTCTAACTATTAAACCATGTGCTCTAAACTGCTTGAATGGCTCCTCTTCTTTAAGGTATCCAATATCGCACATAACCATTGCAACAAAACGCGAATATAGCAGATGTAGAACTGAATGTTCTTTTCCACCAATATACATATTTATTGGCATCCATTTTTCCAATCTTTCTTTATCTAGTGGCTTTCTTTCAAACTCAGTACAGAGAAATCTTAAATAATACCAGGATGAGTCAACAAAAGGATCAGAAACATCAGTCTCTCTTCTGGCATCACCCTGACATTTTGGACAATCAACCTGAACAAAATCATCGATTTTATTAAGCGGCCCCTTACCCTTTCCATCAGGTAAAAAATCATCCATCTCTGGCAATCTTACAGGCAACTGCTCTTCTGACACTGGAATCCATCCACAAGCCTCACATTTTATCATTGGAATTGGTGGCCCCCAATATCGCTGACGTGAAACACACCAATCACGCAACCTATAATTAATCTTTTCTTTACCTAGATTGCTTTCTTTTAACCAATTGATTATCTTCTCTTTTGCATCCTTAGTTTTTAAACCATCTAACAGATCAGAATTTATACTAATTCCATTTTCTGAATAAGCTACAACTAACTCTTTTTCCTCCATTCTTCCAGTTGAACTAACGACCTCGACAATTTCTAAACCATACTTTTTTGCGAATTCAAAATCACGCTCATCGTGAGCTGGCACCGCCATGATAGCCCCCGTGCCATAGTTTGGTAAAACATAATCAGCAACAAATACAGGAACTCTCTTTTTATTAATCGGATTCACAACCACTAGTCCATCAATCCTTACTCCATTTTTATCTTTATTTAAATCAGTTCTTTCTATGTCAGATTTATTCTTAATATTATTTAAATAATCTAAAACTTCTTCATAATTTTTAATTTTTGACTTATAAGTATTTATCAATGCATGCTCTGGGCAAATTACCATAAAAGTTACTCCAAAAAGAGTGTCTGGCCGTGTTGTAAATATATTTAACTCATCTACCTTACCTCCTACCTTTCCCTTTAATCCCCCAACATGAACGTCAAAATTCACTTCTGCACCAACCTTACGACCAATCCAGTTCCGCTGAATTATCTTTACGTCTTCAGACCAATCAATACCTTCTAAATTTCTATGTAATCTCTCGGCATAGTCTGTTATCTTAAAGAACCATTGTTTCATTTCTTTCTTTTCAGTCTCCGTGTCACATCTTTCACATTCACCACCGATAATTTGCTCGTCTGACAATACAGTTTTACATTTCGAACACCAATTAACTAAAGACTTTTTACGATAAGCCAAACCCCTTTCATACATCTTAAGAAATAACCATTGGGTCCATTTATAATAATTTTCTTTATAAGTTTCCACCTTATGACTCCACGCATACTGATTACCTATCATCTTTAATTGACGATAATAATTTGCTTCCGTACGCATTGAAACATCGCGAATATGCTCACCAATTTTAATTGCATAGTTTTCAGCGTGAATCCCAAAACCATCCAATCCAATTGGCTCAAAAACATCATAACCTTGTAAGCGCATAAAACGACCGTAAGCGTCCGAATGTACAAAGGCGTACATATTTCCTACATGTAACCCCTCCGCTGAAGGATACGGGAACATCATAAGATTATAAAATGGTTTTTTAGCAGCATCTAAATCTACTTCATTCGTTTTATTCTGCTCCCATAATTGCTGCCACTTTTTTTCTATTTTTTTGTGATCATATTCCATAATTTCATGGTAGCAAAGTTAAGTTTTTTTGCAAACCAACATTATGCATAAGCCCCCTCCTATTACCCACACTTTCAGTATATAGCCCAACCAAAGTAGACAAATATCCTCAACTAGTTATATTATTGTAAAGGATACAAATATATCAAATTGCTCCTTAAAAATCATTCGGGGATATAAAATGCAAACAATCAGAAAAATATCCGACCTTAAAATTGGACATAAAGTAATTCTTTCCGAAAGACAATCTAGGCTCACGAAATTACCAAGAAAATTTACCATATCGTCACAAGACGAAATTTTTAAACTGTCTAGCGCAAAGTTTGACTCAGTGCACATTAATACTGTAAGATCAGTGGCAAAAAAAAATATAAGAGACAAAACAAGTCAAGCAACCAGCGAGAAAAAAAAACCAAAAAATCCTGAAGAAAGAGCAAAACTAATACATCAAGAATCAATTAGCGTCTCTAGGGAATTATTTAAAAATCCGAACTTAGAAGCAATAAAAAATGCAAAAAATGCTGCGAATATCATTGCCCAATATATAAAACAAGATGAACAAGTTGCTATGCAGCTACTTGCTTTAAATGGATACGATTATACTACACATGGACACTCTGTAAGAACGGCTCTGGTAGCAACTTGTTTTGCTCAATTTCACCTTAAATGTTCAAATAGTGAGCTTTCGGAATTAGCAATTGGATTTTTTTTACATGACATAGGAAAAACAAAAGTTGATCCAAATATATTAAATAAACCAGACAAGTTAACTGATGAAGAAATGGAATTAATGAAAAAACATTCATTACTTAGTTATAGAATCCTAGAGAAAACCCCATCTTTTTCAAAAATATGTGGGATAATCGCATTACAGCATCATGAAAGAAATGATGGTACAGGATATCCAATGGGCATTACTGGTGATAGAATAAGCGAGCCTGCTAAAATCTGTACTTTAGCTGATATTTACGATGCCTTAACCTCTAAAAGATCTTATAAAGCAGCAATGAAACCAGCAGACGCATTGCTCCTAATGAGAACAAAAATGATCGGACATTTTGACAGAAATTTGTTCATTAAATTCATCACTATGTTTTCACCAAAAGCTCATTTATCACCTTAATGGCAGTACTAATCTATAAACCAAGACTCAAAACACCTTGGTTTTTTATTTATTACTAAAAAAATCGTAATTCTATAAGAATTATATAATAGCGCAATCAGAATTTTAAAATGAACCAATCACCTCTCGAACCATATCCATTTTACACTCCCCGTTCGTAAACTATTCATCTTTAGGTAAAACATAATACAAAGAACGAATTCGAAAAAACCAGAATTAAAGAAATTTGTAATACTTTATTGCAAAAAATCTTTTTAT
>JADHVC010000060.1 GCA_016784175.1 Patescibacteria group bacterium | reverse complement strand
AGTTTTTTCACCCTTAAGCGCGTCCAAAGCTATTTGAGCTTTTTCTTGGGGTGTATATTTTTTTTGTCCCATAGATTTTTAGTCTAGCACTATCTCTCTTATTGCCAAATTTCGTGTCTAGATTTATGGGACCATTATAGTCTTCTATTTAAAATAGATATTAAAAGAACGTTATGCTAAAAAATAAATCTTAACTCCTTTTTTATTTTTAAAAAAATGCCTTTGTCTAATTGAAAGGCTCTCTTTTTAAGTCTAGTTTTATCAATCGTCCTAATTTGAAACAACAAAACAACAGAATCTTTATCTAGATTCGATTCTTTTTTAGATAAAAAATATGTCGTTAGCTTACCTTTAGCTTTTAAATTGCTGGTTATTGGGCAGATAACAGCGGTGTTTAAATTTGCATTCAAGATATTATTTTGCATAATTAAAACAGGTCTAAAGCCAGCCTGTTCATGCCCTTTTACAGGGTTTAAATTTGCTAAATAAATATCTCCCTGTTGAATCATACTGTTTTTGATTGAATACTAAGCCATTCTTCTTCTTTAGGTAAGTCATTAAAATCCATTTCAGAAAGCTCTTTAGTGTCTTTTTCTAGTTTTTTTTGCATCCATGCTTCTAGAGCTTCTTTAATAATAAAGCTTTGAGTTACATTCTTTTCTCTAGTAACTTTTTTAATTTCTTCTGTTATGTAGTTTGGTAACAGTAAAGATATCCTAGTCTTTGTGGTAGTTTTTGTATTCATAAATATATCTAATATTATAATTTTATATTACGTTATCGTAATATTCATGTCAAGATTATCTTATCTGACCAGATACCAAACTAGGTATTGACAAGTATGTAAAAATAGTATAGTATTTTGCCAGAACCTTTTTTATAAAGGGTTTTCAAATTTGAACCTTGAAATATTAATATTAACCGAAAAAGGAGTTAAACATTAAACACATTTATCAAAGTTTTATCAAACAACAACTATTAACCAGTTTTCCCCTTAAATAGGAGTCATGTCATGGCAAAAACGCAGAATATCTTTGTTTCAGTCTTCTTTTCTTTTTCCCTTTTAATCCTCGCCGGTTGTGGCGGCGGAGGCGGAGGTGGTAACGATCAAGATTTCACCCAAGGCCCTTCATCGCTAATTTCAGATAACGTAGAATCTAATAATTCCAATGCATTTTCGAATGATACCCAATGGACAAAAGCAGCTGGAGGAAACTCTTTCTCTATTGCGTTGCGTTCAGATGGCACTGTTTGGGTGACCGGGGATAATTCTCGATCACAACTCGGAATATTGGGCATAAGAGAATCTCTAGTTTTCCAGCAGTTAGATGCTTTTGGTGATGTAAAAATTGTTGATATCGCTGCTGCTCACTACAGCTCTTTTGCCGTTGACGAAAATGGTCAAGTTTGGGTTTGGGGATATAATCACCAAGGCCAGTTTGATTCTCTCGATTTGTATGTTGATACGCCAACCCTTATACCGGGCCTATCAAATGTTGCCAAAATCGAAGTATCTTTCAATGGCACAGTGCTTGCTCTTACAAAAGAACGCACAGTTCTAAGCTGGGGTAACAATCAAATCGGCCAAGCAGGTTACGACAACAGTACCCAAAGCGATTCCATTTCGTCCATCAATTATGGCCTCGATCTAAGCAATATTGTTCAAATTATTGTAGATGACCAATATTCACTTGCTCGCGCCGAAGACGGCACCATCTATGGATGGGGCAGAGAATATGACTTTGAAACCGATTCCGAAGAAGAAAGAGAAAGAGTTTGGATGACACCTCAGGTCGTAATGACAGCGCAAGAAAGTCTTATTAAGATAGCAGCAGATGGTCAATATCTCTATACTCTGCAAGACCAAGGTAACGTTTTGCGTTTTTCATTTTCAAACGGCTTTGGATTGGCAATTAATCAAAACGAATACACAGAAATCGCCCAAGCAGATGTTGTTGATATTGTTGCCAGAGATTATACCTTTTTTATGATCAAAGAAGACGGCACTGCATGGGGAATGGGTTATGGCGGAGAAGGCAGTCTTGGTAATCAAGTGTTTGAAAGTGCCAACGATACTCCTGTCGTAGTAAATGGCTTTAGTGACACAAAGTTCATCGCCATTGGCCAAAGACATACGCTTGGTCTTGGAAAATACAGCGGATCAGAAAACAACTCCCAGCCAACAGAAGCTTTGTATGGTTGGGGTAATAATTGGTATGGTCAGCTTGGCAACGGTCAATCCGCAAAAAGCACCACACCTTTTCTTGTAGAATCAATTCAAGACGTCGCAACTGTAAAAGCTGGTGAAGATTTCACTGTTTTCCTGAAAAACGACCAAACCGTTTGGACAATGGGTTCAAATGTGTATGGTCAACTAGGTGTAGGGGCTGAAATAAATGGTCAGCATCTTGCTCAATCTGGTGTGCCATTAAAGGTGGACATAGAGGATGTCGTTCAAATTGCAGTAAACTATTACACAGTCTATGCTTTAAAATCTGATGGAATGATTTGGGCCTGGGGTTCTGCTGATGGTGGGCATATCGGATATGGCGCATATGAACACGCTTTCACACCGGTTCAAGTAGCTGGGCTAAACAACATTGCCTATATTGCAGCCGGAGGTGGATCCATAGTTGCAATTAATCAAGATGGTGAAGTCTTTGGTTGGGGTGATGATAATCACGGCAAGCTCTGTCTTCCAGAAACTCAATATAACCTAATTGTTCCAACACTAATTGAGTCTTTAACAGAAATCGGTATTCAAAAGCTTTCAATTGGTGCTTCTCACGCCCTTTATCTAAGCCATGATGGCCAAGTATTTGCTTGCGGAAGTGATCATTATGGCCAACAAGGCAATGGTGTAGAGCTTCCCCAAGATCTAGAAGAAACCGAAGCATTGCTAGGCGTAGATACTCCAACCAGAGTTATTGGTTTGGATGACATTCTTGTTTCGGATGTTGTTGCAACGCATCGGGCTAGCATGGCTCTTACTGCAGATGGTTTTGTCTATCTTTGGGGGAGAGATCCTGAATCAAACGGAGTAGATTCGTTTAAGAGTGTTCCAGAAAAACTGGATGGTCTTAGCGATATCACTTCTATCTCAGGTGGCTATTACTATATGTTAATTATAGACAGTCTTGATAACCCTTCGGCCGCAGGTGACAACAACAGTGGACAGCTTGGATTAGGTCACTTCAATTCACCTGTTTTATTTGTTCAAATCCCAGGACTAGAAGGTATCCAAGAAGTTTCTGGTGGCTTCACTCATAGTGTTGCCATTACCACAACAGATGGTTTTGTTTACACTATGGGGTCAAATAGTCATGGACAGTCAGGTTTTGGACTCGGAAATACTGGAATAGTCCTTGAACCAATGCTCGCTTTGTTCGAATAAAAAGCAGCTTTAAAGGGCTAAACATTAACAACTAACAACGCTGTAGTCTCTAAAAAAGAGATTACAGCGTTTTTTAATAATTATTCTTAGCTAATATTACCAAAAATTTGACAAAATTAAATCACTATATAACTTATCCACAACAAAAGCGGTTGACAAAATAACTGCTAATTTAAATTTGAAGTGCAAGTGAGTTTCATATAAACTCATTAAATCAATTGACTTTGTTATCAAATTAATGATTTAACGAATTTAAAATATGAAATACACACACTTCACTAAGGATCTGCGAAATGAACTCGCCATCCTCTTGAAGAGAGATAAATATGAGCTGCAGGAAATTGCAGACATACTTGGAAAAGATCCCTCTTCAATAGGGCGTGAGATTAAACGTAACAGCGTTAATGGTGAATATGATCCTAAAAAAGCTCATCATAAAGCATATGTTAAGAGAAAATATTCTAAATTTCAAGGCATGAAAATTTCATCAAACAACAATTTAGAAAAATATATTGAAGATAATATTCAAGAATATTGGTCACCTGAAGAGCTTGCCGGAAGATGGAGCACTAAAGATAAAATTGCTGAAAGTAACGGTGAAACCGTTACAATTACACATCCATTAATCTACAAATATCTGTACAAACGTCGTCCTGATTTATGCCAATATCTTCGCTCAAAACAAGAAAAAGTGAAAAAAAGAAAAGGTAGTAAAAAGACAAAAAAGTCGATTATACCTAACATAATTTCAATTCATGTACGTCCAGAAAAAGTTAATCAAAGAAAATCTTTTGGTCATTGGGAGGGTGATACGCTTGGTCGAATTAAAACGGACAAGGATGTAATTGCAGGTTTAGTTGAACGTCAATCAAGATATTTATTGATTGATAAACTACCTGGTCTTAAACATACCGTAGATGGATTTAATGATTTATTAAATCCACATCACGATGCATTTTGTACGCTTACATTAGATAGAGGTGTTGAGAATATACGCTATGAAGAATTAGGCAAACCAACATATTTCTGCGATCTATATTCTTCCTTAAACAACAGACCTATGAAATGTTTAAATTGGAACACACCTAAAGAGGTATTCGAAGAGCTAATTTCTGTAAAAAGGGCTAAAATTAAACATACTAATTAACCGAAACTCACTTGCACTTGACTATTTAATCCGGGGCTTGCATTCTTTTGAAACATCTTTGCCATGCAATGCTTTGCATTTAAATTTGTTGCAAAAATCAAAAGAAGAATTAGTGATTTTGGTATAATCTTTTTTATTAAATGGTACAAATAAAAATGAGTCGTCAAAGTTAATGTCTTCCAAGATTTTCTTTATTTGCGGTAAGTATTTCTGAAAATCTTTTTTGAAAATTAATAAAATATCATAATCACTCCTGCCCGCAATCCATTTATCTCCAACTGCGGTTGAACCAACGGTTAACATGGAAATATAGTCGGGGCTAATTTTTTTGATTTGGTCGTGTAGTTTTAATAGCTTCTTTTGGACCTCTTTTTGATTCATATTAATTCAGGCTATTGTATTTTTTTAAAAATGTGATAATATATAAATATCACGATGGTAGAGCACGGTGAAAGGTAGGAATTCTATTGGATTCTGATCCTGATCCACTCTCTACCTTTTTTTGTACTCTAATTTGTGCTTCAAATCTCCAATGTAAA
>JADHVC010000016.1 GCA_016784175.1 Patescibacteria group bacterium | reverse complement strand
TACAATATTCTATGGTTTGTGCAATTCGCTGGACTGCGAGAAAGTCACCATCCGAGGCCATTGGAAAACCTGCTTCAATAACATCAACTTGTAGTCTTTCGAGTTGATGCGCAATTCTTATTTTTTCATCTACCGTCATTGAAGCACCTGGTGATTGCTCGCCATCTCGCAGTGTTGTGTCAAGGATAATTATTTTTTCTTTGCTCATGGTGGTCTCCAAATATTTAGTTGTTGGGCTTTAGGTCGGGGGAGGGGAGGTATTTATATTGTTAAAGGGCAATAAAAAAATCAGCTTCATGCATGAGCTGATTTTAGATCGTTAATTTAATTTGTGTGTTACGAATTAAAACTAAGCAAACAAAAATCAGCTCTGGTAAGTAGTTCCAGTAACAATGCGCTTGAAGTTTGTTTAACTTGTTTATTATTCATAATAATTGTATTATATACTATAAAAATTTTTTTGTCAAGAAAAAACCGGCTCGTTAGAACCGGTTGTGTTTATTTATTGTTTTTTTTGTTAGATTGTTGGTGTGTTTGATTCTTTCATAATTAGGCAGTAATGTATGCCGTCGATAAGGGCATTCAGACCAGCCTCTTCCAAGCTAGTACTTACACCTGCCACTGACCATATTCTACTACCAACCCTAAACTTTAATATAACTCGAGTCATGGCCGCAGATTTGTGTTCAAGAACACCCAGCGATTTCACTGAGTGATCTACAAGCTCTAGGCTTGAAAGTTCGGGGTATTTTTTTTTGAGACGCGTAAGAAGTGCTTTATGAAAGGCATCAAAAATGCCAGTTCCGTATGCTGTCGTAACGCTACTTTTCGCTTGTCCATTTATGTGTAATTTGATTTTACAAAAGGAGCTTAGTCTACCTCCAGGTTTCTTTTTTATTGTTGCACTGTAACTTAGGATAGTTAGGATATGGTCACATTCATCCTTTATTTTTATGCAAGCCAATTCCAGCGAGGTTTTGCAGATTGCAAAAGCTTTTGCTGCAAGAAGTGCTTGATTCCTTTGGCAAGCCATAAATCGAGTGATTTGTTCAGGATTGAGTTCCGTTCCGACATCTCTGGATCCTAACCTAATTCCGACGGTACCAGATTGTTCATCAACATTTCGTCGCTCTTCATTTCCGACAGCCTCGGGTTGAAATGACACATAAATTCCAGGAAATTTTTCCCCAGTGCTTATGTGAATCCCCGCTCGTGATGAAGTAGCATTTTGACCCACAAAAGGAGAATTTTCTCTTGGGTCTCTGTCAAAATACTGAGAAAATTCAATATACATATGACGAAATTGAGCTAATTCCTCACCTGGCACTAATTGTATCTGAGAATGTAATTGTAAGTCAGATACGAATAATATCCAATTGAGATTACCAACTCGTTCTCCCAGTCCATCAAATGTTCCTTGTATATGCCTTGCTCCTGCAAAACATGCATATTGACTGTTTATGTTTGCGAATGAACGATCATCGTGACCGTGAAAACCAAAAGTGGCACTTGGGAATCTATTTGTAATGTCTTTGAACATTTCAGTTATTTCTTCTGGATTCGCTCTTCCTGTAGTGTCGCAGACAACGAGCCGGAATACACCAGCTGCTATCGCGGTTGAAATCATTTTGTATAAGTATTCACGATTTTCGGCTTGGTCTCTTTCACTCTTAAGTTTTTTTCCATATGCACCAATCCCAAAGTAGGCATCAACTGCATGTTCAAGGTCTAGAAACACCTTAACCCCATTGTCTTGAAACTTTTTAATATGATTATGAACCTCTTTTAGGTAAATATTTGGAACTTTTTTGAGTGAGTGCGTTACATCATGCAATCTTGCTTTGCATACTAACGCGACATTTTTAATTGGTAGATTGTGAAGTGGTGCAATTTCTTTTTCCCTTGTCATTGTGAAGATCACAATTTTGTTAATAAAAGCTTCTTCGTTAGCAGCTTCAATTATTCCATACAATAAGGGATTTTTATTTCCTGATGGTATTTCTATGTAGTCAATGCCAACAGCTATCATCTTTCTTATCATTTTTAAAGCATCTTCTACGCTAGGAAATTTTCCATCTCCTTGTGTCCCGTCTCTTAGTGATGTATCTAAAATCTCAAGCTCAAGTCTATTATCGTTATCATGAACAATATCCATTTGTCACTCCATGTAAATTGTAAGGAACTAAATTGTAAGGAACTTAAAAAGCAGTCAGTATAAGTGCTTTATTTCATGTATTTAATTAGGTAACTACACAGACTAAAGCAGGAAAATCATTTTTTTCATTTTTATAAATTTATCATTAACAAAAAAAAACGTCAAATTTTATTAACAATATTGCTAGTAAATATTCAAATAAGCGTATGGTTGTTGTTTTGATAGATATTGGCATGCTTAATGTCTCTCTGAGTGTTGAGTTCTTTTAACCCACCATACGGCGACACTAGTTGCGATAGGAACAGCCAGTATTAGCCCAATACTTCCAGATAATGTTCGAACAATTTCGGTAGCAATTTCTTCATTATTTATTATCTGACCGAAATTACTAAAAGCGCTTGTTCCGCTAGCAAATAATACTATTAATGGAAGAGATGCACCCGTATAAGCTAAAAATAGTGTGTTTGTCATTGAACTAATATGAGATACCCCCACTCTAAAGGCTTTGTCGAATAGCTTTTTTTTGCTTAAAGTCTTGTCAGTATTGTGTATTTCTTCGACGCTTGCCACTTGTGCAATAATCACATCATCTAAAACACCTAATGCACCTATAATAATTCCTGTTAACAATAGTCCTTTAAAGTGAATTAGATTGTTGCCTACATACATGAGTGACCCAGTTTCCTCGCTTGATAGACCAGATATCTTAGCAATTTCTACAAAAAACCATGATACCGCTATCGTTATAGTTAAGCTAATAATAACACTTACTATGCAGATGTGGGATACCGGCTTAAATCCCTCAGTCAAATATATCGATGTGGTGAATATTAATAGTGAACCAATCAATGTGATAATAATTGGATCAGACCCAGATAATATTTCAGGAACTATAAACTGCATTATTATTAAAAAAGATATTGCGAGGGATATCGCACTTCTGAATCCTTTCCACCCACCAACCCCAATAAGTGTAATTAGAAATAGGATAAATAGTATTTTTAAGCTTTTAGTGCGAACAAAATCTGTTATATAGTAATCAACATTACCTTCGTTATCATATACTGCTGCAACTAATACGGTATCACCAAGCTTGAATATATTTTTATTTACAACGTCAAAATTACCAATTCCAATAAAATCAACTTTTTTATTTTGAAATTCATTTTCTAGTCCAATTAGTCTGACATTTTGTTGTTCTACAGTGATTCCATCAGAAAGAGTAGTAGATGTTTCCTCTAAAATTTCTATAACTTGAGCTTTAAAGATTGTATCTTTCGGCACGCTATTTTGTGCAGTTGTAATGTTTGGCAGTAAGGCTAAGGTTGATAATGCAAGAATATAGATAAGTTTTTTCATAAATACTTGACAATAATAATTAATCTGCTATAATTATTTTAATAAAATATTTCCATTCGTTCATTTATAACCATCGTACAAAGGAGTTATGATATGCGTATTTGTTATCTACTATCTGCTTACTTAATTTTTGTTCCTATTTCTGTAGATGCTTCATTTTTTGACGATTTAGTAGGTAAAGTCGATATGGGGCTGGCAAATATGCAGGCTAATATTGATTTTTCGAAATGTACTAAAAGGAATAATGGGTTTAGTTTTGGTGGAATCGCTGCAACCGAGCAAGCTGAAGATGAGGACGTTGGTGATTGTCCGAAAGTGTATACTTATTCTAAGGATGAAGCTCTTCAAATGCTTGTTGAAGAAAGAAGTAAATTGAAGGCTCCTGAAAATGATCAACAAGTTCGTCTTTTAAGTGAGCTTGATGGGGCACTTCATAGCAATGACTATGAGCAGCTTGGAAGGGAACACTATGATTATATTCTGTCTCTGTTTAGCACAATTCGTAAATATGTAAGCAGAATTTTAAAAATCGAACAGGGGCCAACACATCAAGCCATAATGCAAAGTAGTAAGGAAACAATAAAAATTACGTATTTGTCGAGATAATAAAATTTTTGGTATTCGCTACTGATTAAATTCAGTAGCTTTTTTTATCCAAACATTAACCAGCCCGGTTTAAATAATAGCAATAACCCTAAAATTAACATTACGATACCTCCAATAAAACTTGAGTAGTGAGTAAGCTTTGTGCTAACATCTTTGATTTCTAGTGTTTTCATTGCGAGTCCAAATACAATCATGTCGTCTAACATAAATATGATAATATATAGCACCATGTAGCCATAGTACTGCCATGTTGGTAGATCCGACAGCGCCAAAATTTGAGTAAATACTGCTGGAAGACCCGCTGAGCAGATTAGTTCTACAAGATTTACCGCAGCAGCTAATATTATTATTCCGCCAAGAGCCAGCCAAAAACTTTTTTCATAAACAAATGTCTTTAGTTTTTCAAATACTTGTTTTCTCTTTTCGCTGTCAGTTACTTTGCATGTCGCATGAGGGTTAGTGTAGTAGTCGCGTAGGCTATAAAATCCCGTTGCAAGAGCGGTTATTCCTATGGCTATTCTTACCCAAGCGATTAGTCCAATAAATAATATGATATTTAACCAAGCGGCTAAAAATAAAAAATATACTACACCAGAGGTAACAATAAAAGCACCACCTAATATCCATCTACGTTTTCTGTCTTGCATACCAAGAAGCATGCTAATCAAAAATATAAGAACCCACATAGCGCATGGGTTGAACCCATCGAGTGCGCCAATGATTATGGTTATTATTGGTAGTGATAAAGATTGTGTTTTTAGTTCGCCAAACAGGGGTAAGTTAATTGTTTTTGGAAGTTCAGACTTTGGAATATTACTATCTTGTAGGACTGTCGATGCAATTGATTCTTCTTTAGTCGAATTTTTTATCCTTAAACTCCTTTCTTCAATAAGACTTGTAACTGGGTCAACACATTCATTTATATTACAATTCTCAATCGCCTTTTTAAGTTGCGCTCCTGTAGTTTCATCATTTAAATATCCGACAAATGTTTTTTTCCCAATGACCGTGAAAGGGACACCAGTTATTTCCCAGTTTTGATCTTTGGCTAAGTCACTTAATAGCTCCGTGTTCTCTTTGTTGTACCAAATCTCATATTTTCTTATTTCAAAATCTAGGTCAGTTTGATTTTTTAGTGTTTTAAAGAATTCTTCTTCGGCAGCACAATGTGGACATCCGTCTCCATGAAAAAAATAAACATTTACATCTTTAGCATATACTAGTTTTAACGGTGCTAATAATATAATTAGGAGCAGAGCGATTTTTATAATTTTATTTATCATAGCTTTGGGATTTATTTTAATTTTGAGCTTCGCTCTACATTATATTTTTATAGTGTTTTATTTTTGCGCACTTACTGATTTTGTCGATGTCTATAGAGATGAAATCCAAGCTTACATCATTATATCTTTCTTTATTAAGCGTATTTAAATATAGTCCAATTCCTTTTTTAAGATTTTTAATTTTTTGTCTACTTATCATTTCATCAGCTTCTCCATACGTCTTACTTGTTCTTGTTTTAACTTCTACGAAAGTCAGCTTCGCAATTTTTTTAACAATAATGTCTATTTCAAGATGTCCTATTTGAACATTTTTGGCAATTAGGTTATAGCCATTTTTATTTAGATAGTCGCAAGCAAGCTTTTCTCCAAATTGACCAACGACTTTATTATAGCTTAGCATTAATAGTTAATGATTATGGAATATATTTTTTAAATTCAGCTTCTTTTTTAGCTCCTTCTCTTTTTTCGATTCCTTTGTCGATTAGTTTAAATCTATACCTAGGGTAGCAAATAATATAGCCAAGCCAAAGTAGAAACCAAAACCTAGCAGAGAGAAGTGTAACTCTTTCGTATGTAAAGAATAATAGTAAAAATCCAATTATAGTATTTGTGATACTGTATGAATATAAGTTGGCCCAAAATGATCTTGGGTAGTCTTTGTACTTAATTATTTTAAAATTATTAAAAAGGAATATCGACCCAAATAAAATAATAATAAAAAATATAAGGAGATTTTGAACGGGAGGATGGAGCATGCCCGCATTCATGTTAAACCAATAGTCTATAGTAAGGAATTGCATATATATGTATTTAATATTTAATCAATTTAATTTTTCTTTCTTTCAAGATATAATCGTAAAGTATTTTTAAATAGCATGGCGATTGTTATTGGGCCTACACCCCCTGGCACTGGCGTTAAATAACCTGCTACATCTTCTACATCTTCCGAGTCTACGTCTCCTAATATTTTTTTGTCTTGCTTGGTGATACCAATATCAATTATAGCAGCGTCTTTTTTTATGAAGTCTTTTTTTATGAAGTGCGGCCTTCCAACTGCACTTATTAATACATCAGCTTTGCTTGTTTTTTCACTTAGATTCTCTTTGTTTGCGCTAGTAATTAAAACTTTAGCCTTGTATGATTCTAAAACTTTAGCTAAATTATCGCCAAATGTTTTAGAGTTCGCAATTATGCAAATTTGCTTTTCCTTTACATCAAAATTTATATCTTTTAGTATTTCCATTATTACTGCGTACAGCGGAGGCATGAATTTTATATCACGGGTGGTCAGGAATTTTTCTAAATTTTTGGGATGAAAGCCATCAGCATCCTTTTCTGGCTTAATTGTTTCAATGATTTTATTCGTATTTAGGTGTTGAGGTAGGGGTAGCTGGATTAGGATTGCATCAACTTGATCATCATTATTTAGGAATTCAACTAATTCGATTAACTTCTCTTCTGTAATAATCTCATCACATCTATAAACATGAGTATCAATACCAACTCTTATTGCCTCCTTTTCTTTAAGCGCAACATATAATTTTGAGTCTTCACGTTCACCAACCAAGATGATCGCCAAGCTTGGTCGAACAGCACTAAACACACCACATGCTTCAGTAATCTTTATTGTAATTTCATCTTTAATTCGTTCTGCTATTTTATTTCCATCAATAATTTTCATTTATATTGCAAGTAATTTATAAAATTTTTCTTTATCTTTTTCATCACAATTTCCAATTATTGCTAGATTAAGTTGGCTTGTTGTAAATATTTTATTCGCAAGATTTTTGATATGTTTAGCAGTCACTGCATCAATTTTTTTAATGAATTCGCTTGGGGTTAATATTGATCCACGCATCAGATTGGTTTTTGCATACCATTCCGCAACTTTATCAGATGCTTCAAGCTCAATCACTACTCTGCCTTTTATGATATTTTTTACTTTGTTAAGCTCATCATCACTAACTAAATCATTTTTAATTTTCTTATATTCATTAATTATGATCTTAATTGCCTCGTTAATTTTTTTTACTGGAACTCCGGCATTAGTCGTGATATAGCCCGAATCAGTATAGACATCTGGCATTGTTCTTACATAGTAAGCTAAACCATTCTTTCCCCTTAGCTGTGTAAATAATCTAGAGCTCATTGATCCTCCAAGAATTTCGGCTAGAATTTTTAGTGTCATTTCATCAGGATGATTTATTGGGCATGCATGAAAACCTAAAGATAAATGCGCTTGGTCAGTTTTTCTATTTTCAATTAATATCGCTGGTCTTGTTTGGTTGATAGTGACACTGTCTTTGATATTTTCTTTGCTCTCTTTGTTAATATTAAAATATTTTTCTACCAGTGCTTCTGTGTTGTTAATTCTGCCAGCAATTGCAATTGTAATGTTGGTGGGGGTGTAGAAGGTATTGTAATAGTCCAAAATGTTTTGACGACTAATGCTTTTAATATTTGTTTTTGGCCCAATAATTTCACGTCCTGCTGGAGTATCACCATATAAACATTTAATAAATAGATAATATATGTAACGCATCGGCTCATCTTTAACCATATTTATTTCCTCAATAATCACACCTCTTTCGCGCTCTATTTCTTCAAGTGGGAATGTCGAGTTATTAAGCATTTCGGATAACATTTCTATAGCAGACTCAATCTTTGAGTGCTCAACTTTTATCCAGTATCCGGTAAACTCTTCGCTTGTATAGGCATTAAATTCCCCACCTAAGCTGTCTAGTGCGATAGATAGTTTTTCTGGGGTGGGATAGCTTTTTGTGCCTTTAAACATTAGATGTTCAAGGAAATGTGAAATACCATTGATTTTTTTATTTTCATACCTCGAGCCAGCCTTTACCATAACTAGTACAGTCACCGTATTTGTTGAATTATTCTTGGCGGTTATTAGTTGTATCCCATTTGGTAAGGTAGTTTGCTTGTGCATAGTTTTTGAATTGAAAATTAATTATCGTTACTTAAAGCTTACTAATATATTTATGTTTCTGCTATCGTATTTTTATTAATCGTACCCAAAATAATCCAAAATAGCAATATTCCAAAGTGTAGACTCCAAAGCCAATGGTCCAATAGAAGAATGGAAAGTAAAGGGAAGGATAACGCTATGTAGTAATGGTTTTTACTTAGCCACAATATGTAGCCAAATAAGCTAACAAAATATATTAATCCAAGTATTCCAATTTCCGCCCAGATTAGCAAAAAAGTATTATGGGTTGGTTGATGATACCAGGCGGGCATATTCTTTACAATTCGACTTGAGTTAAGTGAGTAATTTCCTATGCCAGATCCAAAGAGTGGTGCTATTTTTATAGCTTCAATTGACTCTCTGTAACCATTTTTTCGTTCTTGAATAGATTTTATTTCAAGGCGATTGTGCGTGTTAAATCTAGACAAAATCAAATCACTCTTAAATGATATTAGGGTTGTTACTATAATTAGTGGAAGTAAAAGAAGATTAATTAGGAGTCTTATTTTTTGATGGTCACTTTTGAGTAATAAATGAAAAAATAAACAAAATAGTCCAAGAATTAAACCAATCCAAGCAGTGCGAGAAAAAGTTAATAGTAAGGCGATAAATAAAGTTACAAGCATAATGGTTACAACGATATATGTTTTACCCTTAAGCTTGCTGTGAGAGCTTTTAGTTAGGATTACGATAATAAGCAAGATGGCTAATATGCTTAATAATCCACCTAGCATATTTGGGTGATCGAGCGATCCATATGCTCGCAACCACCGTTCTTGATTAATAGTTTCAATGACAGATGTTCCAAGTTCGGCTGGATCATGTTTAGCCATTCCAAGCCATTTATTTTTAAAAGTGCTTTGAGTGAAAAATTGCCAAATACCGAGTAATGCCTGAAGGACAACACCGGTTAATAGAAAGTATAAAAATTTGAATTTATTATAAGAGGTTTTTGTTAATATTAAGAAAATGGTTATGCTCTCAAATAGTAATACAAATTTGTAGCTTGCTAGTAATTTGTCTGGTGCAAAAAATATTGACAAAAAAGTGGCTAGTCCTAAACCCGTTACTAGTAATAATATATTTAGATCATGCTTATTATTTGTATCTTTTTTATTTAATAAATTTAGTCCAAATAATATTGCCAAGCATAAGACGAGCAAATCACTGACATATATACTGATTGTACTATATTCAAAATATTCATTATGTAAAAACCCTGGTCGTATAATCCATCTTGTTTGCAAAGTAAATGTAAGAGCAAAACAGTATAGACTATACTTAAGAAACTTATTTAAATTACAAAATGATTTTTCTTTAGAGTATTCCATTTTTCCAGATATAATTCATAGTATTCTAATCGTTTATCTTTCGTATGAAATTTTAGTACTTCGCTATTTACTACGACTCCAACGTTACTATTATTAATAAAATTGTTTGTAATTTCGGTGGGTAAAATTTTAAGTTGAATGTTGTGCAAGATATTTTCAATAGAATTGAAAAATTTATTTTTGATTGAAGTATCGTTATTTATTTTTTTAATACTGTATTTGGGATTGGCCTCAATCTTTATCCAATTTGGCAAACGAGAGAATATCCATTTGTTTTGATTAATTAATTTATTGTAGGTGTCGTTTTTGTCGTATATGGGGTATAAACTAGAAAGCCAATAGTTTAAGTATATGTCATTTTTATTTATAGCAAATTGAGTTAGATTTAAAGCATTTTCTGTTACGAAAAAGCTTAAGCAAATCTTGTCTTTTTGATTATTTTTTTTGGGGCGCAGACCAAGAAGTTTCATTAAGGTGGCAGTAATAAAACGCGTTGTCCAAATTGCTCCAACCTCAGTAACAATAAATAAATCAATGTCCCCTTCATTTTTTAAGTTGTGAGCTCCTATGAGATTACCGATAGCTACTAGTTTAATATATGGAATATATTCAAAAATGTGGGCGATTAATTTTGCTCGTTTAATTTTTCGTAAAGTATAGTTATACCTTTTTGATCGGATGCTAACTAAATTTTCTCTACCAGCTAAATAATAGAATCCATTTTTTTTCCCTACTATTTTTGGACCAATATTGTCTAATGCAATAAGTACATCTCCAAGAACAGTCTTTACATCAATTTTTTGAAATATTTCGAATTGAGTGAGTGGATAGTTAAAGATGTCATAATAGCAAATCACCCTCAGTATATTTTTTTCTATATCTTGCATAAGACAAATATATTACATTTTGTTATAATTTTAAATTATTGATAATTTTTTTAACATCGATGGCATTTTCCGCCTCCATTAACTTAACTCTTAATTCTCTTGCTCCATCAAATCCATTAGTATAAGCTTTAAAATGTTTTTTCATAATTTCAAACCCCTTTATTTTTTTGCTGGATAGTAGTTCTTCAAATAAGTATGTATGTTCGATTAGAGCTTCAATTTTTTCTTTTTTTGAAATATTGATTTTTTTATTATTAAAAAACCACGGATTTCCGAATACTCCTCTTCCTACCATTATTCCATCAACGCCTGAATCACTAGCTTTTTGGGTTCCATCTTCTAGACTCGTGACATCTCCGTTGCCAATAATTATTGTGTTTGTTCCTTTTGCTAGCTCAGCTGCTTTTTTAATTTCATCCCAATGCGCTGGAACATCAGACATTTCTTTTTGTGTACGACCATGTATTGCAAGTGCGTCTGGCTTAGCTTCTAATAAACAACTTATCCATTCATTAGTGATAATTTTATTATATCCAATTCTTGTTTTTACCGAAACTGGAATTTTTATTGCTCCATCCTTAGTTGCTTTTATTATAGCCTTTGCTAGTTCTGGGGTTTTAATTAATGCCGCACCAGCTCCTTGTTTTATGATTTTTTTTTCAGGACAACCCATGTTTATATCAATACCATCAAATCCAAGTTCTTGAATTATTGTTGCGGTCTGCATGAATTTTTCTGGATTGGTTCCGAACACCTGAGCAATTATTGGGCGTTCATGTTCACTGAAGTACAAGTCGCGTGCTACTTTATTTCTTCCTTTTTCACTTGTAAGTCCATCTACACTTACAAATTCAGTGTAGAATACCTGTGGGCCACCCCAAAGTTTATCGTTTTGCGAATATTTCGCGATCATTTGTCTAAATGCTGCATCAGTTACATCTGCCATGGGTGCGAGCGCAAAAAAGGGTTTGTTGTGTTTATTAAGTTTTTGCCAAAAATTATTCATATATATAAAATAGTAAAAAAAAGACAAATTATCAAGTAATTTGTCTTTGTCTATGTTAGTTGAGGTGTTGTAGAAGTTTAGTGATTATCTCATCTTGTGTTTTCCCATCTCCGATAATCATTACTAAATGTCTATGTCTGGATGTTTTTTCTAAAGCATTTGACTTGAGAATTATCGCACCTCTCTTGCCATCAAATTCAAGTTCTTTGCTTAATTTAGGATCTTGTTTTTCAGAGTGCAGTTCTATTCCACACCATTCAGGAATGGAGTTATTTCTTGCCTTGAGCGCAAAGATAAATGGTGGGCTAAGCTCATCACTTGCAATAAACCCTATGATTACAAAATCGCCAGTTAAACATAAAGCCAGGCAAATTGAGATATAGTTTTTTTGGGTTAACTTTCCAATGTGCGATGCTAGTGCCCACAATTCTTTATGTTTTGAGCTTATATCAAGTAGATATTTTAATTCAGTGGTTGCATCGGTGCAAGAGTAATTAGCCTCTGTTCGTGAAATACCTTTCGAAATCGGAATTATCCTATTATCCACCTTGAAGTGAAAACGGATTTCCTCATAAGAATGGTTTGTTGGTGTGACTCGACAATTGATAGGTAATTTTAATGCCTTACAAATATCGTTTACTCTAGCATTAATCTCGGGATCCTCAGTGTCCATTTCGTACCTCATAGTATTAAAAAGAGCAACTTTAAAAGATCAGTCTAATTATCATGCTACCATACTTGTTAAAGTTTTTCAACATATTTTTAAATTACTTTAAAGTCGCATATTCATGATATAATATCATTATGAGAAAAAATATTTTAGTTATTAATTCTTATTCAAAAGATATTTCCCCACTTTTTGACTTGCTAGAGGCCATGAGTGGAGATTTTAAATTTAGATTATTATCCTCTAATCTTAACAATGCGCTAAGAAATCAATTTAATACTAAGCTTTGGAAAACGGGCTATTATTTAGGTTGGTTTTCTTTTAATAATTGGCTTACAAATACTCTTTTTGTTCTTTTTTATCCATTTTTTATAGCTTCCTACTTTATTATTTTTTTTGCCTTTAATTACAAGTTTAAGCTTAATACAATAATATGCATAAGCTTAATTGATAAGTTTATTTTTTCTATACCAGCTAATTTGTTTAAGTGTAAAGTTATTTGGCTTGAGTTGCCAGATGAAGAAGCTTTATTTGAGAGTAGAATCGCTCAAATTATCTACAAGGTTAATTTAAGATTTTGCGATAAAGTATTAGTTTTTAATGATCTTACGATGGCAAAATTAATGGTTATTGGTGCAAGGAAAGAAGGTGTTGTCAAGATATCTACTGGTTTTGAGGTTCAAAAATATCAGCATCAAGACGATCTTTTTAATGGTATGGTGGCACGCGTTAGAAAAAATGGTCAAAGATATTTTACGATTGGAGTTATAGCTGATCTTGTAGATTCAGGATATATTAAAATTTTATTTCAGGCAGTCAGTAGATGTTTAGAGGTGATACCAAACATCCAGGTTGTTATAATTGGTGATGGTGAGGATAAAAAAACACTCTCATGGCTAGCAAAAACAATGAAATTAGATAATTTAGTTTGGTTTGTTGGTCGACAGCTTAAGCTACGCAAATGGATAGACAATTTTGATTGTTTTATTTTAACGACAACTATACCCACAATAGTTGATTTATCTACGATTTATGCTGTAATGTATGGTAGTGTTCCTATTATAGCCCAACGACATGTCGGATTGGAAAATTTAATGGTAAGCACGGAAGGCATATTAAATACTTTAATTGATATAAGTAATCATGAAATGCTAGCAAAGAAAATTATTGAAATAGAACAAGATGCGATTATGCGGAGTAAAGTGGGTGAACTTGAAAAGCAACACATTCTCAAAGATCATAATTTTGAACAGCAAGTTTTAAAAATTAGAGATATAATAAAATGAAGATTGATATAATAAAAGAACATAAAGATTATTTAGTGATCAATAAGCCCGCGGGCTTAGTGGTTCATGCTACAGGAAATAGGGCTGGGGGTAAAAATCTTGCTGACTTATTAGTTGAAGACTATCCTGAATTAGTAGGTGTGGGAGATGATCCCCTAAGACCAGGTATTGTGCATAGATTAGATAAAAATGTGAGTGGTTTATTAGTTATTGCGCGTTCGCAGGAGATGTTTAATTGCCTTAAGAAGCAATTTCAAAGCCGAAAGATAAATAAAGTTTATGCAGCTTTGGTTTATGGCGCTACTAGTAAGGATTATGATACAATAAATTTTCCGATAAAGCGTTCTACTAAAGGTTTTAAGATGGCAGCTAAGCCACTAGGAACACCAATTAATGATGATGTTCGTGATGCTAAAACTTTTTTTGATGTTACAAAAAGACTTATAAATTATACTTTTATGAGTGTGAAAATTACGACTGGTCGTACACATCAAATCCGTTGCCATCTAACAGCCTATGGTTATCCTATTGTTGGCGATGATTTGTATTCTACAAAAACAACACGTATTAAAAATAAAAAAATCAACTTAGGCCGAGTATTTTTATGTGCTACCACCTTGGGCTTTCGTGATTTAGAAGGCGAATGGCAGGAACTTAAGATAGACTTACCTAAGGATTTAAAAGAATTTTTAAAATATGCAAAATAATTTGTTTATTATATCTGGCCCATCTGGTGCTGGAGAAGACAGTATCATACAGGGCTTAATTAAGAATGGTGTAATTTTGGAGCGCGTGATTACAAGCACGAGTCGCAACATGAGGTCTGGCGAAGTTAATGGTAATCCATATTACTTTTTGAGTCGAGAGGACTTTAAGAAAAAAATTGATAATAGCGAGTTTTTTGAATGGGCCAAAGAGTATAATAATAATTATTATGGAGTAACTAATGATGAAATTAAGCGTGTTGAGAGATGTGGTAAGGTTGGTATTTGGAAGATAGGGTATAAGGGTGTGCGCACTGCTAAAAAATTATTACCTGACATAAAAGCTATTTTAATTAATGCACCACTTATTCAAATAGAAGCACGTATTCGTGCTCGTGACAAAGGGGTGAGTGATGAGTATATTGCCGAGAGAATGATGTATACTAAAGAGTGGTTAGAGTATAAGTATTTGTATGATTATGAAGTTGTAAATTCTAACGGAAACCTTGATAAGTCCATTCAGGCAGTTATGGAAATCCTAGATGTAAAAAAAACCTGAATTAAATTCAGGTTTTGGGTTGAGATCGCATCTCAAGCTTACTGTTTTGATTATAAAGAGCAAAGTATATTTTATTCGTACTTGATATAAAATTGGTCGGAGTGGTTGGGTTTTCACCAACATATTCGTGCTTGTATCACGCGATATTTTCATCCACACTCCGTATTTAATTAATAATATATTCTATTTTTTTTAAAATGTCAACAAAAAAGCAACTAAATGCTTCACAAATTAAAGCCGCTACTCATACAACCGGTCCTATGCTTGTTGTGGCGGGGGCTGGTACTGGTAAAACTACTGTGTTAATTGAACGCCTAAGCTACTTGCTTGAAAATAATTTAGCTCGTGCAGATGAGGTTTTAATAACCACTTTTACAGAAAAGGCAGCAGGTGAAATGGAAGAGCGCGCTGATAAAATTCTTCCGTACGGATATGTAGATTTGTGGATTTGTACTTTTCATGGGTTTTGCGAACGGATTTTGCGTGAGCATGCTTTAGACATTGGGCTTCCCGCCGACTTTAAATTAATCAATCAGACTGAGAGTTGGATACTGATTAAAAAAAATTTAGAAAAGTTCAATTTGGATTATTATCGTCCAATGGGCAACCCCACGAAGTTTATTCATGAATTGCTCAAGCATTTCTCTCGACTTAAAGATGAAAATATTACACCTTATGAATATTTAGAGTATGCAAAAAAAATTAAGTTAGACCCAACTTTAGTTACTGATTTTTACGATAAGAAAAAGAGTAAAAATAAAAAAATAGATAACGATAGTGATGAACTAGAAGTTTCTAGAATAAATGAACTAGCTAATGCTTATGAAGTTTATAATCAGCTTTTGCTAAATAGTGGCTTTTTAGATTTTGGAGATTTAATAACTTATACTATTAAGTTGTTTAAAGAAAGATCAAATTTATTAGAAATCTATAGGAATAAATTTAAGTTTATTATGGTCGACGAATTTCAGGATACTAATTGGTCTCAATATGAGCTTATAAAAAATTTAGCTAATCCAAAGAACAACTTAATGGTTGTGGGTGACGATGATCAAGCGATATATAAGTTTAGAGGCGCTTCACTTTCAAATATTATGCAATTTAAAGATGAGTATCCCGATGCAACGGAAGTTGTATTAATGGATAATTATCGATCTGGTCAGATTGTTCTTGATAGGGCATATAAGTTTATTAAAAATAATAATCCTAATAGACTAGAAGAAAAGCTAGGTATTAACAAAGAATTAAAAGCATCTAGAGGAGATATCGGTGGTGTTGAGTATATTACCTATGAAGATGAGTATGAAGAAATTTCTAGTGTGGTAGCAAACATCAAAGAGTTATTTCAGAAGGACGAAAAAGTTTTGTGGTCAGATTTTGCTATTCTTGTTCGTGCAAATGCAACAGCTTTGAGTTATATCGACGAATTATCTCGTCACAATATCCCAAACCAATTTATGTCATTGCGCGGTCTATACTACAAGTCAATTATTTTAGACTGTATTTCATATTTAAAACTTTTAGATAATTATCATGAATCGTCAGCTTTATATCGGGTTTTAAATATAAGTATTTTTAAAATAGGTTATCAGGACATTGTGGTAATAAATAAATTTGCGCGAAATAAGCTTTGGTCATTGTTCGAAGCTCTACAAAATATTAGTGCTATTCACGAGATTAGTCCAGAATCTGTTGTTAAAATAAATACGCTTCTTGTTTTGGTTGAGGCTCATTCTAGACTAGCGCAGTCAAGCAAGCCATCAAAAGTTTTTGTAAGTTTCTTGTACGAATCTGGTCTATTAGAGTCGCTAGATAGTGATTTGCATAGAGATGAGTTTAGTTTTTTAAATCAGTTTTATCAAAAAATAAAAAAGTATGAATTAAATAATCCAGCGCTGAATTTGAAAGATTTTATGGAAATACTAGATATGGAGCTAGAGGCGGGTGAGACAGGATCGCTTACTCAGAGCTTTGAGGATTCTGAAACTCTTAAGATTATGACGATTCATGCCTCAAAAGGTTTGGAATTTAAATATGTATTTATTCCGAATATGGTTGATAAAAAGTTCCCAACTATTAGGCGTAGTGAGGTAATAAAAATTCCGGATGCGTTAGTGCGGGAAAAGTTATCCGATGGAGATGTGCATATTGAAGAAGAGCGAAGACTTTTTTACGTTGCCATAACGCGCGCACGAGATGTGCTGTACTTAACAAATGCACGTGACTACGGTGGAGCTCGTAAAAAAAAACCATCCAAGTTTCTTGAAGAAGCGGGAATTGTAATGAAGGACACAAGAAGCGAAAGTTATGAAATATTTAAAAGTAAATTAGAGCTCTTGCGCGACATTGATGATTTAAAAAATGTTAAAACGAATGAGGCAGTGATCAAATATGAATTGCCAAGTAGATTTTCTTTTTCACAAATTGCCGCTTTCACAAATTGCCCGCTCCAATATAAATATAGTTTTATTTTGCGTATTCCGGTGCCAGAAAAACCTAGTATGCAGTTTGGTCGTTTAATGCATGATACACTTAAAGATTTTTTGACACCAATTATGGTTGAGTCTATATCCCAAGGAAGTATATTTCCAACAAAAGATGACGTAAAGCACTTACCACTATTGAAAGATTTATTGAGTATTTATGAATATAAGTGGATTGATGCAGGCTATGAAACAAAAGAGCAGAGAGATGAATACAAACAAAAAGGTTATGATATTCTTACGAGTTTTTTTGCGAATTTGGATTTGAAAAATTTACCAAAAATAGTGGGACTGGAAAAGCCGTTTCTTCTTAAAATAAGTGATTTTGTTCTACGTGGGTCTATCGATAGGGTAGATGAATTATCTGATGGAACTCTAGAAATTGTTGATTATAAAACTGGCAATCCAAAAGAAACATTAACTGCTGATGATAAAAGACAATTGATAATTTATAAATTAGCACTTGAAGAAATTTATAATAAGAAGGTTAGTAAATTATCTTTTTATTATCTTAATGATAATTCGGTTATGAGTTTTGCATCAAAGCCAAAAGATGAAGATAAAGTAAAAGAAAAACTAATTGATAGTATTGTAGAGATTAGAAAATGTAATTTTATTCCAATCCCTGGTATGTTGTGTGCTTTTTGCGACTTTAATAAGATTTGTGAGTTTAAGCAAAAGTAACATTTGTATTTGAGAAATTTTAAAAAAACTATGTTAATAGATAATACTTTAAAGCTCTCTGATTTTGACTATGATTTACCAAAGGAGTTAATTGCACAAGCTCCGACTGAGTCCCGCGATAATTCACGACTTTTAGTATTAAGTAAAAAGACTGGTGCAATTGAGCATAAGTTCTTTTATGATATTGTTAGTTTTTTAAGGAAAGGTGATGTTTTAGTAATGAATAATTCGCGTGTTTTTCCAGCTCGCCTGATCGGTAAGAAAAGTGGAACAGGCGGTAAGGTTGAGATTTTTTTGCTTAATAATATAAGCGGTAAGAAAGAGGTGTGTACTTGGCAGTGTTTAGTCGGGGGATTGAGAGGTAAGAAAGAGGCATTGCTTCAGTTTAGTCAAAACCTAGAGGCTAAAATTTTAAAAAATAATGAAGATTCTACTTGGCTAGTAGAGTTTAATATGAGCTATCAGGACATGATGGTTGTGGTTGATAGCATTGGTAAAACACCATTGCCTCCATATATTAAGTCGGAAAAAAAAGAAAATAAAAATAGATATCAAACAGTTTATGCTGCTAGTGATAAAATTGGCTCAGTGGCGGCACCCACTGCCGGGCTTCATTTCACAAAAGAGCTGCTTGATAAGATTGAGCAAAAAGGAATACAACTTGCATACATAACTCTCCATGTAGGCTTAGGAACTTTTGCTACCGTTAAAGAAGACGATATCACGAAGCACAAAATTCATTCTGAGTTTGTAGAAGTGGCAACTGAAACGATAGAAAAAATTAGGAAGGCAAAAAAAGAAAATAGAAGAGTGATAGCTGTGGGTACAACTAGTGCACGAGTTTTAGAATCAAATATTTTGGAGCGAAAATTATGTACCAATGGTATATGTACTGGCTGGGTGAATGTTTATATATATCCTGGTTTTAAATTCAAGGTAATTGATGCGATGATAACAAATTTTCATTTACCAAAATCAACTTTATTGATGCTTATAAGTGCGCTTGCTGGAAGCGCCACTGTGAAAAGTGCTTATCAAGAAGCCATAAAAGAAAAGTATCGTTTTTTTAGTTATGGGGATGCAATGTTTATTCATTAGTTGTGAGAGTAAAATAGGATATAATCACCTATTAAATCCTCTCTATTAAATTCTCTCTTGATAAACTAAAACAAATTAGATACTATTAATTTATATGATGAAACAAATAATAAAAAATACTTTAATCTTTACAGCTTCTTTTTTCTTAATAGCCAGTCTTTTTACTTTTTATGAAGATACTGCTAGCAAACCTACGAAGGTTGGCATGGAAACGCTAATTAAACAGATAGACAACGAAGAAATAAAAGAAATTATTGTAAGAGGAAGTCTTGTTGAGCTTGAGCTTAATAGTGGCGAAAAAGAAATTATAAAAAAAGAGATTGGTGAGTCTTTCTCGTCTCTACTTGATAATTATGGTGTAGACAAGACAAAAGTTTCTAAAATTGCTATTCAGGTAAAGGACGAAGAGGGATTCGCTTTTTGGTTTACTGCTTTGGCTCCATTTCTAATTCCTTTTTTAATAATAGGATTCTTTTTATATATGATGCTCCGTGGTGTACAGGGTGCAAACTCTCGGGCCATGGGGTTTGGGCAAGCTCAGGTTAAGGAATTCAATAAAGATGCAAAAAATAAAATTAAATTTAAGGATATTGCTGGTGTGCGTGAAGCTAAGGAAGAGCTAGCTGAGGTAGTGGATTTTCTAAAAAATCCAGATAAATTTACAAATCTAGGTGCGCTTATTCCAAAGGGTGTATTGCTTTTAGGTTCTCCTGGGACTGGAAAAACTCTTTTAGCAAGAGCTGTAGCTGGTGAAGCAAATGTTGCATTTTTTCACATATCTGGTTCGGAGTTCGTCGAGATGTTTGTTGGAGTTGGTGCTTCTCGTGTACGATCACTTTTTAAAACGGCTAAAAAGAGTACCCCATGCATAATCTTTATTGATGAAATTGATGCAGTTGGGCGAAAAAGAGGGTCGGGTATGGGTGGTTCTCACGACGAACGTGAACAAACTCTAAACCAAATATTGGTTGAGATGGATGGGTTTGATCCTCGCATGAATATTATTGTTATGGCTGCAACTAACAGACCAGATGTATTAGACCCAGCTCTACTTAGACCAGGTCGTTTTGATAGGCAAATAGTACTTGATCTACCTGACATTCAAGCTCGTGAAGCCATATTGAAAATACATGCTCGCAGAAAACCTTTAGCGCGCGATGTTACCTTAAGACGCGTTGCTGAGCGTACCCCTGGGTTTAGTGGTGCAGATTTAGCGAATATTCTAAATGAAGCAGCTATTCTAACTGCGAGAAGAGACAAAAAGTTAATAACTATGAATGAGTTATTTGAGTCTATTGAACGTGTTATGATGGGTCCAGAAAGAAGGAGTAGGGTAATTACGGAAAGAGAAAAGCAGATTACTGCTTATCATGAAGCAGGTCATGCTATTATTGCTCATTATTTGCCGCACACTGATCCAGTTCAAAAAATTACTATTATTGCTCGTGGTAGAGCTGGCGGGTATACTCTTAAAATTCCTCTTGAGGATAAGCATATGTACACAAAGCAGGAGTTCATCGAAGAGATCGCCGTACTGTTGGGTGGATTCTTAACAGAAAAAGAAATATATGGAGAAGTTACAACTGGTGCTACTTCGGATTTACGTCGTGCTACTCAAATAGCTAGGAAATTAATAACAGATTATGGCATGTGTGATACATTTGGTCCGCGAACTTTTGGCGATAAAGAAGATTCGATGTATTTAGGACGGGAGATTCATGAGCAGAGAGATTATTCAGAAAAAGTTGCTGAGCAGATTGATAAAGAAATTAACAATTTTATTATGGAGGCTTCTGTAATAGCTCGAAAGGTTATTAAGAAAGAAAAGGCTAAACTTAAGGAAGTAGTTGATATTCTTCTTGAGAAAGAAACTATTGAAAAAGCACAATTTGAAAACATTGTGGGTAAAAAAGCCAAATTAATAAATAACAATAACATATCTCATAAGCAATAAATAATTCAATCTCTTCTAAAACTAGCATTCTAATTGATAAAAAGTTTAACTTTCATGGGTTAAACTTTTTTTATTGTTGTCCTTTGTTGTTTGTATTTTTTTTGCTATACTATAGAGTATAATTAATATTTAAATTTTATAAGAAATGCCTTTTTATCGTAACATTTTTCTAAATTCTCTAAAGATTAGTTGGCGCAATAAATATCTTTGGTTTTTTGGTATTTTTGCTTCATTTTTATCGACAAGTGGTGGCTATGAGACTATTCTAAGCGCCATTAATGGTGACCGAATGAATTATTTTCCTGGTATTAATGGTTTTAGTGAAGCTGGATTGTTTCATTCGGGGACTATTTCTAATATCCAAATTATAATCAGTAACGGAAGTGCTGGTGATATAGCTCAAGTTCTTTTTGTTGTTTTGTTAATAACTGGGTTGTCATTGTTTTTGGCTTGGGTTTCGGTTGTGTCACAAGTAGCTATTGTAAGTGAATCAGTAAGTATGCGTAAGGCAAAGATTACCGAGGTTGAAGGGGAGGACAATATTAAAAGAAGTTTGGTGGTCGGAAAAAAGTATTTCTGGAAAGTCTTTGGGTTAAATGTGTTGGCTAGAATAGTGTTGGGTACCTTTTTTACCGTAATTTCTATTTTGGTTATCTCACAAATTGGTACTCATGATAGCTTCTTGTTCGAATTATTTTTTGTAATAATGTATGTTTTATTTATTGCATTAACTCTATCTATTTCATTTATTGCAAAATATTCAATTGCCTTTGTTATTGTTAAAAATAAGAATATAGTCGATTCTGTTAAACTTGCATTGAATCTATTTGTGAAAAATTGGATAATTTCGCTTGAGTTAGCATTTATGTTATTTAGTTTAAACTTTGTCGTTGGATTAATTGTTATGTTTGCGACTATGGTTGCAATTATCCCTTTTTATTTTTTTAGTATGCTGGTTTATCAAGTGATGGGTTTTCTTGGTTTTTCATTAATTGCTATACCAAGTCTCATTATAATATTGTTGGGCGTTACTGTAGCTGGCGCAATCTTAACTTGTTTTCAAATTTCTTCTTGGGCAGGTTTATTTTTAGAGCTAACTAGTCGTAGTGAGAAAAAAAGTAAAATAATGCGCGTAGCAGAATCTATAAAAAAGTAAAAAATTATGCAATCAATTGAAGACCTAATAAAAGCCTCAAAGAATAGTGCTGTTCCTATCAGTATTCATGATGAGTCAACACAAGCTCAGTTGGCTAGAAAACAACAGCATATAAAAGTTGAAACAATGGAGCGACAAGCAGAAGTATTTGCTGCTCAGCAAGGCTTACCATACATAAATCTTTTTGGCTTTCCGATTAGTACGGAGGCTATAAGTATGATAGATCGTGATAGATCAAGGCAAAATAGTTTGATCTGTTTTTATTATGATGGAAAGCGTATGCGCCTAGCTACAACAAACCCAAGCAATCCAGAGATAAAAGAAATCCAATTGCAGCTTCAAGAGGAATATTTTTGTGAGGTTCGTCTTTATTATATTTCGCAAAATTCATTTGATTATGCCATTCGGCTTTATGATAAACTTCCAAAGATTAGAAAATTTGTTCAAGGAGTTGAGATATTGCCAGAAGACTTAGAGAGATTCCAAAAAGAAATAAAGGATTATAAAACTTTAAATAGCATTATCAATAAAGTTACTATGAGTGAAGTTGTGACTTTAATAATTGCTACGGCCATGAAGACTGGTTCGTCTGATATTCACATTGAAGCCGAGGAGGATTCTACCGCTGTTCGTTTAAGAATTGATGGTGTGTTACAGGAGGCTGCCAGAATAGACAAGGATAAGTGGCCAAGAATAATTTCTCGTATGAAGTTATTAGCAAAGGTTAAATTAAATATCTCGGACAAGCCACAAGATGGTCGTTTTACTATTTTCTTACCTAACGATAAATTAGCAATCAGAGCCTCGTTTTTGCCTACTTCTTATGGTGAGAGTGTTGTTATGAGATTATTAAAATCTTCGTCTGTTGGTCTTTCTTTTGAGGATCTTGGCTTAAGTGTTCGGGGTTTTGAAATACTTGGTCGCGAGATAGAAAAGCCTAATGGCTTGATCTTAACAACTGGGCCAACAGGTTCTGGTAAAACAACTACTCTTTATGCCATTTTAAATAAACTTAATAAACCTAGTACTAAAATTATTACCCTAGAAGATCCGATAGAATATCAGCTTAGTGGCATAAATCAATCACAAGTCGATACAAAAAAGGACTACACTTTTGCTAAGGGTCTTCGTTCAATCTTACGTCAAGATCCAGATATAGTTATGGTCGGTGAAATTAGAGATCTAGAAACTGCAGAAATTGCTATACAAGCGAGTCTAACTGGACACCTTGTTTTATCAACATTGCATACAAATGACTCTGCTGGGGTTATTCCTCGTATGGTTGACATGGGGGTAAAGCCATTTTTTTTAACACCATCTATTAATGCTATTATTGGACAACGACTTGTGCGTAAGCTTTGTAAAGAATGTAAAATAGAGCATGAACTCAAGAAAGAAGAAGTTGATAAGATCATGAAAATTTTAGCAGTTATTTCTCCAAAAGCGAATGTTTCTGTTCCTGCTAAATTGCCGACTCTATATAAGGCTAATGAAAAAGGTTGTGCTATGTGTGCAGGCGTTGGTTATAAGGGCCGAGTAGGTATATATGAACTTCTTGAGATGACAAAGGCAATTAAAGAATTGACTAGTGATGGTCAGCCCGCCTTTAAAATTTTAGAACAAGCTATCGAAGATGGTATGGTTACAATGCTTCAAGATGGAATTATTAAAGTCCTTAATAGTTTAACTAGTTTAGATGAAGTCTATCGCGTAATTGGTAAAATGGATTACATTGATGCTTTGTATGATGTTGCGTTATCCAAGAGTATGGGCAAGGGCATTCAAATTACTGAAGAAGACATCCAAAAGGTTGTTGATATTGTTGTTGATCTAACTAAGGCTCGTGAGATCATTGCTCAAATACCACCAGGCGGCGTGGCAAGCGTTGTTATGGCCTTAGCAGTGAAGATAGATGCTGGTGATATTCACATTGAACCAACAGAAAAGGGTGTGAAGATTAGGTTTAGAATAGATGGTATCTTGCACGATATTGCTGAGCTCACAAAAGAATATTATTTACCTATGCTTTCTCAAATTAAGATATTAGCTGGGTTTGCTACTAATGTTAAAAAAGCTACTTGGGATGGTCGTTTCGGTATCCATATTGAAGAGAGGAATATAGATTGTCGTGTTTCAATTATTTCTGGTGGTTATGGTGAGACAGTTGTAATCAGAATTTTATCATCTTCAGCTGCAAGTCTTACAATGGAACAACTTGGTATCCAATACAATACTAATGCTATTATTGCGAACTCTACCACAAAAACTAAGGGTATTATTATTACCACTGGTCCTACAGGTTCAGGTAAAACAACAACTCTATATGCATTATTAAATAAACTCAACTCTCCAGATGTAAAAATTATTACTATTGAAGACCCTATCGAATATCACTTAGACGGTGTAATGCAAACTCAAGTAGAAGGGGACTATACATTTGCTGCCGCTATGCGATCCCTCTTGCGTCAAAATCCTAATATAATTATGGTCGGTGAAATTCGTGATCAAGAGACAGCTAAAATTGCCGTTGAAGCTGCTATGACAGGTCACTTAGTGCTTTCAACAATCCACGCTAATTCCGCCGCCGGTGCTGTCAGTCGTTTTGCTGGACTAGGTGTAGAGCAACAAATGCTAGCCAGTGCTCTAACTACTTCAATCGGGCAAAGACTAATTCGTAAAATTTGTGTTGACTGTAAAGAAGAAACTACGATAACGCCAGAAATAAAAACACAAGTCGAAGCAATCTTAACTTCGATTGACCCTTCCACTGGTGTTGAAATTCCTAAAGAACTCAAGTTATATAAAGGCAAAGGTTGTCCGACATGCTCGAATCTTGGATATAAGGGTCGTGTTGGTTTGTATGAAGCCATAGATGTTAACCCAAATATGCAAAAAATTATTCAACAACCAGATGTAATAGAACAAACAATCGAACTTGCTGCCATGAAAAACGGCACAATAACTATGATGCAAGATGGCGTTCTAAAAGCCCTTGCTGGTGAAACCACCTTAGAAGAGGTATTTAGAGTAGCAAATTAAGTTTAGAATCTACAAAAAAACTCGAGAATTAAATCTCGAGTTTTTTTATTTCTTCTTCAATGGCCTTTCTCTCCATCGAACCCTTAGGATACATTGCTGCCATATCTTCTAATTCCTTTGTTCGTGGATTTTTATTTTTTGGTTTTTCAATAACTGGTGGGACAATAACCTTTGGCTTTTTTGGTATAACTTCAATAATAGGTTCTTCTTTTATAATTTCTTCTGTCGCTATCTCATCCATTCCTGGTTTATTGATGGCCACTGGTTCCTTGATTGTTATTGGTATTTCAATTGCAGATTCTTCTTCTTCTTCTTCTAAAGTATCTTCAATCTCTGGTGCAATAGGTGGCGTAGGCTTATCAATTAGTGACTCAATACTTCTTGGTATTGTAGATTCATCCTTAACTACCGCCTCTTCCACCTCAGATTCTTTTAAATTATCTTCTGCTGCAAGTATGTCTTGTATACCTTCTGTTACAGCCTCATTCTCATTTTGCTCTTCCTCTATTATTTCTTTTGGAGCTTCCCCAGGAACACCCAATTTTTTCTTTGGTATCTTTGTTAATCCCTCCTCCAATTTTCTTTCCGAAATCAATGCAGTCCTTATGATTGGAATAATTTCCCACTTAATATTAGTGTCACTCGGCATGCTTTCTGGGAAGAATTTTATATTCCTGTATGTTTTTAAAATAGTGTTAAGTAATTCTCTTTCATTAGAGTCCAATATTTTTGTGTTGGGGGAGTTTAGCAGGAACTTCAATAAAGTTATTTCATTAAAATTGGCTGTACTATTTTCTTTGATAAAATAACGTAACCAATTGCCTACACTTGGTGTCTTCGAATTGTTATCTAATTTGAATGTCTTATGCGTAGCTTTTTGCTTGTTGTTATAGAGTGCAGTCTCAAGTTCCTTGTTGAAATTTCCATCCTTACTAAGTACATAAAAAATACGCAAGTTGATCGCATTTTGCCTATCTGGACTTCCCTTTAATATATCTACGAATTCTTCTTTAAAGAACTTAATGATTAATTCCTTTTCTTCTTGGAGGGTGAGAGT
>JADHVC010000015.1 GCA_016784175.1 Patescibacteria group bacterium | reverse complement strand
TCACTATATCTACATCATTTATACTAATCCCCCATTTCTACCGCTACAGGCGCATGATCAGAACCCAACACATCACAAAGAATATAAGCTTTTTTCAACTTAGTTTTCAATTTATCCGATATTAAAATATAATCAATACGCCAACCAGCATTATTAGCCCGAGCATTAAACCGATAACTCCACCAAGAATATTCAACATTGTATGGATTCAAAAAACGAAAAGTATCAACAAATCCTGCTTCAATAAACTTTGTCATCCAAGCTCTTTCCTCATCCGTATACCCTGCCCTACCTTTATTTGCTTTATCATTTTTTATATCTATTGGCGCATGTGCTACATTAAAATCGCCACAAGTTATTACTGGCTTCTTTTTTTCTAGCTCTTTCATCACCTTTAAAAACTCCTTATTATACTCTTCTTTAAAATCAAGACGTAATAATTGATCCTGAGTGTTAGGAAAATAATTATTAACCAAGTAAAAACCATCGAACTCTAATACTTGAGTTCTACCCTCATCATCAAACTTTATTATACCCAATCCTTCTTGATAACTAATTACTTTTAACTTTTTACTCACCATTACTCCAGTCCCACTATAACCCGGTTTTTTAGCTGAAAAATAATATTCATTATAACCAGGATAATCAAACGCCTCACCAGCTATAGCCTTATTAGCTATCTTTATTTCTTGCACAGCCAATATATCAGGCTTAGATTCAAGCAAAAAATCTTTGAATCCTTTTTTTAAACATGCCCTTATCCCATTCACATTCCAAGATATAATTTTCATAGTTTATATTTAAAAGCTTACATTAAAATTAACACGATATAAATATACATGCAAATATACATGCAAATATTCTTAGTGTAACTGCTTACTATACCTGCATTATTTTTGAGCACATATAGAATATGTAGTAATTTTTTAGTGCCCAATACGCAGTACAATCATCTATTAGATAATAAAAATAACCCAAAGAGTATAAGTGCTATAGCAAAAGTTTTAAATTGCTATTTACAACTCCACGCATAAAAAAAATATTAAACTACAGCTTTTCATTAAAATGAGAAGCTTTTTTTTATTTAAGACCCGGATAAAAATAATCATAATATTGTGCTATTATTAATAATATGACAATCGAAAATATAAAATGGTATCAAAAAATATGGGGAAGAATCCTACTTGGAATTCTAACCATTATAATCGCTTACCTTCTTGCCTTTAGTCTTTATGTGTTTAAACTTATAGGCTCTATAAAAAATAGGGCCAATATTACACAAACATCAATCCCCTCTGCAACTAGCCTAGACATGACAAAAATCCGTGCAACCGCCGAAAATAAATTAAGCTACTCTATTGGCGCAGCAAATCCCAAAATAACAATTGTAGAATTTTCTGACTTTGAGTGCCCATATTGCAAAGAAACACAACCCATTATCCAAAGCATTGTTAAAAAGTACCCCAATGATGTAAAATTAATTTTCCGAGACTTACCACTCCATGATGATTCAAAACAGTTGGCAATTTTAGCTAGATGCGCCGGAGAACAACAAAAATTTTGGCCAATGCATGATTTTATTTTTGAAAACCAAGGCAATGTCAATGAAGAAAATCTATCAACCATGGCAAAATCAATTAACATTAATGTTTCTAATTTTAGCAGTTGTTTAAACAGCGAAAAACACACCAAACTTATCGAAAAAGATGTTAACGACGCAATCTTATTAAATATAAGTGGTACACCTGCCTGGATCATTAACGGTTACAAAATTGAAGGCTCTCTCCCAGCAAGTACTTGGGAACAAATCATCAATAGAATCCTCAATGAAAAATAATCATTTTATTACACATGACTAACAACAAAGAAGAGAGAATAATAAGCACAAAAGAACTACCTGATGATGGGATACTCGATACTTCATTGCGACCAAAAAAAATCCAAGACTATGTTGGACAAGAAAAAATTAAAGAAAATTTAAATATTTGCATAGAAGCTGCAAAAAAAAGATCCGAATCGTTAGAACATATTTTATTATATGGCGCGCCCGGACTAGGAAAAACTACGCTAGCCCATATCATCGCTCATGAAATGAATTCCAATATTAGGATTACGGCTGGTCCATCAATAGAAAAAGCAGGAGACTTAGCAGCCATCCTAACCAATTTACATGAAAATGATATATTATTTATCGACGAAATTCACAGACTAAATAAAACAATCGAAGAAATACTCTACCCTGCAATGGAAGATAGTTGTCTCGACATCATAATTGGTAAAGGCCCACAAGCAAGAACCTTAAGATTAGAATTGCCTAAGTTCACCCTTATTGGAGCTACAACAAAAGCTAGCTTACTCTCAGCTCCATTGCGTGACAGATTTGGTATTGTTCATCACTTAAACTTTTATGAAAATACTGATATTCAAAAAATCATAGAGCGAAACTCCAAAATACTAAATATATCAATTGATGAAGAATCGAGTATTAGCATAGCTAAGCGCTCAAGACGCACACCAAGAGTTGCTAACCGATTATTAAAAAGAGTTCGCGACTATTGCGAAGTCAGAGGAAATGGCATTATAGAAGGCAACATCTGTATCAATGCTTTTGAAATGCTTGATGTAGATACCTTAGGTCTTGACTGGATTGACAGAAAAATACTCGAAACTATAATAGACAAATTTAATGGTGGGCCAGTCGGCTTAAACACGATAGCTGCAGCTACAGGCGAAGACATCTCCACAATAGAAGACGTGTATGAACCATATCTAATGCGACTGGGATTTCTAGATCGATCTTCGCGTGGTCGAATCGCTACAATCAATGCCTACAAACATTTACACAAACCGTTATTAAAATAACTTGAAATACTAACCAACTCGTGCTAATATACCATTAAATAATTAATTTTAAAGCTAAAATAAATGACACTTCGTTTATATCTAGGCTCGATGAGTATCACAGCAATCACTTGCTGGACAATTTTCTTTTTTATCATTAATGTTATTGATCCAACGCAAACAAATATCCTTGGATTTTCTTCATTTTATTTATCGCTAAGTCTAGCATTGATTGGATCAATAGCAATCCTAGGGTTTATAATTCGCTTCGTTTGGCTTAAACAAGAATTGGCATTTAAAGCAGTAATTGAAGCCTTTCGTCAATCCTTTCTATTCACATTATTCATTGTTACATCATTATTTTTACTATCACAAGATTTGTTTGACTGGATAAATCTAATATTACTAATAATAATCTTATCCATTATTGAATTTTACATCCTCGGATTAACATATAAACCAAGAAATGTAATAAATAAACCAGAACCAACCACCTATGAAAAATGAATTAATTAAAATCAAAGAAAACGCCCTAAAAGAACTAAGCAATATAAAAAACTTGGACTCATTTAGAAATCTTGAAATTAAATACCTTGGAAGAAAAGGAGAAATATCAACAATACTGCGCGGACTCTCAGAGCTAAATGATGAAGAAAAAAAGACTTTCGGGAAAGAAGCTAATATTATAAAGAAAAAATTAACCGAAGATTTTAATAAAAAAAAGGAAAGCTTATCTCAAAGCACAAATAAATACATTGATGTTACTCTTCCTGGTACTCAAATAAAAAAAGGTCATATTCACCCAATAACTCAAATCGAAAATGAGTTAGTGGAGATATTCAAATCGCTTGGATTTAGCGTTTTAAATGGACCAGAACTCGAAAGTGATTACTACAATTTTGAAAGTTTAAATATTCCAAAACACCATCCTGCGCGCGATATGCAAGATACTTTTTATGTTGATATTAAAAATAAAGAAAATAAATACGACCTAGTCATGCGAACGCATACCTCACCCGTACAAGTAAGAGCAATGCAACAATTTGGGGCACCATTAAAATGCGTTGTACCGGGTAGAGTTTTTAGATCTGAATCAACAGATGCGGTTCATGAACATACCTTCTACCAAATGGAAGGGTTGTTGATAGACAAAAATATCAATATCCCAAATATGATTGCTGTAATGGAAGAATTACTAAGAAATATTTTTAAGCAAGAAATAGAAACCAGAATTAGACCCGGATATTTTCCATTCGTTGAGCCTGCAATAGAATTAGATATTCGTTGTACCATCTGTAAAGGAGCAAAATGCCCAGCTTGCAAGCACTCTGGTTGGCTAGAAATATTACCAGCTGGCATGGTTCATCCAAATGTTTTAAAACATGGTGGAATTGATAGTAACAAATACTCTGGTTTTGCCTTTGGACTCGGCTTAACTCGACTTGCCATGATGAAATATGGGGTTGATGATATTCGCTTATTTCAAAGTGGAAATCTAAAATTCCTAGAACAATTTTAAATTACAAAATAAAGATATGAAAAAAGAATTATCCAAAGCATATATACCCGCAGATCACGAAGATGAAATTTATAGTGAATGGGAAAAATCAGGTTATTTTAATCCTGATAATTTAGACTGTGTAAAAGATGCCGAATATTATTCTATCGTCATGCCCCCGCCAAATGTAACTGGTATTCTGCACCTTGGACATGCCACGATCCTTGCTCTTCAAGATATATTAATTCGCTACAATAGGATGTTAGGCAAAAAAACTCTCTGGCTTCCTGGCACCGATCATGCTTCCATTGCAACAACAACAAAAATCGAACTACTTCTCAAAGAAGAAAGTTTAACTAGACATAGCCTTGGACGCGAAAAATTTTTAAAAAGACTCACGTACTTTGCCCAGGAATCACATGACACTATCAGCAAGCAAATAAAAAAAATGGGGAGTTCTTGTGATTGGTCAAGAGAAGCTTATACATTAGATAAAACTCGATCAAAAACAGTTCGAGCTGTATTTAAATTAATGCATGATGATGGCCTAATCTATAGAGGGGACCGCATCATTAATTGGTGCCCAAGATGTCAGTCCACATTAGCTGATGATGAAGTGAACCATGAATTACAGCACTCAATTCTTTACACTTTTAAATATTCAAAAGATTTTCCTTTTTCAGTTTCAACTACAAGACCAATAACAAAGCTTGGCGATACAGGCATTGCAATCAATTTAAAAGATGAAAGATACAATAAACACTTAGGAAAAACAATAAAAACAGATTTTGTTGGAATCCCACTAGAATTAAAAGTAGTTGCGGACAGATCAATTGATATGGAATTTGGCTCTGGTGCGGTTGGAGTTACCCCTGCTCACTCTTTTACAGACTGGAAGATAATGGAAGACCATGGTCTAAAAACAATCAAAGTTATTAATGAGCAAGGATTAATTAACGAAAATTTTGGCGAGTTCTCTGGAAAAACTGTAAAAGAAGCAGAAATTCTAGTAATTAATAAAATAAAAGAAGCTGGATTATTGATAGACGAAACTGAAATTGAAAATAACATAGGCATTTGTTACCGATGCCACACACACATCGAACCATTACCTAGCCTTCAATGGTTTATTGATGTAAATAAAAAAATAGAAAAATTCGATAAATCTATTAAAGAAATATCTCTAGATGCTGTTTCTACTGGTGTGCTTGGAAAAAGTAAAATAAACATTATTCCAACCAATTTTGAAAAAACGTATTTCAATTGGATGGATAATCTACGCGATTGGTGTATTTCAAGACAAATTTGGTTCGGACATAGAATACCCGTTTGGTACAAAAATAACCCAAACCTAGAAATACTTAATTCGAAACATAACCAAGATATACATGTTGGAATAGAGCCTCCCGAGGGAGATGGTTGGACTCAAGATAAAGACACTCTTGATACATGGTTTTCGTCTGGTTTATGGACTTTTTCTACAATGGCCAATGCACCAGAACAGATTACCATACAAAATGGAAAAATCGAGATCGATAATGCTGACTTCAAAAATTATCATCCAACAAATGTACTAGAAACTGGACGTGACATTCTACCTTTTTGGGTTACCAAGATGATCTTAATGACAATTTACGCCACAGAAGATATACCTTTCAAAGATGTATATTTAAATGGATTAGTTTTGGACGAAAAAGGACAAAAAATGAGCAAATCAAAAGGCAATGCCATTGATCCTTTAAATATGATCGAAAAATATGGCACTGATGCAACACGACTTTCAGTTGTTATTGGTACTAGCCCAGGCAATGATGTGCGTTTAGGTGAAAGTAAGATAGCCAACTTTAGAAACTTTACGAATAAACTTTGGAACATTGCAAGATACATATTAAGCACTTACGACCTTGATGCAAAAACTAAAATTACTGAAATTAACAAACTAACTCTAGCCGATAAATGGATACTATCAAAATTAAATAACCTAATTGTCGACACTGATAGTGCTTTAGATAAATATCAATTTTCTTTAGCCGGTGAAAACCTAAGAGACTTTTGTTGGAACGATCTTGCCGATTGGTATCTTGAAGTTGCTAAATTTGAAAAAACAAAAAGCAAACCAATAATTCTTAATCACATTCTCGAAGTAATATTAAAATTATGGCACCCTTTTATGCCATTTATCACAGAAACTATCTGGAAAGAGCTAAACAAGAAACAACTATTAATGGTACAGTCTTGGCCAAAACCAATTTCAGTCATAACTAATGAATCATCGACCACAGCTAAGAAAAACTTTGGAACAATTAGATCAATAATAACCAATATTAGAAACATCAGATCTCAATACAAAGTGTCGCCTACACTCAAAATAAAAGCAACTATTTACACAAAAGGTGATCTTGACTTCATAGAAAAAAGCAAAAATATTATCAAGAGTCTAAAAACAGGGCTCGAAGAAATAGCCATACAAGAAAAAGGTGAAAAAATTAAAAACACAGTATATTTTAATGTTGGAAGCGTAGAAGTATATCTTGAAATACCAAATCTAAATCTAGAAGCAGAGAAAAAAAGATTGCAACTTGAAATGAAAAACAAAAACTCAGTAATCACTAGATTGCAATCCAAACTAAACAACGAAGATTTCGTAAACAACGCTCCTCATGATATCATAAAACTAGAAAGAGAAAAATTAGGACTATGGACTAACGAACTAGAGCAAATAGAATCGCAATATAATAATTTATAAAAAAAACCCTATGCTTCAACAAATTCAAGCTTCTACCATTTGGAATATTCACTTCTTAAACAACACACTATATGACTGGCTGACTGCACTCACAATATTTTTAGTAGTTCTAATATGCCTTAAGATAATAAAATCAATACTAATAAACAGGTTGGTAGAATTTACAAAAAAAACCACAACACAGCTAGATGATATTGCAGTAGAAGCAATCAATAAGATACATTGGCCATTCTATGTTTTTATATCTCTTTTTATTACAGTTAATTTCATATCAGTTAACGACTCTATTTACGAGGCGTTATACTTAATTATTATAATATTATCAGCATATTATGGCATAAAAGTCGTTGAACGATTTGTTGACTACGGTGCAGAAGAGGTTATTAAAAACCAAAAAAGCGAGGGAAGTTCTAGTTCCCCCGCTATTATACAGATTTCAGGTGCTGTAATAAAACTGGGTCTTTGGGTTTCAGCTATCCTATTAATACTATCTAACCTTGGAATCAATATATCTTCGCTTGTTACAGGCCTTGGTATCGGAGGTATTGCCGTTGCACTAGCTATAAAAGAAATCCTAAGCGATCTATTCAGCTCATTCTCTATCTATCTCGATAAGCCATTTAAGGTTGGTGATTTTATTGTAGTTGGAAGTGACAAGGGCACAGTCATAAAAATTGGTATTAAAACAACCAGACTCCAAAGCTTACAAGGTGAAGAGCTCGTTATGTCTAATGCGACTTTAACTAAATCTAGCTTACAAAATTTTGGTAAACTAGAAAAAAGACGGATCTCATTTAATATTTTTGTTGATCAAGAAACAACACTAGCTAAACTAAAAAAGATTCCACTGCTTCTCGGAGCAATAATTTCCGACGAACCAAAGGCAGAAGTAAACAGAGTTCACTTTAGCTCGATCGATGAATCGAACTTTATATATACTATTGTATATTTTGTTAACACCGCGGACTACGTAGAATACATGAATATTCAACAAAACATTAACCTTGGCATAGTAGAAAAATTCAGCAAAGAAAAAATATCATTCTCGCATCCAACTCAAACAGTGTATGTAAAAAAATAACAATCAAATGAGCAAGACCTCTACAATATTTGCCTGTGCAAAATGCAGCGCCCAATCACCTAAATGGTCTGGGCGTTGTTTTGAATGTGGTGGCTGGGGAACACTAAAAGAGGAACTCAAGGCAACTAACGATAAAAAGCCAAAAAATGACTTTTCAACACCAGCCGAGATAATAGACTTAAACACAATCAAATTGTCAGACTTCCCAAGAACAAAAACAAACATTAGCGAAGTCGACCGAGTACTAGGGGGAGGAATTGTGGCAGGATCATTAATACTAATTAGTGGCGAACCAGGCATCGGCAAATCAACCATAATTGCCCAAATAGCCAACAAACTACAAGGCAACACAATATACGCCAGTGGCGAAGAATCAGCTCACCAAGTGAAAGACAGACTAATCCGACTAAGCTCAGACCTTAGTAAAATAAAGTTTATCTCAGAAACAAATATTAACAAAATAATCTCTTCTTTAAAGCAAAACAAAGTCGAACTTCTAATTATTGATTCCGTACAAACAGTTTATGCTGATGATATTGAAAATGAAATTGGAACAATCAATCAAATAAAGGCCTGCACCGCGAAATTAATGGAATTTGCAAAATCTACAAACATACCAGTCATCCTTGTAGGGCATGTTACTAAAGATGGTGCAATTGCAGGACCCAAAAACCTCGAACATATGGTAGATGTTGTTGTTTACTTTGAAAGCGACGACGCTAGCGACTACAGGATACTCCGCGCCAACAAAAATAGATTCGGCTCCACAAATGAAGTTGGTATCTTCGAGATGGCATCAACTGGATTCAACGAAATCAAAAATCCATCCCTACTATTCATAAATAAAAATCAAGAAAACCTCCCAGGATCAGTCAAGAGCTGCATAATAGAGGGTACAAGACCGTTTCTAGTAGAAATCCAAGCCCTAGTTACCAAAACCTCCTTTGGCTACCCCCAAAGAAAAGCCTCTGGATTCGACCTAAATAGACTCCAAGTTTTAATCGCCGTTCTAACAAAAAGATCTCGCATCGACTTATCAAACCAAGATGTAATCTTAAATATTGTTGGCGGACACAAAAGTATAGACCAAGGCCTAGACCTAGCTGTTTGCGCTGCTATAATATCCTCGCTAAAAAATAAGCGCATAAGCCACGAAACAGTGATCATCGGAGAAGTCGGTCTCGCCGGAGAAGTACGTCTAGTATCGAAACTAAAAGAACGAGTCCTAGAAGCAAACAACCTAGGCTTCTCTCGCTTCCTAACTCCAATCGGTTTTAAAAATACCAACATAGACATCACAGAAATAAAAGCGATCAATGACCTAGTTAATTGCATATAATATATATTTTTTGCAAAAATAAAAGCCCGATATTAAGTACCGAGCCTCAGTTTTTTTTAGGTCAACTGGAATACCTTTCTTTTTGCATTACTCATTTGTCAAAGTAATGGCAAAATTTATTTGCCCAATGCGACACTGAATAAATGCATCTGGTGTCCTTAGAGAAATAGTTTCGAATGGCCTAACTGCATTTCGCACATACACACTCAACACACCATCATTGAGCTCAAATATAATTACTTCTTTATTTTTTAATACACTGGCTTCCTCCACTTTCTGCGCTTTTTCAAAAGTATGCGTTAAACTTGTAACTATTCTATCCTTGAAACCCACAAGCATATAATGCTCATCGCCAGTCATCACCTCAAACGTTTTTATATTCGCTAAGCCAAAATCAGCATTAACAACTAACTCCTCACCAGCTCGCTTGGCCTCAAAGCTTAGTCGAGATACCTCCCCTCCAAAAACTAGCGAATTCAAAATAAGAAATACAATACAGGCCAAAACAGCCACCACGATAAACTTCATAAACCTCAACATATCAACTTACTCCTCCTATAGCAATGTTAAAGAACAAGAAAAATACCTTGATTAACTAAATAATATCATTGTTTGTATAATTTGTCAATACTTAATGAAGTAACTGCTCACTATACCTGCATTATTTTGAGCGCATATGCTAAATACCCCCCCCCTTTTTTTTACTCCAAATGCACGGCTTTTTTCATTTCTTCGGATTTTTCTTTTAATTCTGGCCAAGTGGACAAACTTTTGTCTTGAGTGAATAATTGACTTACCTCGTTCTTTGCTAACTTCATTAAATCATAATCGAACAAAGATGCTATTTTAAGTTCTGGAAAACCCTTTTGCATTGTGCCATACACTTCTCCCGGTCCGCGCAATTTAAGATCTGCTTGCGCAAGTGCAAAACCATCATCACAATCCGCTAATACATTAAGCCGCGTTAATGCCACTTCTTGGTTCGAATCAGTAAACAAAAAACAATACGACTGGTGCTCTCCCCTACCAACACGCCCTCGAAACTGATGCAGTTGAGACAAACCAAAACGCTCCGAACCCTCAATTAACATTATTGTAGAATTAGGAACATCAACCCCAACCTCAATCACAGATGTTGAAACTAGAATATTAATTTTATTACTAACAAAATCCTTCATTATCTCAATCTTCTCTTCTTTTTTCATTTTTCCATGCAACATCTCGATTTTCAGTTCTGGAAAAACTTCCTCATTTAACTTTCTATATTCTTCCTTAACCGACTTAACACCAAGCTTATCTGAAATATCTATCAACGGACAAACGACAAATACTTGCCTACCTTTATCAATTTCCTCTTTGATAAACCTATAAGCGAAACTACGCCCCTCTTCTGGAATCACCTGCGTAAGAATCTTCTTTCTCCCCTTCGGCATCTCTTTAATTATAGAAACATCTAAGTCACCATAAATAGCCAAAGCCAACGACCGCGGTATAGGCGTAGCTGTCATGCTCAATAAATGAGGCATCGTTTTATCATCCCCAGATTTTTCTATCAATTTCTTTCTTTGCTCAACACCAAATCTATGTTGCTCATCTATAATTGCTAAACTTAAATTTTTAAATTCCACAGCCGTCTGAATCAAAGCATGCGTCCCAATTATCACCTTTACTGTCCCTTCAGATATCAATTTTAAAACATCATTCTTTTTATTAACCTCTTCGTTAGAACTTATCACCTTACTTTCCTTACTTGTTACAAGCGCGACATCAATATTGTATGGTGCTAACATTTTTACAATATTATTAAAATGCTGATGGGCTAAAATTTCCGTCGGCACCATCAATACAGCCTGATGATCATTCAAAGCAACATTGTACATCGCAATTATTGCAGTAATCGTTTTGCCACTTCCAACATCACCCTCCAACAATCGCATCATTGGTTTATCGCTTTCTAGATCTTGGATAATCTGCCAAGCTGCTTTTTTTTGATCATTAGTTAAAGTAAAGCCAATCTTGTCAACAAAACTTTTTGTTTCTTCTTGCTTAAACTTAATAATCGGAGCAAGATACTCTTTCGATTCAATCGCAATAGCCTGTGACTGAAGCTGTATTAAAAATAACTCATTAAAACTTAATCTCTTTTTAGCTTCTGTTAAATCGCTTTTTACTTTAGGAAAATGAATTTTTTTAATCGCCTCTGGTAATGGCAATAAACCCGAACGCTCGATAATTTCCCAAGGCAACCAATCATGAAAATTATCTGACAAATGCAAAATTTGGTTAATTAAAAATCTCAACTGCTTTTGAGTCAAACCTTGAGTCAAATGATAATTAGGCACCAAACCTTGTGTATTAGTACCCCCTCCATTCCCTACAATCTCAAAACTAGGAGACTTAAATAGTGGGCCCGAATAATCATTGTCTACATTACCAGAAATAGACAATTTAGAGCCGATAGAAACACTTTTACTAATAAATGGTTGATTAAACCAAATAACCTTAACCATGCCCGTATCATCGCTAATTAACGCCTCCGTAATATTCATACGCTTAACCGGACTTCTCTTATTTTGGATCAATTCAACAAACCCAACGACATTCGTAACCATTCCTGGTCGCAAAGCAATAATCGGAGTAACTTGAGTAAAATCATCGTATCTAAAAGGATAATAAAATAATAGATCCTCAACCACCTCTACCCCGATCAATCTTAAAAGACGAGCAGTACTTGCACCAACTTTATTTAACTCTTTTATACTAGTCGATAATGTAATAGACATATGTTAAGAGTATCACAATAAAAAAAATAGTGTCTAGTTAGGACGCTATTTTTTTTCTTGTGCTCTCACTAGGAATCGAACCTAGATTACAGGATCCGCAATCCTGAGTTCTATCCATTAAACTATGAGAGCAAATACCTATGAACCTCTTTTACAACTTTAAAAATCTAGATAAGTTTTCAGATAACGGTTCAACTTCCCTTTCTAGATCCTCCGGTAAGTATTTTAACAGATTCTCTCTAATAATCAAGGGATCTTGGGATAATACTGGAATTGACACTCGATATTTTAAAACACTCTTATATTCAAAATACAATCTTTTCACATCATTCTTTGGTTGGTACACTATCGCAAAATTCTTTAACTCACTATAATCTATAAATTTACTCCCCACTACAACTCCATCAGTAGTAATAATAAAATCAACTTCGATCGGATCATTTTCATGATGCAACACGATTATAAACAAAGCGATCACCACTATAACGGCGAACAAAAAATTATTAGTCCAAAAAGCATAAAGAATAAACAGAAACGAAAATATACCAGCCACAATATACCACTTCGCATCTCTATCATGCTGATCGAACTCTGGAAAGCTCCAAGACATCACTTCATGACCATAATGCTCCCTTTCTTTTTGCCTAGTTGAGATCTTCTTTATTTTTCCCATATTTTTATTGTTGACATTAAGGCTATTTTTTTATATATTCATATTATAACAAAAGAAATTGTTATTGAGAATATCAAAGGAAATATGTCGTAACAAATATTTTTAATAATTCTATAGCAATAGAGCTCTACCCGCTATATAGTTGCAAAAATAACATATTTTAAAAAAAAGGAGAGATGGCTGAGCGGCTGAAAGCGCGTCCCTGCTAAGGACGTAAGGGTGAAAGCTCTTCGAGGGTTCGAATCCCTCTCTCTCCGCATTTTCAAAAAATCGCTTTTTAGAGTAGCTTTTCCTAGTATTTCATAGGGCATATTAAAGCTAAAGTTAGCGATTTTTTTGTTTTCTATTGAGGCCTTCCAAAGTAGAGTATTTAAGGCTTTTTGTTTTTCTTCTTTGTTGCTGATTAAAAATTGTTTTTTGGCTTTATTACTGGCTAAAAAGATATTTTTGACTTGTTCCAAAGTGATTTTCCTGTTAGCTGTATTTTTAGCTTCAAAGTCGTTTATTTGTTTTTTTATTTTTACTGTTTCATTATTTAATAATTTTTCTTTTTGGGCGTAGACTTCTTTTGTAATGGTTTTGTCTAGCAAGGTATCTAAAAGCGCGCTTAGCCTTGTTTCTGTTGTTTTAAGTTGGCTTGTAAGATTATTCATTGCTTTTTCTGTATAGTCGGAATTATCTTTTATTTTCTCTTTTTCTGCTTCATGACAAAGGTCTATCATTTCTTTTTCATATTTGAGATTGCCAAACATATCAGCTATTAAATTGGTGGTATCTTGTTCTTTTAAATAACTTTTGTGTTCTTCGCTTTTGTCTTTTCCGTTAGTGCAATAGTAATAAATATGTTTTTGTCTTTTAAAACTGGCAGTATAGGCGCAACCGCATTTATGGCAAATTAGATAACCTCTAAAAATAAAGTCATGGTTTTTTTTTGAGTGGTGTTTTTTATTTATTACTTTTTCTACTTGGTTATATAATTCTTGCGAGATTATTGGCGTATGATTGCCTAAATATTTTGTGCCGTCATTAAAAACCATTATTCCAATATAAAAGGAATTTTTTAAAAGGTTATGGAGTTTGCTTTTATGATATTTATATCCGCCTCTGCTTTTTAATCCCTCGCTATAGAGTATATCGGCTATTTCTTTTACGCTTTTGTTCCCCATAGCGTAAAGCTCAAAGGCTCTTTTGATATATTTGGCTCTTTCTTCATCAATTGAAATTCCGCCTTTTCCGTCATTTAGATAACCCAGAGGTGCTTTATTCGGCCAATCGCCTTTTTCTGAAATTATCCCCGTCTTTTTTAAGCTAAAATTATCTTTATACATCTCCTTTAGCATTTCATGTCCTTTTTTGGCTGGTTTTTTAATTAGCTTGCGTAGCTAAGGAATACATCGGCAAACACGGAATATTTGACATGCGGATATATTAGTGCGATTCATCTTTTCTAGTTTCTGTTATATGTATAAAATGTTGCTTAAATGAGCTCTAACGTTGTTCACGACTCCCCGCACGTTTTTTAAGCCCCTTTTTATGGGGATTTTAGAATAGGGAGAATGGTACGTTCGAGCTAAGCGTGTTGTATATAATATTGAAAATTAATTTTATGAGTGCTATTATTTGAATAATAGAAAAGAATGAGCGAAGTATAAAAAAAGTTTCAAAATTTGACTTTATTTATAAATTATGATTAAATAATGTACAGATAGGTCTTTTAAAAAAATATGACAATGGAGGCTCAAATGAGTTATTTCAACACTAGAGCTATTAAGGTTGAACGTATGTCTGAAACAGACTTAATGCGTGCATATAAAGCACATATTGAAAAAAAATCACCAAATTATTGGAGGTCTTAGGAGAAGTGTAATAGTATTTATGATTGCAGTGCTATGTATGAAGATGCTCATGATTTAGCATTGGAAATGCTTAAAACTGGTAAGAAATGGAAAAGAATGGAAGGATTTCATGATTCTTGGGTAGTTGTTGATGTTACTGATTTTGGAAATCGAGACAAAGATTGGCCTGATTTTTTACGCAAAGCGTATGGTGGTGCGTACTACTTTCAAGAAGGTAATCAAATTTTTGAATTATTCAAAGACTTAACCGCTAGCACTAAAATCAACAAAGAAGTGACTCATTAATATTTCTATCCCTTTTGCTTTGCATTGGGGATTTTTTTTCGTTTAATATGGATAAAATTAATATACATCAAAATAAATTAGACAATGAAGAAGAGTTGAGCTTAGAGGCTCTTGAAGATCATTTAACCAACTCTTTGAGGGAAAAAGTTAAGCTCGAAAATGTACCAATTGAAGAAATGCCTGATTGGTATGGTAAACACAGAGAGATATCTGGGGCAATAATTAATAGCTTAGTCGAAAAAGTTGAATCTTTTAAGTTAGCATTAGCTAAAATGAGAATTCGTGAAAATCTATCAGAAGAAGATTATCAAAAACAATTTTTTAGCATAGGCAGAATTGAGAGAGTTGCATTAGGAGCGCATGAAGCTTGGAATAAAGGAAAACAACTTGGTCAATCAGGTACTCGTGGTGTTGTTTACGGTGTTTCAAATGATCCATTTTGCTATAAAATCATCTATAACATTGGGAAAAATAAAGAAGCTAAACAGGAACACACTCGCAAAGAATATGAAATTCAAAGATACTTAAAGGATTTAGAAGTGAAAGGAGTTAAAACACCTAGAATCGAAAATGTTGTTAATTATGGCGATTATATGATACTTCAAATGGAACAGTTAAATGCCTTCACAGTTTCAGAAGTTATTGATTTTGGAGCGCCTATGCCAAAAAGCTTTAACTATGATGTGTCAATTGATGGATTAGAATCTTACATAAAAGTCGCTCACAATGTTGACGGAAAATTTTTAGACAAAAGAGGTAGACTTCGAAGAGGGGTCAGACACTATGATTTGCATCTTGGTAATGTAATGATTGATAAAGAAACTGGACTTTTGCGAGTGATTGATTGGGACGCTTCCATTTATGCGGAAGAGGATCATGAGAATATTGCACTTGAAAATGATAGACATCATTTAGAGGAGGCAAGATTCAATATTGAACATTATTTAAACAAAAAGAAAAGATTCGAGGGATGAAGAGCAAAAATGGCTAAAATTAAATTAAACTTGAAAAATTTTAGTTCTAACGTTGTTCACGACTCTCCGCACTACTTTTAAAGAAGAGTTAATACTCTTCTTTTTAGTTAATATTAACGTATATTTTCGTGTCTTTTGTTACGTTTTTTCTTTCTAATTTGGGGCTGTATTTTAAGGTGTTGCCCACCTGTTGCCCAAGATTTACAGTAAATGGGGCTGTCGCCGAAGGCGATTTAAAATTTTTTTGATAAATAATTAACAACAATTTAAAGTTAATATTTAGCTTAATTTACTTTAATTTTAGCATAAATATCATCTTTTTTATATAGCGAAAGTGTGCATAAAAAGATCATTTTTAGGTAGTCTAACGGCTACTTTTTGACTACCACAAGATTGGTTAATTAGCGACAGAACAAACTAGCTTTATGTAGAAATGATAGATTAATGGTTATGAAATTTTGATAAAGTTGAGGTAAAGATTTTCTAAAATCCCTTTTCGCTCTTTTGAGTTCATCAGATAAAATAAACATTTTATAAAGGGAAGAGAAAAGAGAAATCAAAATGGACTTTCAATTTTTCTTTTCCCTTGTTAGTCTTAGTCGACTATCGCTTTATCCTATAAAGCGATTTTTGCTCTTGAATTTCCCATGAGCAGTACAATACCTCTTTGATTTTGAACTTCTAGTACAAGAGGCCAAACCTTTCATTGATCAGTGCTTTAGACGACTGACCAATGTTTCATAATGCATTCTCTGAGCTCACCAAAATTCCGATGATCCACCCTCTTCAAAAGTGGATCCCGGACCATTGTACACTGCATTCCCCATCCTTCAGGTTCGGGACTTTCAACTCCCTCAATTATTACGGAAAAGGAGTTAGAGTACATTTTTTGCACTTCATCCCAGTCCGCTGAAACGGACAAAAATTCATCCCTGCTAAGAGTGATGTAAGGACTGTCTATTTCTAGATTGTGTTGGGTGGTGGAAAGACGTTTTGTCCTCGATATTGTTTTCCTCCCAACACCAGGAACCAGAATGGTTCCTAGGGTTTCGCGTTCAGCCCACAAATCCGAAAAAACCTCCTCCACGGACACTGTGAGATCCTGCGGAATTTGAGGGAAATGAAACACCCCCAAACGAGAAAACTTGGCAGTCAAAACATCTCCCAAAACTTTCTCGAAATTGTCCGGATATTTGTTCCGGCTATTCCGAAGAATAGTTTTTTTACTCCAGAGCTCAGCTACTTCTTTGTAGAGCTCTTCAAAATTACTTCTGACTGCCTCGGGGACTTTTCCTCCCCCAAAGTGCCAGAACGGCTTCACAACCCTTACAAATTCTATTGCAAAAGTTCGGGCGTCTCCGTAAAGCACTCCTCTCTTAATCACCCTTACGTCTTGCCCAAAATGGGTCATCGCCATTCTGTTTCTACGACAGTGACCGTCGTTTTCCCAACGGGGTTTAGTCCATTTTGTTACCAAAGGATGTTTTATGATCTTTTCCTCGCCAGACAAAATATCACTGGAAGAAAAGATTAATTCTCCGTCATGCCATGCAAAATTTTCGTCGTATCCGTAGAAGAAAAATGCCCCCTGGAAACCTGGAAATTTTTTATCCAGCTCACCCAGCATTCCCTTTATTTTCTTCACAGACATTATGATTACCGGGATATTTCTGATGTCAATGAGGTCTGCCGTGGATGACCTCCCATAACAGTAGTCTTCCTGATCCGGTTTGTAAAATGGAGATTGTTGGATTTCTTCTGTAGAAGCAATCCTCACGTTTTTTCCCTCCCTGATCCAAATCCGACCTTCGAAGTCTGACCTTTGAACTTTGCCTGCTGATTAATCCTTGATAAACTGAACTGGTAGGTTAACGAAAAGTTAAGCCACTAAAATTTGCAAAATTTCAAAAAAAATAGGGGCGCTTATTGTTAAGCAACCCCATTTGTAAACATTTTTATCGGATTTCCGACTACCGACTTAATCCTATTTGACTTTTCGCACCCAAAATTCCTTTTTATTAGAACGATATCCTTCTACACCTTCGGGTGGACAAGGAATATACTTAATGCCCGACCACCCATCAGCATGCGCTCTCTCCCCCTCTTCAGTTTTAGGGTTAAAGGTCTTCCAACCTGGTGGCGCTACCACAACGTATGGTTTAAATCGTGCACCCTTTGGAATCTTTGATATATGCTCAGTTAAACTTTCTGCAGATAATAGAGCCTCATCGCAAATACTGCCCATATGAATAAATTTACCACCCTCACTTCTTTGTGAAAGGACATTGCAGGAACGAACCATCACAGTTCCTTCCTCATGATGATCATCATCGTTCACCCCCGGGATGAAAAGACCAACAAACCCTATACACCCCGTACCAACAAGACCACCCAACGCTTCAAGATAAGGCCGAACAAGATTTTCTGGGATCTCAATTCTACTAATCATTGCATTTCTCCTCCTTAGGTAAAAGATATTTAACACTCTCGCTAATAAATTTACCACACTTACATGTCAAAGTCAATACCAAATACAAATATTACTTTTATTTTAGCTAATATCTAGCTTAATTAGGTAAAAGATATTTAACACTCTCGCTAATAAATTTACCACACTTACATGTCAAAGTCAATACCAAATACAAATATTACTTTTATTTTAGCTAATATCTAGCTTAATTTTGAAATTATAAAATTTCGTCTATTCCCTTTCCAACTAGCTCTTTCACTCTAGCCACTCGCCCCTCTTTACATATATTTATAATTTATTATATTAATATTTCTTTTATAATTGACATAGCATAAATTTCCAAAAAAATGATATACTTATTTTAATAATACTTTTAATTTTTTTTCAATATGGAAAAAATTACCAAACTAGTTAATAACCATAAAGAAATTATCAAATACCTTATTGCTGGCATAACGTCAGCCTTTATTAATATATCGTTACTATTCATCTTTACCGAAATATTAAAACTTTGGTATCTAATTTCCTCGACCATCGCTTTTTTCTTTGCTTTCTGTGCTAGTTTTGGGTTGCAAAAATTTTGGACATTCAAGGATGGTAGCTTAAGACAAATAAAACGACAAACTATAATGTATTTCAGTGTAGCTTCTATGAATCTTGTTATTAATCTTGGAATAATATATGTACTAGTTGATATTGTTCAAATTTGGTATATCTATGCCCAAATTATGATTAGCAGCACACTAGCTATATCCAGTTTCTTAATATATAAATTTAAAATATTTAACCAAGGCCTATTATCATTAAAAAATTTGATTCCATGGCATGACAGATAGTAATAATTTAAAATATTTAATTACGCTTAGCCATTTTCAAAAAATCGGGCCACAGCGCTTAAAGCTTCTGCAAAAACACTTCCCCACCACAAAGGATATTTTTTTTGCGAAACCGGAAGATCTTATCGACAAAGGTCTATCTCCAACCTTAGCCTATGAATTTAATTACTTTCGCAAAAATTTTAATTTCGAAGAAGCATATGCAAAATATGAAAAAGAAGATATAAAATTCTGTGCTATTACAGATGATAACTACCCAAAGTTACTGAAAGATATTCATGACCCACCAATTATACTTTATTATAAAGGCTATATAAATTGCTTGAATAATTTCTCTATCTCGGTTGTTGGTTCTCGCAAGTTTACAACCTATGGAAGACAAGCTTGCGAAGATATCGTTTTTAAACTAGCTAAAAATGGACTAGTAATAGTTAGTGGGCTTGCGCTTGGCATAGATTCACTTGCTCATTGTGCAGCACTTGAAGCTGGTGGAATTACTGTTGGTGTACTTGGAACAGGCGTAAACAGAACTCATATCTATCCAGCAAGCAATAGAAAACTAGCCGAAAGAATGATAGAAGCTGGCGGTGTAATCATTTCGGAATTCCCGTTTGGCACACTCGCACTTAAATACAATTTTCCACTCAGAAATAGAATAATAGCAGGGCTAACAAGAGGCACATTAGTTATAGAAGCAAATGCAAAATCTGGTACCCTCATAACCGCTCATTCTGCGCTAGATAGTGGCAGAGAAGTTATGGCCATACCAGGAAGCATCTACTCTGAAACATCTGCTGGAACACATAAACTAATAGATGAAGGCGCTAAATTAGTAACATGTGCCGAAGACATATTAAAATATTTGAACCTAGAAGAAATAAAAAACTACATAGAAAATAAAACAATCAAGAGTGAAAACCCTACCGAAGAAAAAATATTAGCTAATCTTTCAAAAAAACCTATACATATAAATGAGCTAATTGGGTTAACACAACTTGACACGCGCACCATAAATAGTACACTAACAATTATGGAGATGAAAGGAATGGTAAAAAATACCGGTAACATGATGTATATTATTAAATAAATCAACGATTAAACTTAAATTAAAAATCTCATAAAAATAGCTAAGATTACTTTTTATTATTTTTATTATTTTTTAAAGTCACAATGAATTTAGTAATAGTAGAGTCCCCCACAAAAGCAAAGACAATAACAAAATTTCTAGGAAGCGACTATATTGTCGAATCATCTTTTGGGCACATTAGAGACTTACCGAAAAGCAAAATGGGTATTGATACTACCCACGATTATGAACCAGAATATGTCATTCCTGATATATCTCAAAACACGGTTAACAAACTTACTGCTCTGGCTAAAAAAGCCACCACAGTCATACTCGCGTCCGACGAAGACCGCGAAGGAGAAGCTATTGCATGGCATTTGGCACAAGCCTTAGATCTGCCAAAAAAGAAAATACAAAGAATTGTTTTTCATGAAATCACAAAAGAAGCTATCCTAGAAGCTTTAAAAAATCCAAGAGATATTAATGTAGACTTGGTCGATGCACAACAAGCAAGAAGAATTCTAGACCGATTGGTTGGCTATGACCTTTCTCCTTTTTTGTGGAAAAAAGTTGCTCGCGGATTATCTGCTGGAAGAGTTCAAAGTGTAGCAGTTAGATTAACCGTTGAAAAAGAAAGAGAAATAAAAGAATTTAACTCCGAGGAATATTGGAGTGTTGCTGCCGACCTTGTTGATCCAGCTTCAAAAATGCAATACGAATCTCACCTCCATAAAATAAAAAACAAGGCTCTAGCTAAGCTTGATCTAAAGAATAAAGAACAGGTTGATGTTATTACCAAAGAAATTAAAGGTAAAAAATTCATAGTCGCTAATATTGAATCCCGCATAGCGAAAAAAAATCCACCAAAACCTTTTACCACATCTACCCTACAACAAGCCGCAAACAATATGCTAGGCTATAGTGCCAAACAAACAATGCGATTAGCCCAACAACTATACGAAGGTATAAACCTAAAAGTAGAAGGTCATGTCGGTTTAATTACCTATATGAGAACAGACTCACTCAACCTCTCCACTAAATTCTTGACCGAGGCACAAGACTATCTTAAAAAAGAAGTTGGAGAAGAATATACAATAAAGGAACCAAGAATTTTTAAAGCAAAATCAAAAGGTGCTCAAGAAGCTCATGAAGCAATTAGGCCAACAGATATAGGAAGACATCCAGACGCTATAAAAAGCTCACTAAATAGTAATCAATATCGACTATATAAATTAATATGGCAAAGATCTCTTGCCTCTCAAATGCCTGAAGCCAGAACAAGAAACACAACCATCGATATCGCAGTAGAAAAAACAGATTATGAATTTCGAGCAACAGGCCAGATCATCGAATTTGATGGATACCTAAATATTTATCCTGAAAAAAGCAAAGATTCAAAGCTACCGGCTGTCAAAGTAGCAGATAAGCAAGAATTAGAAAAATTACTTCCAATCCAACATTTTACTCAACCACCAGCAAGATACTCTGACGCAACACTGGTTAAATGTTTAGAAGAACATGGAATAGGAAGACCATCAACCTATGCGCCAACCATCCACACAATTATTGAAAGAAAATATGTTGATCGTGATGAAAGCAAAAGGCTATTCCCCACTGACATCGCCTATGTTGTTAATGACTTACTCGTAAAACACTTTTCAGAAATTGTTGACCTAGATTTTACCGCTAAGCTTGAGGGAGACTTTGATAATATTGCTCATGGTAAAATTAAATGGCAAAAACTCGTTGGTGATTTCTATAAACCATTTGCAATAAATCTAAAAGTCAAAGAAAAAGATGTAGACAAAAAAGACATAATGCCGGTCGAAGAAACTACAGAAAAGTGCGAGGAATGCGGTGAATATATGATAATTAAAATTGGTAGATTTGGTAAATTCTTAAGTTGCTCCGCTTTTCCTACTTGCAAAAGCATGCGCTCTTTACCAGGAACAGACAAAGACAAAAACGGCAAAGATGATAATGAGCAAATAAAGCAGTTAAGTGAAAAATACAAAGATGAGGTATGCACCAAGTGTGGAGAACTAATGTCAGTTAAAGTTGGTCGCTTTGGTCCATTCCTGGGTTGCAGTGGTTACCCAAAATGCAAAACTCTAAGAGGTATCGTTGCCGACAGTCAAAAAACTGGCGTCACTTGCCCACTATGCAAAAAAGGTGAGATAATAGAAAAAATGAGTAGACGAGGTCCATTTTATGCTTGTAACGCCTACCCCGATTGCAAAAATGCATACAGCGGAAAACCAAATGGAAAAAAATGTGCCAAGTGCAAAAGCTTGAAAATTGAAACAAAAGCTGGTAAACTAAAATGCAGCAGTAAAGATTGCATAACAAATGAAAAAAAAGTAAAAAAATAAATAGTCATTGGGGCTTAAATGCTCCAATTGGAGAGGTACCAAAGTGGTTGACTGGGACAGTCTTGAAAACTGTTGAGCCCGCAAGGGTTCCGAGGGTTCGAATCCCTCCCTCTCCGCACTACTTTTAAAGAAGGGCTAATGCTCTTCTTTTTAGTTTTTTTTCAATTAAAGATTTGCAACCTGCATGTAAATTTGTGTAGTTCGAATACTTGAGTGACCCAATAATTCCTGTACATACCTTAATCTTTAACATAAAACAAATAATATTTACGTGTTTTTGAACTATAATTTCATAATTTCAATATCACCTCAGTATTATTTAAAAAATTTACCATAACTAAATAATAACAAAAGTCTGTATTAATATACAAAATGTTGCTATAGTTTAACCATAAAGGTTGTATAATAGTCAGTTATGTGAAATTTCTCTCACTGCCAAAAATGAAAAGGTTATAAATTATATTTATAAACTATTTAATATGACAAAAAGACATCAAAATATTCCAGCTTCTTATTTAACTTTACTTAAAGATAACAAAGTTTTGCTTTTGAGGCGTTTCAATACAGGATATGAAGACGGTAATTATTCAATGGTCGCAGGTCATATTAATCAAGTAGAAACTTTTACTCAATGCATTATCAGAGAAGCTGAAGAAGAAGCAGGAATATTATTAAAACCTGAATATTTGCAAGTTGTTCATGTTATGCATAGAAATTCTGGAACTGCTGAAAATAATGAAAGAGTTGATGTCTTTTTTATTGCTGAAAAATGGGAAGGTGAAATTATCAATAAGGAACCTTATAAATGTGATGATTTATCTTGGTTTGATTTAGATAAAATTCCTGATAATACAATCCCATATATTAAGCAAGCGCTAAAAGGAATAAAAAGTAAAATTTATTACAGTGAACATGGATGGTAGCGAGAAAAACGCTAGCTCGTACCTCGCTTTACCCTCGCCTAACACAGTATATCTGGCTCGTTCGTGCCTTCTCTCGACCCCATACTTCCGCAAAAATGACGCTAATTTATTTTGATTTTTGGTAGTAAAAAATGTATAATTCATGGATCTATTTGCATAGAAAAATTTAACTTATCATATCTTTACTTAATATTTAATTAAATTAATTGTTAGCCACACACTTTTACTATTATACCAAAAAATATGATAAATCCTTTTGAAACAAATTTCATACCTCAAACTGTAGAAAAAAAACCTTTTGCAGATGCACCTGCTCAGAAATTTTTTGGCGAGTGGTGCAGAATCAATGACTCCATTATTCCTCAATTTATCTCAAGAGAAGAGTGGAAGCAAAGGGGTGTTCAGGGAATACTAGAGAAAAATAGCCAAGGGAAACAAACATTATTTTTGCCAGAAGATTTACATCTCTGGGAAATGATGGATGTGATCAAAACGGTCGACCATGATACCTTGGCAAGAAATCCTGAAAAGCATGACGAAAGAGCAGACAAAAATAAGGAACTTGGCGAACTTTTGAAAAAGCAGGAATATATCTTTCTCAATATCTACCAACACTAAAAGGCACTCAGGAAAAAACAATTGCAGAAGATATTGCCCGTGAATTTTATCAATATGGATTATCACTTCAAAACAAAGAAAGAAGGAAAGATCAAATCTTAGATGCTGCTGAACTTTCACCAGAAGATAAAGCAAAACTAGACGAATGGTTTTTGGGTAGGGATGTGTATCAAAAAAGACTCTCAAGACTTGGAGAAAATCCGACCGAAGAACAGATGGAAGAAACAAGAAAAAAACTCTTTTCTGTTTATTTTACGGCTCTTGGAAGAAAAGGATACAAGGCAGATGGAGAAAAACCATGGGAAACTAAAGTCGGACCGATGCAACACCTCCAAGATAAAACCAAAAGACAGATAACCAAAGCAGTAGAAACTCCTGAAAGAGAAATGAAAACAGCTATTTTTAGAAGAGGGGCAGAAAAATTGGTAACGGAGATGAATGAAGTTGGTTGGAAAAAAGCGATCAATGATTTTTTGAAAAAAGTTGGTTTTGATCTACTTCTGGAACAAAGAAAACTCTACGACACACTTGGCATCGAAAAACTCAAACAAGAACTGGAGGAAGTGAGACAAACTGGCGATATTGCAAAAATTTCAGCCAAAGAACTGCAAATTGCCAAAAAAATCCAACAAGCAGTCAGCAGTTTTCCTTATAAGTCAGATGACAAAGAAACAAAAGAAGTTGTCGGTAACAATCCTTCCCAAATGGTCGAAACTCAATTTATCAATTGTGTTGGTTCGTCAATTTTGGGTGGTGGACTCTTGGATAAAGTAGGGATTAAATATTTACTTGCGGATTTGCCAGAACATTCAGCCACTGTTTTAATTACCAGTGATGGTAAGCTAAGATGGCAAGACTTAACCCCAGGTGGACGACTATGGAATTACAAAGAAATTCAGAACAAGGATATAACCGGAAAAAATAAAAATGGGCAACCTTTGACTGTGGCTGACATTGTTGCGTTTGCAAATAATCCAAGTGATGAAGGTATAAGGTTTGAAATAAATAGATGGTGGTATAACCTGAATATGGAAAAAATAAATATACCAAGTAGATATATTGGACTTTTTAATCCAGAAATTGGCTTACAAGCTCATATTCTCTGCAATACTGGAATCGCTTTAAGCAAGCTTGGCAGAAATAAAGAAGCGATTGAAGCCTGTAAACAAGCCATTAGTGTTGATCCAAAATTTGCCTATCCTTACAACGGACTTGGAAATGCTTTAAGCAATATTGGCAGAAAAGAAGAAGCAATTGTTGCCTATCAGCAAGCCATTAGTATTAATCCAAAAGATACCTATCCTTACTACGGACTTGGAAACGCTTTAAGCAATCTTGGCAGAAAAGAAGAAGCAATTGTTGCCTATAAACAAGCCATTAGTATTGATCCAAAAGACGCCTATTCTTACTACGGACTTGGAAATGCTTTAAGCGCTCTTGGCAGAAAAGAAGAAGCGATTAAAGCCTATCAGCAATTTGCAAAACTATCGAATGGAGATGAATATTGGATAAATAGAGCAAAAGAACTTACTGAAAAACTATTAAAAGAAGACCAAAGGGAAACAATCTAAATAGAGAGAAAAAATTATTTCGCCTAACGTTGCAAATCAAAGAAAAACATATACATCAGCTAACACGGCATATCTAATTCAGGAATTTTGCACTATAATAAAGCAAAGGAATGCAAATTTTCTTCTCCCAAATTTGCCAAAACTAATTGATTTTTAAAGGAATTTTGGCAAACATCAGATATACTGAAACGTTAGGCGACATATTTCCAAGTATCTTTTTAAAAATAAGGAACGAGTGAAAAATCTTCTTAATTTTAATAAGGGGAAATAAGGAGTTTTCTCCGCTATCGCTACGAAAACGATTCATTTATAAACTTTTAATTTTTTGAAGATTTTATTATGAACAGAAAAATTATTCTTAATTTGGCAATTAGTTTAGATGGTTTTATAGCTGATGAAGATGGTGGCTTCGATTGGATTAAGGGCG
>JADHVC010000014.1 GCA_016784175.1 Patescibacteria group bacterium | reverse complement strand
ACTTGGAGTATTTAAAAAACTCTGGGCTGACTCATGGGGTCCAAGACTTGAATACACCCTCAGAAATGCCATATTGGCTATTTTAGACTACGATGAACCAACTCTACTTGGAGTAGTCAGAATGCTATCCGATAAAGTATTTAGAAAAAAAGTTGTTGAAAGCATCCAAGATCCAGTCGTAAAATTATTTTGGACAAAAGAATTTGCTGGGTATACTGATAAATTTGCCTCAGAGGCTGTAGCACCTATACAAAACAAAGTAGGTCAATTTCTCTCATCTTCAATCATTCGTAATATAGTCGGACAGGCTAAATCATCAATTAATATTAGAGAAATAATGGATCAAAAAAAGATCCTCATTATGAACTTATCTAAAGGACTAGTTGGTGAAGACAACATGCAATTACTCGGCGCGATGATGATCACAAAAATTCAACTTGCAGCCATGAGTAGAGTTGACACACCAGAAGAAGATAGAAAAGATTTTTACCTTTATGTTGATGAGTTCCAAAATTTTGCCACAGAAAGTTTTGCCAATATCTTGTCAGAAGCCAGAAAATACCGATTAAACCTAATTATGGCTCATCAATACATCGAACAACTTGACGAAAAAGTAAGAGATGCAGTATTCGGCAATGTTGGGTCATTTATTGTATGTAGGGTTGGAGCTGCAGACGCTGAAAGCCTAGCTCCAGAGTTCATTCCTACTTTCACAGAAGAAGACATCGTCAATATTCCTAAATACGAATTCTATTGCAAATTAATGATTGATGGTATTGCATCTGAACCATTCTCTGCTCGCGGACTACCACCAAAATCAAAAAGTGAAGAAACAGGAAATGTGCAAAAAATCATTACTGCTTCAAGAGAAAAATATACACAAAGCAAATATATCGTAGAAGAAAGAATTGCCGAATGGCATAATGAAGAGGGTGGAGCTAGTGGAGATACGAATAATAACTCAAAGCAACCAAACCAAAACTACAATAAAGCAAATAATTTAAACAATAAACAAAGCAGTCCAATAAACTTTAATACGCAAAATTCACAAAATAACACACAAAATTATTCACAAAATAACTCCAATGGATCAGAAAGTAGCACTCACTCTTGCGCAGAATGCGCTAAACCTACAAGAATATCATTCACTCCCGATGGAATACGCCCAATCTATTGCAGAGAGTGTTTAGAAAAAATAAAAGAAAATAAAAAAAATAAAGAGGATTTTAGATTTCAGCAGAAGCAAAATGAACTCAATAGAATAAATGAAAAACAAGCTCAAGAAAAAAAACAAGCACCTCAACCTTTTAAACTCAACTTAAAGCGCAATGAAGAAAAAAAGGCAATCAACCTGCCCCTCAATGAAGCGCCTAGAAAAAACTACTCTCCAACTGCCGAGGCTAACGACAAACATTCAGGCATCGAACTTGAGGGAGAATTAATAGAAGATAAAGAAGTGCAGATAAATGAAAAAAGATAAGATAATAGCCATACTGGGTCAAACTGCAACAGGAAAAACGAAACTCGGAGTTGAATTAGCGTGCAATTTTAATGGCGAAATAATCTCTGCTGACTCAAGACAAGTTTATATAGGGATGGATATTGGTACAGGCAAGGACTTACAAGATTTCACCATAATAAACAATGGATCAAAAATCAACATTCCGCACCACCTAATTGATATATTATCTCCCAAGAAAGATTTCAATCTGGCAGAATATCAAAAAAAAGCCTATTTAGCTATAAAAAATGTAATTGAAAGAAAAAAAATTCCCATCATAGTCGGTGGGTCAGGGTTGTATGCGCAATCCATTATTGATGAATACGAATTAAGTGAGTCAAAACCAGATTTAACAAAACGAAAAATACTCGAAAAGAAAGAATCAAATGAATTATTTAACTATCTTAAAAGAAAAAACAAGGAATTTGCTTTAAATTTAAACAACAGTGAAAAGAATAATAAGCAAAGACTAATAAGATATATTGAAAAAGTTGATAGCAAATTAACTTCAGGCAAAAAACATAAAGAATCAGCATTTAACCCACTTCTAATTGCCATAACCTTACCAAAAGAAACTCTTCACAAAAGAATTAATGAACGCTTAATCCATCGCTTAGAAAAAGAAGCAATGATCGATGAAGTTATTGCTCTACATAAATCAGGCATAGGATATAAAAGACTGGAAAACTTTGGCTTAGAATATAGATATATCGCCTATTATTTGCAGAACAAGCTAGATTATGATGAAATGAAAGATAAGTTATATTTAGCCATAAAGCAATTCGCAAAAAAGCAACTTAACTGGTTAAAGAGGTGGGAAAAACAAGGAGTGACCATTCACTGGGTAAAAAATTACAAACAAGCTGAATTACTAACAAAAGAATTTTTAAAACATTGAGGCTTTAAATTAAAACTATGCCGATATCTATACTAATAATAATAATACTCGTAATTTCCGCAATACTTCATGAATACGCACACGGATGGGTTGCCTACAAACTAGGCGACAATACTGCAAAAAATGAAGGGAGATTAACACTTAATCCTATTGCGCACATTGACCTATTTGGCACAATAATATTGCCAGCACTACTTATATTAACAAAAACCGGTATTATTATTGGTTGGGCAAAGCCAGTACCCTACAATCCATACAATCTAATCGATCAAAAATATGGTGACCTAAAAGTTGCTATTGGTGGTCCGATAAGCAATTTCGCATTAGCTACATTTTTTGGCTTGATAGCAAGATTGTTGCCACTAACAGACCAAATAAAGTACACACTCGTAAACAACTTCTTTCTAAAAGACTACGATCGCCTAATAAATACTATGAACGACTCCATGCTATCTAGCGTATTTGTAATGTCCATAATTTTCTGCTTTATAAATTTGCTCTTGATGATTTTTAATCTTATCCCCATACCACCGCTTGATGGCTCAAAAGTATTAACCACATATTTGCCGACAAATGCTAAAATATTTATGCACAGGATTGAACCTTATGGTATATTTATTATCATACTCTTTCTTTACGCTGGAATACTAAATTTTATCTGGCCGCTAATAATAACTATATTTTCATTTTTAACTGGATTGTAAAAATTTTCAAAAATGACAAATCTTAACATAGACACCTCAAATAAAGATTCAATAAATCTATCACTATCGAAAAGCAAAAAATTGATAGACTCTATAAATACTATTTCAGAATTTAAACAAACAGAAATTCTTTTAACCTCAATAGACGATATTCTCACGAGAAATTCTTGCAATGCAGAAAATTTAAACTCGATAACAATAAACAACTCAGGCTCTAGCTTTACCTCACTAAGAATCGGTGTAGTAACTGTCAATGCGCTCAATTATGCAACCAAGAAGAAAAATATAATAATACCAAAATATTCAGCGGATGTTTAAAGATTTAAAAAAAGAATTACAATTTAAAAATACAACCTACATTAACACTAAAATCTATCCAGCATCAATATCAACCAAACTTACAGAAATAATGGAAGATGGAACATATAAAATAAGCTTAAAGGCTAAACCAGAAAAAAATAAAGCGAATGCAGAATTAATGAAGTTTTTAGCTAAAAACCTTGATATTCCCATTCAAAATGTTATAATAATTAATGGAAAAACTAGCAAAATAAAATTAATAAAAATTAGCAAATAAATTTAGCCTATGTCTAATTCTGACAGTAAAAAAGAGCTAGTCCCAAACCATATTGGCATAATTATGGATGGCAATAGAAGGTGGGCAAGCGAACGCAATATTCCAAGTATCGAAGGCCACCTTCAAGGATACAAAATAGCAAAAAAAACACCTGAATGGTTTTTCGAAAAAGGAGTTAAAATAGTCTCACTCTTCTCTTTTTCGTCAGAAAACTGGAAAAGATCTCAACTAGAAATTAACTACCTAATGGCTCTATTAAAAAGAGCTATTGAAGAAGAATCCATAAGTGCACAAAAAAAAGGACACAAGATAATCGTTAGCGGTAAACTAGACGAGCTACCAGGAGACCTACCAGATGAGTGTAAGAAAATCATGAGAGAAACAAAAAATAACACTAACGGAACAATCAATATATGCATGAACTATGGTGGAAGGCTGGAAATAGTAGAAGCAGTAAAAAACATAGTCAAAAACAAAATTAGTAAAGATAAAATTAGCGAAAAATTAATCAATTCATATCTTTACACAAAGGAGCTCAGTGACCCAGACTTAATAATAAGAACATCTGGAGAAAAAAGAACATCAGGCTTTTTACTTTGGCAATCTGCTTACTCAGAACTTATATTTTTAGAAAAGTATTGGCCAGAGTTTGAAAAACAAGATACAAATAATATCCTTGAGGAATATTCTCGTAGAAAAAGACGATTTGGTGGCAATTAATAAACTAAAAACAATTTATGAAATTCAATAAATTTTCTTGGTTAGTCTTTTTAATATATTGGTTAATATTTATTTTTGCGCTATCTCACCAAGAGTTTGTTGTAGTAGAAACTGCACATAAGTTTAACATCAGTGAAATGTTAAAATATGAATGGACGCAAATTGTGGCTCATTTCATCGAGTATTTAGTCCTTTGTCTTTTATTAGTAATAAACTTCAACAAATGGACAAAATACAACCTAAAATCTATATTTCTTATGTCAATCTGCCTATGCATGATCTATGCAATCAGCGATGAATATCATCAAACCTTTATAGCTGGTAGATCATCTTCTTTTTACGATTTAATGTTTGACTTTCTTGGTACCATTGCAGGACTTTGTCTCTACAAACTATATGAAAAAAAAACTACCTAATATACTCTTGCATACTTGCTGCATGAGTTGTGGAGCCAACATTGTTAATGAACTAACACAAGGCTACAATGTTACATTATACTTCTACAATCCAAGCATATTCCCACTCTTTGAATACAACAAAAGGCTTAATGAAACAATTAAAATAGCTAAAGAATTTAACTATAAATTAATAATTGCAGATTATGACCATAAATATTGGGAAAAAATTATAAAAGGTTTCGAGCTGGAAGCAGAAAGAGGTGAAAGGTGCAAAATATGCTATCATGATAGACTACAAAAAACACGCGACCTAGCACTGACAATGAAATTTGATTATTTCACCACCACACTCACCGTAAGTCCGCACAAGGACTCAAAAACAATTTTGAACTTTGGATTAGAATTAGTAAAGGATGCTGATATTAAATTCCTCAACAAAGACTTTAAGAAAGACGATGGATTTAAAAAAGCAGTTACTCTATCAAAAGAATTAAATCTATATCGACAAACATATTGCGGTTGTCAATATTCAATAAAAAAATAAATATTTTAGTCGCACATTTCTAAATACCTAACTATTATATCAACAAAATAAAATGTCAATTGAAAAATACTTCAAACAAACAATAGATAGAGGAGCCTCTGACCTTCACCTAATTGAAGGTAGTATTCCAAGACTACGAGTTAATGGAACACTTATTGAAATTGAAGAAAATGTCATTAGAGATGATTACATAAAAAAAGAAATCTTTTCTATACTTAGCGAGGAACTAAAAGAACAGTTTAATAAAGAACTTGATCTAGATTTTTCTCACGAATACTTTGACCACAGATTCAGAATAAACTTACACTATCAACAAGGTAAAGTAGCGTTAGCAGCTCGTTTAATTGTAAATAACATTCAAACACCAGATGAACTAAATTTTACGCCAATCATGAAAGATTTAACAAATCTAATGAATGGACTAGTTTTAATAACTGGCCCAACTGGATCCGGTAAATCAACAACCCTTGCCTCTATGATCAACACGATCAACTCAAATAGAGCTGAACATATTATTACAATCGAAGACCCAATCGAATACAAATTCACAGAAGACAAAAGCATTATTGAACAAAGAGAATTAGGGCAAGACACAAAATCATTTCACAAAGCACTAAAGCATGCTCTAAGACAAGACCCAGACATCATAATGGTTGGAGAAATGAGAGACCTAGAAACAATTTCAGCAGCATTAACAGCAGCGGAAACAGGACATGTCGTATTTTCAACCCTTCACACTTCAAGTGCAATAGAAACCGTAGAAAGAATAGTTGACATATTTCCAGCACACCAACAAAAACAAATTCTAATTCAACTAGCATCATCTCTTCGAGCGGTAATATCTCAAAGGCTAATTCCTAAAATAGGTGGTGGAAGAATTGCTGCCTTTGAAATATTAATTAATAATAATGCCGTATCAAACTTAATTAGAACAAATAAATCAGCCCAAATCCAATCCTCTATCCAAATTGGTACAAAAGAGGGGATGATAACCATGGATAAATTCCTTGCACAACTTGTTAAAACTAAACTTGTCGACCCAACTATTGCAAAAAAATACATGGTAGGAGGTGATAATAAAGCAGTTTACTACTAAGAATGAAACTGCTCACTATATCTGCATCACTTTTTCGCTTAGGATGGAATATTGGGCAATTTTTTACGCACAATTTAACAAAAATTTTAAACTCGCTTCACTCAAACATAAAATTTTTTTAAGTTAAATTGTGCTAAAAATTACTACACATTCCATATGCGCTCAAAAATAATGCAGATATAGTGAGTAGATACCTAAGAATTAATTTAAGAACATTTATGACAAAAGAAAGATGGAACGATATTATCAGCGATATAAAAGATAAATTCGAAGTTATTGATATGGGCACCGAGCATTCAGAAGAAGAAGGTGGGGTTCAAATTGAATATATAAGTTTTAAAAACCCAATTGGTGAAGTTAGACTAGAACTAATAACAAAACCTGTTGTGCTAGACAAAAAAGTCATGTATTCAAATCGAATCGGTGCAGAATCGAATATAACATATATATATTCAGAAACTGATTTTCAATCTCATTTTATGGCATACAGATGGAATTCTGAAACCAACGACTGGGAAGAATTAAAAGAACTATCACCAGATTCATTTTAAAATCCCTCAAATCATGAACAACCAGCTAAAAAGCATAATAAATGCCTGTATAATCTTTGGTATTTTTGAATTATTTTTTTTTCGTCACAATTTAATCTACATCGCACTAATTGTTGCAAATCTATTTATAATAAAAATTACTCTCAGACAAAAAAAAGAATGGAGTTACACGATTCTACCAACATTACTTACATCAAGCATTTTACTTTTCTCTATCCTAATAGCAAATAAAATCTTAATACAATTTTTATTTGTCACAAGCACATTTTTCATATACTGGTATTTTAAAGCTTTTTATAATTTATCTAGTCGCATATCAAACTCAAATACTCATTACTTTATAAATATCATTTTTTATGGTAATTTTTTAGCCTTTTTTTTTGGAACATCTCTAATCTATGGACTTGATATTCATCTTAATATAACATTCATTCCACTCTGCATATATTTTGGATCAATCACTTCTTTATCAATGCTGAGCATACTCACAACTCTCAAAAAGATTGACAAAAATAAAAATGAATATACCCCTCTCAAGCAACAAGAAAGCTTATTTTTCATATTAGCAGCCTTAAGTATTTCAATCACAGAGCTCGCACTCGTTATTGCATTCTTACCTTTCAGTTATTTCACACTAGGATTACTACTATCTCTGTGCTATTACGTAATTATAGGATTAGTTCATCATTTCCTAAAATCAGATTTATCTAAAAAAACCATACGGCTCTACTTAAGTGCTGGCGCTCTAGGAATCTTTTTACTAATCATTACAGCTAGGTGGATGTAGAAATTAAAATTTTCAAAAATTACCATAATTTATATAATTTTCTTTTCACTATAATTTTAAATATGTGCTATAATAAATAAAAATACTTAAATTATCCCCAAGTCTAATGCGAATCAAGTCAATAAGCAAAGTTAAAGATCTCAATGGAAAAAAAATACTCTTAAGAGTCGATTTTAATATACCAATGGATGGAAATAAAGTTAAGAATGACTACAAAATTCGAGCCAGCCTACTTACAATTTTTTTCCTTTTAAGAAAAAAATGTCGCATCGTTATAATCAGTCACATAACTGCTTCAAGCACCTTAAAGCCGGTAGCGCTTCGGTTACAAAAAATACTTAATGAAGAATATAGTCACATCTTTAAAGGAAAAGTTACTTTTATTGACAACTGTCTTGGGTTTAAAGTAGAAGAAGAGATATCGAAAATGAATAATGGTGATATTATAGTGCTCGAAAATGTTCGTAAACACAAAGAAGAGGTTGATAACTCAAAACGATTCGCTAAAAGACTCTCAAGACTCGCCGACATCTATGTAAATAATGCTTTTGCAGTATCACACAGAGCGCATGCTAGTGTAAACGCAATAAACCAATACATCGAGTCACATGGAGGACTTCAATTAGAACGAGAGCTAGCCAGCTTAGATAGAGTATTAAACGCCAAAAAACCATTCGTTGTAATTATTGGAGGCATCAAACTAGAAACAAAAATGCCGCTATTGCTCAAGCTCTACAAAGAAGCTGATCATATATTACTTGGGGGTGGAGTTGCAAATACTTTTCTAAAATTCTTAGGGAATGAAACTGGCATATCTCAAATGGCTCTAACTGACGCAAAATTAATTAAGAAAAAACTTGCAAATTCTAAACAAAAAAAAATTTTAACACCAATTGATGTTGTAATAAGAACATACGATAAGCACAAAGGTGAAATAATAACAGTAAAACCAATTAAAGACATTAGCGCTTATGACAAAATACTCGACATTGGGCCAGAAACTATCAAGCTCTATTCAAACATAATTAAAAAAGCTCAGACTATCGTATGGAATGGACCAATGGGAAAGTTCGAAGAAGACACCTTCAAGCATGGAACAATAGCACTCGGCAGAATAATTGCTGCAAGATCTAAAGGACCCGCTTTTGGAGTTGTTGGAGGTGGCGAAACAATTGAAGCGCTACATAAAACAAAAATGTCAGAACATGTAGATTGGATATCCACAGGTGGTGGCGCAATGCTTTCTTACTTAAGTGGTAAAGACATGCCTGGTTTAAAAAATATTACTAAATAAGCTTACAACCTATGCCAATAAAATTACTAAGCATAACTTGTGCAATATTATCCATCGTAACAACAATTTATGTTGGCACATTAATACGCAACTCAACTAAGACCTATAACTATATTGGAATATCAGAAGAAAAACAACATTCAATAGTGATGAGCGGAGAAGGAGAAATAGACGGAACACCAGATGTCGCGAATATTCAACTTGGATTAAATACGGAAAAAATCAAAATCGAAGATGCACAAACTGAAAACACCCGAACAATCAACAAAGTCATTAACCAATTAAAAGAAGATCTAAAAATTGACAAAAAAGATATCAAAACGACAAACTATAACATCAATCCAAGATATGACTGGATTGAAGGAAGAAGAATTTTAAAAGGATACATTGTTAGTCAAAACATTGACATAAAAATAAGAAACCTAGAAGTCATTAGTGAAGTTTTAAAACTTGCTGGAGACAATAATTTAGACCAAGTCAGTGGACTATCGTTTTCAATTGATGAACCAGAAAAACTCAAACAAGAGGCAAGAATGAAAGCTCTAGAAAACGCCAATATTAAAGCAGAAGCACTAGCAAAATCTCTAAATATTAAACTTGGGAAAGTAATAAATTTTAGCGAGTCTAGTGGCTCTATCGACTATCCAATAATGATAAGAGCTGTAAGTATGAAAGATGAAGCAGTTGGATATGGTGGTTCTGCACCGAGCCCTTCAATTGAAGCTGGCTCAACAAAAATAAAAATGTTTGTAACAGTAGAATACGAAATATACTAATCTCATAATTATTTAAATTGAATGTCTAAAATTAAACTAATTAGAGCTAGAGAAATTCTTGACTCAAGGGGAAATCCAACCATCGAAACAGAAGTTTTACTTGAGAATGGCATTGTGGGAATAGCTAGTGTGCCATCAGGTGCTTCTACAGGCAAATATGAGGCATTTGAACTTCGTGACAATGATAAAAATCGATATGGTGGATTAGGTGTAAAGAAAGCTGTAAACAATGTTAACAAAACAATTAATACTAAACTTAAGAGTAGCAATATATACAAACAAGAGTTTATCGATTACACGATGATAGATCTTGACGGCACAAAAGACAAAAGCAAATTAGGTGCCAATGCTATTCTTAGTGTCTCCCTTGCTTGCGCTAGAGCTGGAGCAGCATCAAAAAAAACCGAGCTTTTTAGATACATCTCAAAAACATATAGATTTAAGCAAAAAAAATTCACTCTACCAACGCCGTGTTTTAACATTTTCAACGGAGGAAAACATGCAGACACAAACTTAGATTTTCAAGAATTTTTAATCGTACCACTCAAATCAAAAATAAAGTTTTCAGAAAAAGTCAGAATAGGCGCAGAAATTTTTCACGAACTAGCTAAAGTTCTTAAAAAGAACAACTTAGATACCGATGTTGGAAATGAAGGTGGATACGCCCCAGACATCAACTCAAGCATAGACGCTTTAGATTACATAATGTCTGCTACTATTTTAGCTGGCTATGAGCCACACAAAGACATTGGCATCGGCATTGATGTTGGATCAAGCGAATTATACAATCCAAAAGCAAAACAATATATATTTAAATTAGATAGCTCCTATTTCACCTCGCTTTCACTAATTGACCTATACGAAAACTGGTTGCATAAATATCCTATCGTGTATATTGAAGATGGATTAGCCGAAGATGATTGGCAAGGTTGGCAAGAATGGACTGTTCGCATGAATAGCAGATTACTAATTATAGGAGACGATCTATTCACAACGAATATCGATCGGCTTTGCCAAGGAATTGAGCAAAAAGCAGGAAATACTATCTTAATAAAGCCAAACCAAGTTGGAACTCTTACAGAAACTATCCAATGCATAAAACTTGCGCAAGCCAATAAATACAAAATCATGGTATCCCACAGGAGCGGGGAAACATGTGACGACTTTATTGCTGACCTAGCAGTAGCAACTGGAGCAAATTTTATAAAATCAGGCGCACTTTCTAGAAGCGAAAGATTGGCAAAATATAATCGCTTAATGAAAATCGAAGAAATATTGCAAATAAATGAAAAATAACATTCCAATTATTTTAATAATCTTGGACGGATGGGGAATAGCCAAAGCATCGAGTGGTAACGCGATTACTACCGCACGCACCCCTTTTTTTGACTATCTCAAAAAAACATACCCATCCACTAGTATTTATGCGCACGGTAAATATGTTGGATTACCAAATAAACAAGATGGAAATTCAGAGGCGGGACATTTAAACATAGGAGCTGGACGAATTGTTGAGCAAGAAGCCGTAAGAATTAATAGCGCTATTAAAAAAGGACTTTTTTATAAAAATTTAGCTTTTTTAAGTGCGATTCATCATGCAAAGAAAAATAAAAGCAACATCCATTTAATGGGTCTAGTTTCTGGCGTTATGAGTCCTCACTCGCTACCTGACCACCTAAAAGCCTTAATCGAATTAATGAAGAGAGAAAAATTTAATAATTACTTTCTGCATTTATTTACAGACGGAAGAGACTCGTCACAAAGAAGCGCACTCAAATATATCACAAGCATTCAAAGAGATATTCTAGGTGGAGAAAAAAAAATTAGTACAATAATGGGAAGATATTTTGGAATGGATCGTAAAAAGAATTGGGCAAATACAGAGCTAGCCTACGACGCATTAGTTTCAGGTACGGGAAAAACGGCCATAAGCCCACAAGCTGCAATCACGCAAAGCTATAATACTGGGCTCACAGACGAATTCATCGAACCATTCGTAATGACAGCTAATAAAAAGCAACTACCTAGAATTAGCGATAACAACGCGATAATATTTTTTAATTTACGTTCCGATAGAGCCAGACAGTTAACTAAATGCTTTGTTCAAAAAGAGTTTGAAAAACAAAATCCAAACTCCTTTAAAAGGAAGAAAGTATTAAAAAATATTAAATTTATTACAATGACAGACTTTGGTCCAGACTTGGATAGTATCAAGACAGCTTTTCCAGGTGTTGAACTAATAAACACTCTCCCAAAAGCAATGGAAGACCACACGCAACTTTATGTCGCAGAAACAGAAAAATACGCGCACGTTACCTATTTTTTTAATGGCGGGTATTCAAAACCACTAAACGGTGAAAAATGGAAGGTCATCTCCTCCCCAAACTGCAAATATTATGATGAAGCACCTGGAATGAAGTCAACTGAGTTAACAGAGCTTGTTATTAATAATTTAAGGCATCATTCTTTCAAGCTCACACCAATCCAAAAAGATGGTAGAATATGGCACAATGACTTCACAGTACTGAATTTGGCCGCCCCAGATATGATCGCACACACTGGGAATTTAAAAGCTGGCATCCAATGTTGTGAAATTACAGACTCCTGTTTAAAGCAAATCACCAAGGCTTACCTACAAATGAAGGGGACTATTATCATTACTGCAGATCACGGAAACATAGAGGAAATGATAAATTTAAAAACAGATGAAATCGACACGAAACACTCCACAAATAAAGTACCATTCATCATTATTAATAAAAATTTGGGTAATAAAATTAAATTGAGGTCAGACGGAAAACTATGCGATATAGCGCCCACGATCCTCCACCTAACAAACACTCCGAAACCAAAAGAAATGACAGGGAGGAGTATGATAATAAAATAAGTGAAGCGAGTTTAAAATTTTTGTTAAATTGTACGTAAAAAATTGCCCAATATTCCATCCTAAGCGAAAAAGTGATGTAGATATAATGAGTAGTTACCAATCTAAACCTTTACATAAATTACATTTTCATGGTATTATATGAAATACAATAACCTCAATTGGGGTTATTTTATTTTAAACTATGAAAAAACACCAAACAAAACCACTTGTCTTGCTATTATTAGACGGCTGGGGAGTAAACGAAAACTATTTTGGCAATGCATTCATTAAAGCAAAAACTCCAAATTTCAATAGTTATATTACAAACTACCCAACAACTACTCTAAATACAAAAAGTATTCAGTTTTTTTGTATAAAAAAAAATAAAACCATAAATAATACGATCAACCACTGCTTAAAACACAAATCAAGCATACATATTATTACTTTACTGACAGAAAGTCCAAGCAGTTCAAGCTTTGCAAAAACCATAGAACTAATAAAATACTGCATACAAAAAAAATGTAAGAATATTTTTATACACGCCATACTAGATGGAATAGAGTACAAAGGCCACAAAGGAGTAAATTTAATAAAGGAAATTGAATTAACTTTTATTAATAATCAATCCGTTAAAATTGCTAGCGTTACTGGTAGCTTCTATGGAATGGATAAAAGCAACCACATAGAAAGAACAAAAAAAGCCTATGACGCAATCGTATTTGGAACTGGGAAGCAGAGTAACAATCCAATAGATGCAATAAATAAAAGCTACGAGAATGCAATTTTTGATAAAGAATTCACACCAACCATAATAACAAAAAACAACCAACCGATTGGAAAAATAAAAAATAACAATGGAATAATTTTTACTAACTTTAAACAAGCCAACACTAAACAATTACTCGAATTAATACTTGGCAACTCACAAGCTACCGACCTACCGCCATCAGAAATTACAAATTTAAAAATTGCAACATTTTCTAAGAAAATTCACAATCACTCTGTGCAATCTTTTTTTGCAAAATCTAGATCCAATCTATCCTTATCATATATCCTACGTAATAATGCTATAGAACAAACAATAATTTGTGATTCATATGGATACATTGCAGGTAATGAGAATTATAGATTAAGCAGTATCAACATAATAAAATCCTCAATAAATCCAATAAACAGAAATGAAATAAGAAACTCAAGCATTCTACTTAAAAATAAAGCAGTTGAGACTATAAAAAAAGATCAATATAAATTTATAAAAGTAATCTTTTCCGATATTAATACCTATGCAAACCAAGGGAATATAGATAAAACTATAGAATCCATTGAGCACATTGATAAATGCATAGACGAAATAGTCAAACAAGTGCTAAAAAAAGATGGTACGATTATCATAACCTCTCGAAATGGCAATGCCGAAGAAATGATAGACAATATGATTAATTTAAACAATATTGGCCCAACGACCAATCCCGTACCCTTTATATTAATAGACAACCACTTTCAAGGAAAATGTATCAACAGAAGAGAAATATCCGACAATGACTTAAGCATGCTTGAACCAACAGGCTCAACAATAAACATCACCCCTACCATATTAAAAATACTAAAAATTGAAAAACCCGATAACATAAAATACGAATCACTAATCTAAATTCAACTCATAAGAGATCAAAAAATACTTCACCTATCCAATACTAAGATAATAACCAATTACACTCACAGAAAAGCCAATTAAGCCACCAACCACAACTTGAAATGGTGTATGTCCAACGCGCTCAAGTAGTTGAGGGTAATGACTTTCAAGTACTTTATCATCCTCCAGATCTTTGACTAGAATATTTAACGTTCTACCATGCTGTCCTAAATATCGCCTCAAACCAACAGCATCCCTAATAACCAAAAAAGAAAAAATAAAAGACAATCCGAAGATAGCCGAATCCAAACCTTCTCGCAACCCAATAATAGTTGACAGCGAAACCACCATAGCGGCATGACCTGATGGCATACCAGAGTATGCTAAGTAGCTCTTCCAAGTCACCTTCTCTTTTCTTAGTAATCTAGTTAATATTTTTATAGTCTGAGCAATAAAAACACCAGAAATTATCGGCAAAATAATGATTAAATACATACAAAATAAAATTTAAATTTAAAAAATAAATAAGTATACAAAAATAAACTTATTATTATTTATTCACTCTTACACTTATTATAATATAATATTATTGTAGCAGGATTAGCTAATAATTTAAAGTACCAGTAATTTATTTTTTTTATTCTCCAATGCTTTATAAATACACTTGATTATTCTGAATTAATAGAATAAACTTAAGTCACTTAACAGTCATGCTCGCTCTTTAATAAACCAGGAGATTTACAATGTCAACATCATTCCAATCTCTCATAATAGATCAACACAGACCTACCTGCCGACAAGTGCAAACCATGCTAAAAAGCATTAATGGCACTACCAAAACAACAAAAACATGCAAGAATGTTTGGAAGCGTCTAAGCAATAAACCAAAATCTTTTGATTTGATAATAATAAACTTAACCCAAACCAAGGATTGTGGTCTAACTTTGATTGCTCAGATTAAAAAAGATATTCGATTCGCAAGTATCCCAATTATTATATTCACAGAAGACGATAGCTTTCAATTAATCAAGGATGCGGGAAGAGATGGAGCTCACTATCACACGCAAAAACCAATAGAACGCAAATCATTCTTACTGTTAGTAAAGTCAGCTTTATTTGATCACAGCCCTGTAAAAAATCTAAAAGAGTGTCTGAGATGCGCTGATAATGCTCTTTTATTACTACAACAAGGTAGCTTTTACCTACGTAATTTTTACGACGTAGATGATATAGCTCAAATGATATCAAAAAAAGCAAAAGACCCTCTTGGATGCGCAAGAGCCATAACAGAATTAGGCTACAACGCTATAGAGCACGGCGTATTAGCTATAGGTTACGATCAAAAAGGCAAATTAATAAAAGACGGGGTTTGGCAAAAAACAATAGCAATTTTACTAAAGCGTCCAGAAAACAAGCACAGGCATGCGATTATTTCATTCTTTACGACCAGCGACACACTAGAAATATCAATTCAAGATCCTGGTCCAGGATTTAACTGGAAAGAATACCTACACTTCTCACCAGAAAGAGCCAGCCACATACATGGCAGAGGAATAGCTCTAACAAACATACTGCAGACAATCCAAATACAATATATTGGCGACGGAAATATTGTTAAAATTATCACTAAAATTGCGTAAACAAAACTATTAGCTGCATATAAAAAATGCGGCTTTTTTTTATATAGATATCTGAATTTGCACTCTTTATAATACCTTGCTAGTATTTATAATTATCAATCTATCTATAAAATTATGCATTCGATTATTTTATGTGGAGGGTCAGGAACTAGACTGTGGCCACTTAGTCGTAAAAATTATCCAAAGCAATTCCTAAAACTTTATTCAGATAAATCACTATTGCAAGAAACTTTTATTCGCATAAATAGTTTAATCCATGCGAACAATATTTATTTTGTCACAAACAAAGAAAACTATTTCAATGTTTTTAATCAAATTAGAGATATATATTACAACTTTCCAAAAGACAATATATTGGTCGAACCAATCAGCTTAAATACCGCTCCTGCCATCAGCTTAGCAATTAAATTTCTAACCGAAATTAAGCACATCCCGCCTCACGAACCAATCATAGCATTACCTTCGGATCACTGCATTCGTAACAACAATAAATACATAGATTTATTACAAATTGCCATTAGTGAATTAAGTGACAAAATCGGAACAATAGGTATAACTCCAACAAAACCAGAAACAGAATATGGATATATTAAAAAAGGTCAAAAAAATAAAAATCACTTTATAGTTGAAGCCTTCAAGGAGAAGCCCGATAAATTAAAAGCTGAAGAATATATGTTAAGCGGCGATTATGTTTGGAATGCTGGCATGTATATATTTAATGCTAAATCGTATATTCAAGAAATAAATAAGCACTGTCCAGAAATATTTAACTTACTAAAAACGACCTACAGTAATTTTAAAGAAAACTTTGGTTCACTTACAAATATATCCATAGACTATGCCATAACTGAAAAATCAGAACGCGCAATAGTATTCGAAGGTGATTTCGGTTGGACAGATATAGGCTCATTTGATGCTTTAGCTGATATTACAAAAAATAATGAAAAACTAATAACACATAATTCAAAAAATATCTTTGCACACTCAGAAAATAACAGACTAATAGCTGCAGTAGGCGTAGAGGATTTAATAATCATCGAAACTAATGATTCAATACTTATTCAAAAAAAAGGGGAAAGCTCTCAAGTAAAGGAAGTTGTAAATAAACTGAAAGAAAAAAACATTAAAGAACTTGAGCATAACTTAATAGTGCATAGGCCTTGGGGAAAATTTGAAATCCTAATGAATGGAGAAAAACATAAAGCAAAAAAAATAACTGTCTACCCCAACGAGAAACTAAGCTTACAAGCCCATTATCATAGAGCAGAACACTGGATAGTTGTTTCAGGAGTTGCAAAGATTATAAACGGAGAAAAAGAAGAAACACTAAAAGAAAATGAAAGCACCTTTATCCCAGCCTATACTCGTCACAGATTAGAAAACCCTGGAAAAATAAATTTGGAGATAATCGAGGTTCAAACAGGGGACTACCTTGAAGAAGATGATATTATCCGCTATGATGATATATATGATAGATAAATTATATTTATGTTAACCTCACAACAAATTCGAGAAAAATATCTTAATTTTTTTCAAGCAAAACAGCATGCCATAATTGCAAGCTCTTCTTTAGTACCAGAAAATGATCCATCCTTATTATTTATCAATTCAGGAATGTCGCCACTAATACCCTATCTAATGGGAGAAAGACATCCAAATGGTAATCGATTGGCAAACTCTCAGAAATGCTGTCGAACAGAAGATATTAACGAAGTAGGAGATAATAGACATAATACTTTTTTTGAGATGCTCGGCAACTGGTCACTAGGGGACTATTACAAAAAAGAACAGTTAGATTGGTGGTATGAACTATTAATAGAAGAATTTAAAATAGATCCAAGCAGATTATACCAAACTATTTACTTAGGTGATGAAAAACTTAAAATAGAACGCGATAGTGAATCCATAAACACATTAATCAACATCTTTGGTAAATACAGTGTAGAAGCAAATATTGGACCTGATACTGATGGTAAAGGAGAAATAGGTCCAGGTAGAGAGATCGATTTTCAAAATGAACGAATATTTGCTTATCGAGACAAAAACTGGTGGCAAAGAGGAGATGCAATAGGTGAACTAGGCGGACCAGATTCTGAAACTTTCTATGACACAAAAAAAAACCACGATAAAAAATTTGGCGAATTTTGTCATGTAAATTGTGATTGTGGCAGATTCATTGAAATTGGCAACTCCGTCTTCATGCAGTACCAAAAAACTGCCAATGGATGGACCGAATTACCAAATAAAAATGTTGATTTTGGTGGAGGGTTAGAACGCATCTCAATGGTAGTTCAAGGAAAAAACAATGTATTTGAAACAGACCTATTCATAAACACCTTAACTAAGATAGAAGAATTAAGTGACAAAAAATACATAGACTATCAACGTGAATTTGAAATAATTTCTGACCACCTAAAATCCGCTGTATTTATAATTGGTGACGAAAGGGGAATTGTTCCAACAAATACTGACCAAGGCTATATTGTACGCAGATTAATAAGAAGAGCTATTCGCTTCGCAAGGAATCTAGAAATCAAAAAAGATTCATGGATAGCATTAGTTGCAGAAATTATAATTAATGATTATAATAACATATATGCTGAATTAAGTAAAAATAAGAATAAGATAATAGACGAATTTAACAAAGAGGAGGCTAAATTTAAAACTACGCTAGAAAAAGGAATAATTGAATATAAAAAAATCAAAAGTCAAGACTCAAAAATAATTAGCGGTACGGAAGCATTTAATCTCTATCAGACTTATGGCTTTCCACTTGAAATGACTGAAGAACTAGCCATGGAAGATGGATTAACATTAAATATAGAGGAATTTGAAGAAGAGCTCAAAAAACATCAAATACTTTCACGAACTAGCAGCGAGGCAAAATTTAAGGGTGGTCTTGCAGACACTAATATAGAAACAGCGAAACTACATACAGCTACTCACTTAATGCTAAGTGCTTTAAAACAAGTACTTGGTAATCATATTGAACAAAAGGGATCAAACATTACAGGCGAGCGTCTTAGATTTGATTTCTCACACCCAGAAAAACTAACACCGGAACAACTAATTAAAATAGAAAGCATAGTAAATCGAGCAATAAACGCTAAAGCGCAAATAAATGTAGTAGAACTGAGTGTCGAAGATGCTAAAGAACAAGGAGCAATTGGGGTATTTGAGTTAAAATACGATGAAAAAGTTAAAGTTTATACAATTGAGAGCGAAAAGGAAGTATTTTCAAAAGAAATTTGTGGCGGTCCACACGCCAATAACACCGAAGATTTAGGTCACTTTAAAATAGTAAAAGAAGAAAGTTCAAGCGCAGGAGTGCGACGAATTAAAGCTATACTAAAAAATACTCTTGACACACAAAAATAATTAATATAAAATACCTTAAAGAATTTAACTAATAATAAATAAAAAAATAAATTCTAATATTTAATGTCAAAAAAAGACAATCTACAACTAAGTTCCAAAGATTTTATTGAAGTTAAGGGTGAAGTAATCGAGCTTTTACCGGCAGCTACTTTTAAAATATTAACCGAAAATGACAATATAGTACTTGCTCACTTGTCTGGTAAAATGAGGATGAATAGAATAAGAATTTTACCTGGCGATAAAGTTAAACTGGAGATTAGTCCATACGATTTAACAAAAGGGAGAATCACATATAGATTGTAAAAAAGTTAAAAATCACGAATAAGTGATAAATATCAAAAAATTTCAATCTACTTAATTAATTTTACTTTATACTTAAAATGAAAGTTAGATCATCAGTTAAGCCAATCTGTAAAGAGTGCAAAACCATTCGACGAAAAGGTAGAGTATGGGTAGTTTGCGTAACAAAAAAACACAAACAAAGGCAAGGTTAAACTTATTTAAATAAAACAATATACATTAAATTGTAGATAATGCATTATAAAGGATTTGGGTGTTTGAATGAAGTTCAATAAACGATTGATACAAAATTTCGCCAAACTCGTAAATTCAATTTCAATAAATGATAGTACGTATTGCGGGTGCAGTAATCCCGAGCGACAAAAGAATAGAAATTGCTTTAACATATGTTTTTGGTATTGGAAGAACTAAGTCCAATAAAATTCTTAGCGAAACTGGTATTAACAAAGACACAAGAACCAAAGCTTTGACCGAAGAAGATGTTGCTAAGCTTAGGACCATGATTGAAAAAAATGATAAAGTAGAGGGTGACTTAAAGAGAGAGATCGCTGGTAATATAAAAAGATTAAAAGATATGGGTAGTTACAGAGGAATGAGGCACTTAAAAAATCTACCAGTCAGAGGCCAAAGAACAAAAACAAATTCTAGAACAGTAAGAGGAAATCTTAGAAAGACTGCAGGTTCAGGTAAAGCTAAATCCGCTCAAAAAACATAATTTTAAATTAACTACGCACATGCCAGAAATAAAAAATAAAAAAGAAACAAAAGGAATAAAAGAAACAGCAATTAAAACTGTAGTTAATTTTAATACAGAAAAAACAGTACAAGCAAAAAAAGAAAGCAAGGAAAAGAGTAATAAAGAACCTCAGATTGAAAATTACTCAATAAATCTAGATGATGAACTAGATATGAATGAACCGAGCACATCAAGCGAGCAAAAAATGGAAAAAGATGATCTATCTGATCTACCAGAAAGCATAAGAAAAAAACTTGAAGCCAGCGGTCAAGATTCAAAAAACAAAAAATCAAAAAGAAAGAAAAAAAATAAGGTAAAGAAGCACGTTCCAATTGGACGAGCTTACATTAAAGCCTCATACAACAATACTATTATTTCTTTAACTGACCTTGAAGGAAACGTAATTAGCTGGGCAAGTACTGGAATGGCAGGTTTTAAAGGACCAAAAAAATCAACTTCATATGCAGCACAAATCATCACAAAAATTGCATCCGTTAAAGCAAAAGAGTTTGGACTAGAAGAAGTAGCGGTATTTGTAAGAGGGGTAGGCACTGGAAGAGAAGCTGCAATCAGAACACTGAATTCGTCAGGTATCAATGTAAGCACAATAAAAGACACAACACCGATACCTCACAATGGATGCAGACCTAAGGGACCTCGTAGAGTATAATATTTAGTTAAATTATTTGTAAAAACATGGCAAAAAATCTTGAACCAAAATGTAAACAATGCAGAAGACTTGGAGAAAAATTATTTCTTAAAGGGGATAGGTGTGAGACTACTAAATGTGGGATCACAAAAAGAAACTATCCACCAGGCGCACAAGGACCAAAATCTAAGTACACTAAACCAAGTGGATATGCTATACAGTTAGCTGAAAAACAAAAAGCTAAAAAACAATATAACATACTGGAAAAACAGTTTAAACTAACTTTTAATAAAGGTAAAAAACTACCAGGTGATTCTGGTGAGAATTTACTCAGGATTCTTGAAATGAGGTTTGATAATGTTATCTTTAGAGCGGGTTTTGCCAAATCAAAACCTCAAGCTAGGGCAAATGCAAATCATTATCACTACCTAATAAACGGAAACAAGGTCAATATTCCTTCATGCCAAGTAAAGAAAGGTGACATAATAGAGCTAACGCCAAGAAGTAAGAAGTCAAAATTATATAAAACACTTCAAGAATCACTTAAAAAAATAACTGCACCTGGATGGTTAAATGTTGACAGCGAGAAATTAAGTATAAAAGTCTTGCATAATCCGACGAACGAGGATTTAAGTGTTATAAAAATCAATACACAAATAATCGTCGAATTCTACTCAAGATAAAATAAAATCAAAAATCAAAAATCAAAATCATTACTTGTAAGCTCTTATTTTGAATTTTGCGTTTTTCTATCAAATTCACTATGAATACAATAGCTCTTCCTCAAAAAATTGAATTCAAAAAAGGTAAAAACCCGAATAACGAAATTGTTGAGATTGAAGCACTTTTTCCAGGATACGGTGCAACCATTGGAAATTCAATCAGACGAGCACTTCTTTCTAGTCTAGATGGTGCTGCAGTAATTGGCGTAAAAATAAAAGGTGCAAGCCATGAATTTATGGCTTTGCCTAATATTAAAGAGGATATCTTAACACTAATTCTAAATTTAAAAAAATTACGAGTAAAATTATTTTCTGATGAGGTAGTAAAGATAGAACTAAATGTATCCGGAAAAAGACAAGTAACAGCTAAAGATATTAAAAAAAGTGCGGAAGCGGAAGTAATTAATAAAGATTTAATATTAGCAACAATCACAGACAAGGACGGTTCTCTAGATATGGAAATATACATTGCAGCCGGAAAAGGATATGAGTGCGTTGAGGCACGCGAAGAGAAAAATGGTGAAGTTGGCTACATCGAAATCGATTCCATGTTCTCTCCAGTTGTCTCTGTCGGAATCACCATTGAAAATTCACGTGTTGGGAAAATCACAAACTGGGATAAATTGTTACTTGATATTACAACGGATGGAGTTATTACACCGCAGGAAGCATTCAACCAATCAATCGGAATATTAATAGAACAGTTTAATTCATTAGTACCAAAAAAAGAAGTAACTAAAAAAGCAATAAAAGAAAAAGAAAAAAAATAACTTAGAATCCTAAATTTGAATATATACTTTACTTATATTCTTAATTTTTAATTCTTTACTATAGATCTGTGAGACATAGAAATAAAAACAAAATACTTGGCAGAAAAAAACAACCACGCGAATTGATGCTTAGAAATCTAGCATCAAGTATTATTATGTACGAAAAAGTTACAACGACAGAAGCTAAAGCAAAGACCGTAAAACCGTTTGTAGAAAAATTAATCACTACAGCAAAGGATAAAAATTTAGTTGCAACAAGAAGATTAATACAAGCACTACCTCAAGTACTTGCTATTAGAAAATTGACTGAAGTTCTTGCAGACAAGTATGAAAATAGACCAGGCGGTTACACAAGAATCATTAAATTAAACGCAAGGCAAGGCGACGGAGCAAAGATTGTTCAAATTGAATTAGTTTAAATTTATCATATGAAACAAATACAAAGAAACGTTCACAAAATCGATGCAACTGAACAGGCTGTTGGTAGAATAGCAAGCCAAATAGCAATTTTGCTACGAGGAAAAAATAAACCCGAATTTCTTCCGCATATTGATGGGGGAGATGTAGTTCGTGTATCAAATATCACAAAATTAAAATTTACTGGAAAAAAAATAGAACAAAAAAAGTACTTCAAACATTCTGGGTATCCTGGCGGAATGAAAGAACTAAAGCTTAAAGATGTCTTTCAAAAAAATCCTAATGATATATTAATGAGAGCTGTTAAGCAAATGTTGCCAAACAACAAACTTAGAGACGGCATGCTAAAAAGATTAGTGATTGAAAATTAATAATTATTTATGACAACAAAACAAATAACAACCGAAGAAGAAAAAACACCAGTAGCAAAAAAGTCACCAAAAAAACCGGTAGATTCAAAAAAGAAAGTTTCAAGTGCTAAAAAAGTAAGCGACGAAGAAACAGAAAAGTCAGACAAAGATAAAAAAATCGCTAGCCAAAAGGACTACAATCCATTTGAAGGTAAATTTATAAGTGCTACTGGAAAAAGAAAAACGGCTACAGCGAGAGTTAGACTTTATGAAAATGGTAAAGGAATATTCAAAGTTAACGATGAACGTTTAAATAATTTTTTCGATCCAAGCCTCACGATAGTCCTAACACAACCACTTAAACTAACCACTCATTTAAAAGACATAAACCTTTCAATAATTACAAAAGGTGGTGGTAAAAAAGGACAATCACTAGCAGTTAGACATGGAATAGTCAAGGCTCTAATAGCACTAGACCCAGAATTAAGACCGAAGCTTAAAGCTAAAGGTTGGTTAATGCGTGACCCTCGTAAAAAAGAACGTAAAAAACCTGGCTTGAAGAAAGCCAGAAAAGCACCACAATGGTCAAAGCGTTGATATATATCCTTCCAATCGGTAGCCATTTGGCTAAAATTAGCTAAAAATTGAATAAATACTACATCTTCCAAGAAGACTAGTCTGTTAACACAGATTAGTCTTTTTTAGTTTGTGTAAGTCTCAGTGGTTTTATTGGGAGTAGAAATTATCCCTTGTGGATAACTTTTTGAAGTAACAGTCTGTGTAACTTTTTCTACTCCCAATTAAGTTAAATTTTTCGCTCGTTTTTAAAGGTCGAATCGAGCTCAATTATTTAACAGTTCATTAAACAAATTAAGCAATAAGAAAATTGAATATGACCCAGAGAGATAAAAATATCAAAATTAAACGTCAAATGGAGAAAATGTATAGAGAGAGCTGGAATACCATCTGGCAGAACAGATCTAAACCAATCTTATGCGAGCAGTTTAAAGGTAGAGGTGGCAAATGCGTGCGCTGTGCTGATGCGTGGTGCAATGTTCAAACCTTTAAGGCAGTTAACTTCGATATAGAGCGAATAATTTGCTACAAGTGCAAGAAAGCTCTAAGTCGCAAACCAAGATGGCCTAATAAATGTACTGGTTGCTCCAGAGCATGTGAACGGTTGCAATATATTAACGCAAAATATCTATGCGACAATTGCTATTTGGATGAAATTTGCCCTAAAAACTAATTTTTCACAGAACGTAATTATGACTAATAAAAAAATAATAATTAACTATCACTTAAGAAATATGAACTACATTTTTGGAAACATGCTAGATAGCATGGATTATGATAATGAGATTCAGCGATGGTACAGGAAAAATGAAGAATGTAATGAAGGAAAAAATATTAAAAACAAAAAACGCTTCAGTCTCGACAAAGCCAAAAGCGTTTTAAGTGAAAATCTTAACAATTAATTAAGACTTTATATGACATGATTACTCATACATAAATCATGAAGTAAGAATATCTTACCAATCATTCCATATGGAGTCAATAAAAAAATATGGAAAATAAAATTAGTAAAAACAGAGAAAAGAATATCAGGAGAGAAGCAAAGGAAAACCAGATATTCAAAATTCTAGCCAAGCATTTGTTGGCAATTGACCAAAAATTCAAGGAAGACGTAAACGGAGTTTGCGAGAGACAGAGTAAATTAATATATAAATTTGTGGAAGATCTTTTGTTCATGGACAAAGAATTTGAGACCATCCCTAAAAAATATGCAAGCACAAACATATCAAACTCCAACAAATAATCAACTAGCGGCTGCTGACAATGATGTAAATTTAACTTTTCTTGGCTATGAGCCTGATGAGTTAAAAATCATTAAAAACTCAGTTGCCAAAGGCACAACCAATCTGGAACTGGGCTACTTTTTGAGTGTAGCGAAGTCAGTTGACTTGAACCCACTAGTAAAGGAAATCTGGTGCTACAAGGATAACAGAGGAAATGTGATTATCTTTGCTGGTAGAGATGGATTTAGAAGCATGGCCATGAGGCACAAGAACTTCCTATCGTTAAATTCAATGGAAGTTTATGCCAATGATCATTTTGAAGTAAGCATAAATGACAAGACTACGGAAACTACCGTGTCTCACAAATTTCAAGCTATCAACAGAGGTCAACTGATTGGGGCTTACGCGATTGTAAAACTCAAGGATGGGGAAAAGATTGTTGAATATGCTGACTTATTAACATATAAAAGACAAAGCTCAACTTGGAACTCACATACACCTGAGATGATCAAGAAAGTAGCAGAAGTTCATGCACTAAAGAAGCTATGCAATATTCGTGGTATTTATGCTGAGGAAGAATTTGAGATCAAAAATGGGACAGTTAAAACACAAGTTATTGAAACCGCTAATGGAAATGCTGAAAAACTAAAACCAAAAGCAATACCAAAGAAAATCTCAAAAGCGCAGATCACAAAAATAAGAGAACTATTGAAAGTAAAAGCCAAGACTGAAGAGAATATGCTTTTAGCTTATGGTCGAGACAAGATTGAAGATTTCGCAGACGCTGACGCTCAAAACATCATAATCATGCTTGAGAGCGCCCCAGACGCAGAAATTAAGGCACTTGAGGGTAACGTTCTTAAACCAGCAAAAACGAAACAAGAAGGCAAGATGACCAAGGCGATGGAAGAGATGAACAAGAAGAAAGCTGAGCAAAATCAATTCGTTTCAATTAGTAGCAAAGTAAGTGAAGTTGTTAATGAACTATCAGCACACCCGCAAAAAGAGCTATCAAAAGAGCAAAGAGATCTGATTAGTGATTGCAATGCAGGGAAGTTCAAAGGTATAGCTGCTTATCCAAGTATATTTACTGAACAAGTATTAAGTGCAAAATAATATGAAAATTAAATCAAAATCAAATTTGAAGAAATTTAAGACTGAAAATGGCTACTACAATGACACTGAATATATCAGCTATTCAATGCTTAAAAATTTCTTTTTTTGCGAATACCTTTATCAAGTTAAGTATGTGGACAAGATATTTGAAGAGTTGAAAGAACCAGATTATTTTGCCTATGGCAGAGCAGTGGACACGCTATTAACTGAGAATGATAGTGAATTCACAAATAAGTTCTACCCGATAAGTGCAAGCATAAACAC
>JADHVC010000059.1 GCA_016784175.1 Patescibacteria group bacterium | reverse complement strand
TATCCATAAGACGACAATCAAGCTTCTCTATAAACGATTTCCTGTTATAAAGCTGACACCATCTCCCTAAAAATAATATTGACTTGGTAGTGTCCCAACAACTTTCTATAGCTGTTGTTGCCAAAAAATATTTATTCATGCAGCTTCATTAGAGACGATCATATTTTTCTAGCAACAATCCACATATTAGATGATAAGCCGTGTGTTATTAAAAAATCTTGGAAAATCACCCCTAGGGAATCCCATTCATTAACTAGTATCTTCTGTAAGAAGGGCTGATTTGAAATATCTAACTTGCCTGATAAAACTTTATTTCTTACTAAATCAGCATCGAGCACTCCAGGTGTAAAAACCTCTAAAACCTCTAAATCGTAATTTTCCATTAAAATCGCTAATGACTTAGGATTGAAATAATTCAAATGCTCGTGATCAACTGTATCGCTCAATATACCCAATGTTTCAATATCAAAACCCATACCATTTGGGCAGGTTAACATAAGAATTCCTCCCGGATTTAACAGTTCTGCTGCTGTTTTAACGAAATAAGACGGCTCAAATAGATGCTCAATAACCTCAAAAGACACGACCACATCAAATAAATCATCATTAAATTTAATTTTTTCGATCGTTTCTTCTATTACTTCGAGACCTTTCTCTCTACATTTCTCAGCTAATTCAGGTGTTGGCTCAACAGCAACAATTCGATTAAAAATATTACGTGATTTTACTTCTGAACAGAAAGTGCCAAAGCCAGAGCCGATTTCTAGAAGTGAGTCTGTTTTGATTTTATATTTAGCACAAAGTTCTAATAAGTTTTCAACGCGTGGAGTAAATATTCTCTCCCGTCTCGTTTTTTCTGTAGCAGTAAATACAAAATCACTCCAGTAGGCATAATTAGGGGAAGATTTATAGAACCAGTCTAGTACATCTGAAGTGGGGCGAGGGTTTACATAAAAAGTTTTACAATCTTCGCATTCTACATATTTCATCCCATTCTTTGTAAACTTATATTTGTGCTTATCTTTGTTACATGCTGGGCATTTAACAAATACAAATTCTTCATACCTGGACAACATCCTACCAATATCCACCAGTGCGTAGATTTTTTGTTTTTCCATTAATTTTGCAGGTCTAATTGACTCTTCTGTTAAATTTTTCATTGCTCTCTCTTAACTTTCATATTTTTTCTGTTGTTGTGTAGAAAGATAGGGCTTTCCATATGATTTCAACTTGCCCAATATGTCATCCTTCCACCACAAGCCATCTTTAATATGCCAAACTCGATCATCTCTAAAAGAGTCAGCAATTTCATCAAACTCTTGTTCGGACATACCAACATATGTCAACCATCTTTCCAAATCATTTGGTTTTACGTGGTCCATATTTCTTATAATTTTCACGCCTTCATCTCTACTCATGACACCCTCACGTATATCCTTGCACACATGATCAGTAGCCCTTCCGTAACCAAATTTAACAAATTTCATATAATCATGAATACCATTTTCATGCATATCATCTAAATTTGATATTTTTCTATATGTCCTATCAAACTCTTCTGAATTTTCTTTAAATCCATACTGCTTAGCAATGTTAGAGTTATTATTCCCACTCCATTTGATATAATTTGAAATAAACACTCCTCTAATGCCAATATTTTTAATATCTTCGTCACTAGGAAATTTAAATCCTAGGAGCTCATTTTCCTTGATTTTGTCTCTATCATGATGACCTAAGAAATCATTCCAATCATAACCTCTAAGGCAATGCTCCAATCTATACCTTTGAGTAAACTCGACATAATCATTGTATGAATGCATTCCACCTATATCCATAAAACCATGCTCGCCATATATTACTAATGGTATCTTCTTTTCAGCAGCAACAATGAAAGGATAAGTGAATATTCCACTATGCCCATGCCAGTTCATATCACCCATCATTTGAAAACCAATCCTGTTCATACGCTTCAGCAGATCTATACTGGGTGTAAAAAATACATGGTCACATCCAAATGCTTCTCTCATATTGTGAAGATTCTCGTATCCTGTTTTAGTCCAATTATTCGCATTATAAGTCACCAAAAGGGGGTTCATATTAAATACATTCTTAACCATATGAACCTGAAAATAACTATCCTTACCACCACTTACTGGAATTATGCAATCATAATTAGAATGGTCTTGATTCTTGTATTGATCTAACAAACTATGAAACTGCTTTTTTCTTCTACCCCAATCAATATCATCCTTTTGATTTGTAGTATTACAACCACTACACACTCCATTTTCATCAAACTCTACTGGAATTGCCGAAGAGGATGGCATTACACATTTTTTACAAAATTTTATTTTATTTTTCATTTTATTTTATTTTTTAGATTAAAAAACTCCATATTCTTTTCTAATATCTATATTAGCCTGTTCAAGTGATTTTTTTGCATGGTAATAACTATGCTCTTTAAAATGAAATATATTGCCTGCAGCAACTGCTGAAGGATCTGACTCTTCAAAGCATTCAATAAAATCATAATAATCTCCAGCACCACCTAACGCTATAACAGGAATATTGACCATATCTACTATCATGCTAATGGTTTTTAGGTCATAACCAGTGGATTTTCCATCTCTCGAAATGTCATTTAATAAAATTTCACCTATTCCTTGTTTTTCCAAAATACTACACCATTGGTCGACTGTATATTTTGATTTACTCCTACCATGTTCAAAATAAACAAAATTATCTTTATAATCCACACAAGCAACTAATGCCTGCGAACCAAAAATTTCGACTGCTTGGGTTAGTAATAAATCGTCAAAAAACATGCCTGAATTTAGTACGACTTTATCTGCCCCCATTTGTAGCACCCTTTGAATATCATCAGTTGTTCTAATCCCTCCTCCAAATGCAAGGGGAACAAATATATTTTTAGAAATTTCACTTAATAAATCTAACTTACTATTGGATGTCTTTATCTTGTGATCATCTCGACGATTATCATATTTATTTGATTCTGAAATATCAATATAAATTATCTCATCAACAGCCCAATCACTAAATCTTTTTACTTGATTTATTGGGTTGCCAATAATCTGATGAATTTTAAAATCTTCACTTCTGACTATCATTCCATTTTTTAGGAAAATACACGGTATAAGTCTTTTTTTCATTATCTTTTTTCTTTCAATTTTGAAAATTCCTCTAGTATTTTCAAGCCACTCTTAAAGCTTTTTTCAGGATGAAATTGACAACCGTAAATATTTTTATATTTTATTGCTGATACAATTCCAGAGTCTGAATCTATAACAACAGTGTTTAGATCATTAGGCTGAGCATGAAAACTATGTACATAATAAAAATCAATAAGCTGACCTTTTGTTAAACCTAAAAAATTACTGCACAATCGGCTATCTGCCCAGCCTATTCTTGGTATCTTATAATTATCACTTACAGGTAGTCTAACCACTCTTCCACTTACTAAACCCAAGCCTTCAATACCATCTGATTCTTCACTAGAATCAAAGAACATTTGCATACCTAAACAAATACCTAGAATTGGCTTGTTCTTAGTCAAAACTTCACTTTTTAAACTATCGAAGAGTTTTAGTTCTTTTAACCTTAAAACGCCGTTAGAAAATGAACCTACACCTGGGAGAATAATTTTGCTACATTTTTTTAAATCTTTATAATTATCAGTTACAAAATAATCAATCTCTAGGCAATCTAGTGCATTAATGACAGATTGTATATTCGAATTTCCTAAATTAATTAATCCAATCACTTAGCTTTCTCTATAAAATGACGTTCTTGGAACATATTAAATTGCACTGCCCCTCCTCTTTTTACATCTCTTTCTATCACCCTGCCTAAGATTGTCTCTAAATATTTTGGCGCTAAACCATAGCCAGGCCTAATGCTTTTAACATGCTCTGTAGTAATTACTTCACCTTCTTTAATGTCTTTAACAAAATACAATGAACGTCGAAATTTTACGTTAGCTTGTTCACTCGATTTTCTACCATAATCAACTTCTCCAAGTGATTCCCATGCAGTTTTAGCGCCCACACACAATTGCTTTAATTCTTCCGATTCAAGTGAAAAAGAATCATCAGGGCCGCCACCATTACGATCTAGAGTTACATGTTTTTCAATAATTGACGCACCTAATGCCACACTAGTAATTGATGTCGTGTTGTCAATTGTATGATCTGATAATCCAGTAACCAGTCCAAATTTTTTCTGCATATCGATAAGCGTTCTTAAATTGTAATCTCCTGCTGGTGCAGGATAACCACTCACACAATGTAATATCGCTAACTCTTTACACCCACCCTCTCTTGCGGCTTCAATCGCCTCTTGAATTTCTTCAGAATTCGCCATGCCAGTTGAAATAATCATAGGTTTTCCGGTTTGGGCCACATATTTTATCAAAGGCAAGTCTACCGCTTCAAAAGAAGCGATTTTGTAAGCCGGTGTATTTAAGTCTTCTAATAGGTCAACAGCAGCATTGTCAAATGGGGAGCTGAATATTGTAATGCCAACTTTTTTTGCATAATCAAATAGGGGTTGGTGCCACTCCCATGGCATAAAAGCGCCTTGATATAATTCGTATAAACTTTGGCCATCCCACAACCCGCCTTTAATCATGAATTCTGGTGTATCCATATCCATGGTGATCGTATCTGGGTGGTAAGTTTGCAGCTTAACCGCATCAGCTCCAGATGCTTTAGCCATCTCAATAATTTTATAGGCATTATTAATGTCACCATTATGATTTGCTGACATCTCGGCAATGATATAAGGTGGATGCTCTTGACCTATTTTTCTATTATTAATGGAAATTTCTTGCATTATTTTATTAACTCCATGCAGATTACTTGCTTATTATTAATGCTTTTCACACCCACATTTTTAAAATTATATTTCTTATACAAATTTAAAGCTCTTATATTATCGCTAAAAACTTCTAACTTTATTTTATTTAAGTTTAGTAAGTCTAGAATATATTTCAAACACACTTCCTCAAGAATCCGTCCTATGCCAGCTATTTTCTCAAAGGGGTTGGCATACAATCCAAAATTACACTCTTTATTTATGTTGCTTATTTTTGTAAAATCAACCACACCTACATATTTATTATCTTTTTTTACAACCATATATTGTTGAGATTTTGAAAATAGCAACTCATCTAAAAAACCAAGATGCGCCTCTACCGAAATTTCATCTTGCGAATACATCCACTTTTTAACATTTTCATGATTTCTCCAGCCTAAAACCATCAACACTTCCTTTCGGGTTAAGTCAACAAAATCAATCAACTCTACCCCCCTCGAGTTATCTAGTTCAATTTTCAAGATATAGCGCTTTCCGTCT
>JADHVC010000058.1 GCA_016784175.1 Patescibacteria group bacterium | reverse complement strand
GATTTCTGAGGAGTTTTGGGCCTAATCTCGGCCATTTGGGTACAAAAATAAGAAAATTATTATGATTTTTATTGATCATTTTAAATGGTTATCAATATTTAATGGATGCTATGCGATAGGTGAAAAGTTCAGGTAAAGGTTGCTCCTTCATAAGTAAAATTTGTCCCATTATTGTAAGCTGAGGAAAAAACACACTGTCTGGCAAGACTAGAGTACCCATAAGAGATGGACTTTGTATTGAAAATGCTGATGTCTTCAATTTGTAAAAGGTCAGATTGTTGTTTAGAAGGGGTAATTTTTAAAGCATCGACCTCATTTACAATGGTGCCATCCTCACGATATTCAGTAAAATGGTAGCTTCCAGAGAGCTTGCCACACTCATTTTTTGTATCGACTATTAGAAAGTTCTCACTAGGCATTGCCAGAATCATCTCATTGGGACTCTTTGTCCACTTTTTGGTTCTTGCTTTGCTCATTATAAGCATTGATACTGCAGAATTTGGAATGCTTTTTTTTGCGTGGTAGAAGTTACTGCTATATGAGTGGCCTGAAGTAAGTAAAATGCTACTTAGTAGCATGAGCAGTAAGTACAGCTTCATAGGTTTTATCCTGATGTATAGTCCGTCTTTAATATAAAAAATATAAAGGGTGGTATAACACAAAAACAACGCGGTGCGCGTTTTTTGTACTTTTTACATGCACTATAATAAAGATGATAAGGATTATATATGAATATTGCTTCAATGTTGTTTAATAGATTTGTGCGCTCCACTTGTCTGATTTTAAGCTTATTTATCATTTTAATACATTCAAGTTATGGGCTAGTTACCCTGCCAATCATTAAAGATATTAATGGTCTAGTTATTACCAAAATATCTATAGGGAAAAATAAATTTAAGTTTTTAATCGACTCAGGCTCTAACGCCAATTTTGTTCACGAAACATTTATAAAAAAAATGGAGGGTACAAAGACGTTGGTGAGGGCCTCAAAGTTAGACACTTTTGTGGCACACTTTAACAAAAAAAAGGCATCAAGAGCATACATGCTTAATTTGAAAATTAAAAATCTTCCCTTTTTAGATATGCTCTCCTATCAATCTAACACGAGACGTTTTTCACAAAAACTTGATGGCATAGATTGCTGTGATGGGATTTTGGGAACACCTTTTTTAAAAAAATATCCATTTTTATTTGAAAGAGGAAAAAAAATCATCTCCATCAAGGGGAATGTTGCAAAATCATTCATTGATATTCCAATAACTATCAAAGGCAAAGATGTTATCTTTTTAGATTGTCAAATGGCCGGTGGAAATCAATTTAATTTTAGATTAGATACAGGAAGTGAAGCGCCCTTGATTCTACAACCACCAGCAATAAAAAAACACTTTGTAAGAGAAAAATTATCTTTAAAAGGTTATGATGGCAAAGGACCTGCTCAACTAGTGTTTACCAAGCTCAGTTGCGGAAAAAGTCATCAGGTTGCGATAAATGCGCTATATGTTCCCATTAAATCAGGAGCACTGGCCCACACTTTTGCCCATGGTAATATTGGGCCATATCTTTTAGGGCAATCGTATTATATAGATTTTAAAAATAAGTTACTGAAGGTAGATCCCAGAGGATTACCTAAAAAGGCACAAAAACTTAACTTTCCTAAGTTTGAACTTTTGTTTAAAAAACAATCTAACAATCAGTTTAAACCATCACTTTTATTACAGGCACACATTCTTATGCTTAAATCTTGTATCGAGCAATCAGTTCAAGGCAATGAGTGTTTTACAAAAACATGCAAAATACTGGGGATGAACCTGTGTCCAGCTTATGATCAGGCTCAACCGGCCTTTATTAATGCGGTCTCGTTTTTTAGTAATAAGATGGATACACCTGACTGTAAACTGCAAGATATTCTTTCTCATTTTGAGCACTCTCCTTTGCAACACAGTTATTGCCAGTGGAAGTTAACAACGAACTTTAAGTATCCAAAGGATACAGTTGAAATTAATGAGCTAGAAAGTGCACTGCCCACTCCAGTGGATAACAAAGTATCTACAAAAGTACTTGCCAACCCTATATATATTACGAAAACATTTTACTGCTATTATATTTTTCAAAAGCTAATTACTTATAAAAGTTTACCGGCAAAATTATTTGCTTTTTCGATTAACGGTGTTTCACTCTCATCGGCAAGTCAAAAAAGTTATTACAAATGGCAAAAGACCAATGAGGGCGCGGCATGTAATGAGTATGTAAAAGACAGCTTAGGCCAAAATACCACCATGTTTGATTCTCTTTTTCAAGATAAAACCTACCTTATTATTTTAAATCCCTTAGTGGCCTTAGCAGATGGAGCTCATCTTTTTAAAAAAAATTTACTGAAGCATTACAATCATGAAAGACTGCATTGCCTATACGCAGATGATCCCGCAATAAAGAACAAGGCCAATAAGTTATGGAGAGACCTAAATGAAGATAAAAAAGAGCAGTTTAAAAAGGCACATCCGTCTTATGATTTCACTGACAATAATACACTTATGAAAGAATATTTTAGTTATACCTATGAATCAAATTTGTCAGGACTTTTTTAGGTTCTTTTAGGTTCCAGGTTCCTACTTTTATACTTTTATAATACTTTTATACTTTTAGGTTCCAGGTTCCTAAACGGGACACAGTGCGCCCACATTAGGAACCTGTACTTTTAGGTTCCAGGTTCCTAAACGGGACACAGTGCGCCCACATTAGGAACCTGGAACCTTTTGGAAAGACTGAGGGAAGAGAGGTTTACTAATTAATACAATTTGAGGTCATGTGAAGCGTAAAAATATAAATATTTATATGGGCCATATCTCTTTTAAGCGTAAAGATGTTATTATTTTTATTCTTATCATGACCTTTGTGTCCGTTTGTTCTGAAGGTATCATTATGAACCGATATTACAAAAAGAAAAAAGAGATACATATGGGTTGCAAGAAAATGGGAATGCAATACATTGATGAATTTTTTCAGCTCAATCAAGATGTAATTGAGCAAAGACTACCAGATAAAATGGACGCTTCTTTTTTAGATAAAAAAGATGGTTTGTTAGAATATAGAGTGTTTAATCTAGAGGGAAAAATTATTAGTCCTCTTGAGAAAAAAGATGACTATCTAGCTGGTTCTGATGTGTTTTATCTTGACGCTCAAAGTTGGGCATTGGGAAGGCATCGTTCTCATAAGCATACATATGGGAGTAACACGATTGACTGGGAAGTTAAAGTAATCGAACTAGCACGAGCTATACTTATACCCGATAGAAAAAGTCTAGTGCGAAGATACTGGGGAATGATTGCAGTTAGAGTGAATGTAAGCGAGTGTAGAAAAATAAAATCATTGTAGACAAATAAAATCATTGTAGAGTAAATATTTTGTTTTCTACTTGTAATAATTTATGGAAACAAGTAGGGGAGTAACCACGCCAAACCGCCAGTAGACAGTACTATGCCAATGATGAGTACATTTATGCTGGATTCAAAAAGCGACACGGTAAAAGTAGCTTCATCAGTGAATGCGACATGAACCTTTGGCAAATCGGCAATAGACGTGCGATTTCTGGTTTTGCTAAGAACAATCGCATTATTATCATAGAATGATTTTATTGTCTTTTTAGATTCTTTGTACACTTGCCTACCAACATCTCTATACATTTTTTTAACTTCACTTCTATCTAGACGACCATCACCGTTTAAATCATATTTTTGCTTGGAGGCCTTAAAGTTATTCAAAAAATTCATTCTTTTTACAATTTTTTGAACAAGAGTTTTTTTTCGTACTTGATATGTTATATCATCGCCTTTTGTTAGGCCTTTTTTAAGCTTTGAGGTAGGATATGTTGAACCAAGTGCATATACCTCTGTATTGGTTAGTATACAACTTTCAACAATCATAAATTTGTCCATTTTAAACTTATCTAAGTTATTGTCTTTGAGGATCTTCATAATGCGATCTGGAGCAGATTTAACAGTATGAGTGCACTCGTCAGTAGGTTGATCACCATGAATGTTTGCATGTTTTAAGTCTATGGCCGCGTTTGCCCCACTGCCATCTTCTAGGAAAAAATAGCGTGAAGAGTATAGGGTATGTACATAATCCCATACTTCACCATGTTTATCATACCCAATGAGTTGTTCAATCCTCCACCAATATACAGCACACTTTTTTCCACTTACTGGTGCTACTGTGAGGTCGTAGTCATCACGACAGACCTTCCCGCAAACTTCAACTAACTGTCCCATAGCAGCTGATTTAATTTTTGATGTAGGAATATCCTTCACTCTACGCCACAGCCTAATGACCCGAAATCCGTTAAAGAAGGCAAAAAGACCAATGGAGATCAAGAGATAAGAAAACATTGGTATCATTATAAACCCTTAATAAACCCTTAAACACGCTACTTTTTATGGATATCAAGTTTCATTTTGAGCGATGGAGGGGTCAATTCATGCTTGCTTACTTTAAATAAAACTTCCTCTGTATAGCCCAGGTGTTTTGCAAGGAAAACATCAGGGAACTGTTTTATTCTTATATTATAGAGAGTTACAGAATCGTTATAAAACTCCCGCCTATCTGCAAGTGTATTTTCAAGGTCTGACAAACGATATTGCAGCTGCAAAAAGTTCTCATTTGCTTTTAGCTCAGGGTATGCTTCTCCAATGGCCAGTAGTGACCCGAGTGCAGCTGACAATTCATTAGACGCATCCATTTTCTCCTGCTGAGATTTGCCGGAAACCATGCGCTGTCTTGTCTCCATAATCTTTTGAATAGTTGCTGTTTCATAATTGGCATATTGCTCACATACTTGGACAAGGTTTGGTATTTCATCGTATCTTTGTTTTAAGATTACATCGATATTGGCCCACGCCTTAGTTATGTTGTGCTTGAGGGCGACGAGTGCATTGTAAACAATAATTGCAATGACAACAAATGCCACCACTGCAAAACAGAAAAATATTGCAAAAATTGGTACTAGTAGATTCAAAGTAAGGCTCCCTTTCATATAAATTTATTAGATATAGATACTTGAGTATCGGTCTAGAACCTTTTTAATTTAAGTACTTATTTTAAAAAACTATAAGTGACACTTATAAATGATAAAGCAAAGGCCTCCAATATACATAACTAATTTTGTTTAGATTAGTCGCTTGAATAATTGAGTATGAACAATTAAAATACAAAGGTTCTCCAAAGGTTCCCAAAGGTTCCAGGTTCCTAAACGGGACACAGTGCGCCCACATTAGTAACCTGGAAAAGGGTGATCGCACTTAATTACATCTATGAAGATCCTGATTCTAGGCAGATACGGCCCTGCACAATTGGCCTTTTGTATTTGTTGGGTTAAAGTTTTGAGATTATCAACAATCTCAGGACAAAAATATGAACGAATCA
>JADHVC010000057.1 GCA_016784175.1 Patescibacteria group bacterium | reverse complement strand
TATATAAAATACAATTTTGTTATATATGAATAAAAAAGGTTTCACCTTAATTGAGCTCTTAGTAGTTATAGCTATTATTGGTTTAATTTCAACACTTTCAATATTTGCTTTGAATAGTGCTCGTTCTAAATCACGTGACTCTAGGCGCGTTTCGGATATTAAACAAATACAGGCTGCCCTAGAGCTTTATTATAACGACAGATACGCTTATCCCCCAGGCACATCTGTGGATATTGCTAATAAATGTTTAGATTCAAAAGAACTAGGTTTTAATGATACTTGCACAACTGGCTCTTACGTTTATATGACTAATATTCCAAAAACTCCTGAACCAAATGGAGATATAGAGTACACTTATACTAATACTGATGAAACGAAAAAAAGAAAATATCAAATAGAATATTCTTTAGAGGATATAACAGGGGGTATTCCCGCTGGTCCTCAAACTGCCTCACAAGCTGGTATTTGGGGAGGTTAATTTCCTTAAGCTTAAATTTATAATATCATATTCAATAACCCCTTTTAATGGGGTTTTTTATTTGCTAGTATTTAACCATGCAAAAAACTCCGTTAATAAAAATTTTAAATAGCATAGTTTTTTTTAGCTTAAGTGCTATTGTATTATTTGTCCCACTATTTTTTTCTTTTTTTGATTCTTTTTTTGATTTATATATATTGCCAAAACAGTTCTTATTTCATTTATTTGTGTATATTGCGGTAGTTGCTTCAGTAGCAAAAATGCTTCTACTAGAGTTTAAACATGTGCATATATCTAATGATATTAGATACTTATGTATAATTACTTTTATTCTTATTATTTCGATTTTTCTTTCTTCATCTCTTTCGATATATTCAGATATTAGCTATTGGGGGTCGTATCTTCGTGAACAAGGTTTATATTCATATTTATTATATGTAATATTCTTTTTCTTGTTGATATTTAATATTAAGTCTAATAAGCATGTTAATTACATTCTGTTCTTTATTGCAATATCAACAACGTTGGTTTCAATAATTGGTCTTGCAGAGTATTTGGGTTTTGTTCGTGGTTATTTTAATTTTAGGATTGCTTCTACCTTGGGTCAGCCTAATTTCCTAGGGCACTATTTAGTTATATCTTTCCCAATATTAGTTTATTTATTACGTTTTTTTAGATTTAGATATTCAAAGTCTTTTTTTTCTTTGATTATTGTTGTGCAATTAGTTGCGTTGTTTTTCACGCAAAGCAGAGCAGCTTGGCTTAGCTTTGTCTGCTTAATTGTAGTTTTTTTGTTGTTAAATTTATTTTTAAATAGTAAATTCAATTTCAAGGATATATTTGTTTTCAATAAAATTAGTTTAAAGGTGATTTTTATAGCTTTGTTAATTATTGGAGTTGTCTTTCTGTCTTTCCCTTTATTGAAAAGTGGAGTGAAATATTTTTCAGATAGTAGTAGTGGCTCAGTTAAGGTTAGATTAATTAGTTGGGAGGCGGCAGTGCAAGAGTTGCGTAAAGCAACAACTTCTCGTGTTTTATTTGGCTTTGGGCCCGACTCTATAGCTAATATTTTTGCTAAACACTATAGGTCAGAAAATGCAATATATGAAAAAGTAAATACATATCCCAGCCGCGCTCATAACGTTATTTTGGATACTCTTCTGCAGTTCGGAGTGGTGGGTTTTATAGCTTTTTCTTTGTTTTATTATTTTATTGTTAGACGAACATTAAATATTTTAAGAAGTAGTTCTATGAGCTCAAGTTATTTTTGGCTCGTTATTGCTCTCTTGTTGTCATTATTGGCCAATTTTATTAATAATTTGTTTAGTTTTTCTTTAGTGGTGACTAGTGTTTATGTGTATTTATTTTTGGCTTTGCTATTTGTAGTTTCTTCTACATCGAATTATGCAGCCGCTGCTCCATTTAATCAAGAAAGTAATATGCCATTAAGCGGTAGCATTAAGCTTGCTAAACTTATTTATTATGGTTATTTCAAAGTTTTAGTTTGTTTAATTATGGTATGTTTTATCTTTAATCTATTTTATAGGAATGATTATAAGCCACTAATCGCAAGTTATTATAGAATGCAAGCAGACATTGCTCTGCTCAACAATGACTGCAGTTCTTTTTTAAGTAATACTAAAGAGGCAATTTTAGCTCATCCTAGTCGTATTAATTATAAGCAAGACTTATTGGAATATGGATCGAAATGTTTATTTGACGTTGAAGGTGTTAGCAAGAAAGAGAAGTTAGCTAGAGATATACTAATTACAATTAATGCGATTCAACAAGCTAACTATTCTTTTAGTACGCAAATTAGTATAGCTCATGCATATACATATTTAGCAGCTTACTATGATGATAGTTATTATGCATTTGCAGAAAAAGAATATATGAAAGCTCTCGATTTTAACCCTAATTTTACTTTAGTTTATAGAAATTTAGCTCAAATTTTAATGTGGCAAGGCAAGGATCAGGAGGCTTTAGTATATTTGAATAAAGGTTTGGCGAAGCTTCCAGATATTAATAATTCAAAATTACAGCTCAGAGTTCATGAAGAACATAGGCAGGAGGTGTTAGAGGAGTATAAGGCTTTTAATAATCTAAATTTGCAAGCCGAGCAATTATAATTTACCTTTTTTAGTATTAAGCTTAAGATGTGGTTTACACTATGATCAAGAATATATTTTATTTGTTATTTAGTTTAGTTATCTTTGTCCCTGCTTTTTATGTGGGCGGTACGGCCAATTTTGTTATTGACTTAGTTGCAATATCACTTGCTTTATTCGGTGTATTGTATTTTTTTGATAAAAAAGAAGTAATATTTCATAAAAAAAGAAATAATCCCACTATCATATCGTTTTTAGCTTTATTTCTTGCTTTTGGTTTTTTTGGTCTTGCTTATTCGAAATCTCCTTATTTGAGTTTCTATAGTTGGTTTGAATATTTAGTATATGCCTTTTTGTTTTTGTTGGTTATAAAATTAGATATAGGTCGAATTAAATTTAAGTGTTACTCAGCTTTGCTCTCATTGGTGGCTTCAGGTTTATCGATAGCTGGTATCTATATTTTTTTAACTGGCTCATATTCTCGTTTAACCTCGTTATTTTATTGGCCAAATCCGTTCGCAACATATTTGATGTTAGCACTTCCTTTCTCATATTTTTGGTATAAAAAGGATATTTCTTATTTAAAGTTGCGTTCAGCCCCATTATTAATAAGTATACTAACTGCATTATTTTTAACTGGTTCAAGAGGTGCTTTTGTTTCTTTCTTAATTGTCGGTTTATTTTTATTTATTAGGGAATTTAATTATTTAAAAGAAAACATAAAGCCATTGCTGTCAGTAATTATTTTGTCGATTCTGTTTATTAGTTCAATTATTTATATAAAGAATAGTAGTGAGTCCTTTTTAAGTAGAGAGTTATTGGAGGGGGAGTCGCTAGATGTTTCGTCGGGTATTAGGCTTTCGTACTACAAAGCAGGCTTAAGTATATTTAGTAATTATCCCTTGTTCGGATCTGGGCTGGGTACTTTTAGTCAAATATATCATCAATATCAATCAAGCCCAGTTAATTCAGGTAAGTATGTTCATAATTGGTACTTGGAGGTTTTATTAGAGTCTGGAGTTTTTGTTTTCTTTAGTTTATTTATATTTTTATTCTTAATACTATTTAGTGCACTAAAGTATTTAAAAAGCGATAGAGTTTTTATTGTTTTTATTTCAGTTTTATCTTATTTAATTCATAATTTGGTGGATATTGGCTCTCATTATATCGCTAATAACATTATTTTTTGGTTTAATTTAGGCTTGCTATTAAGTTTAATTAGTGAATCTGACCAGTCTAAATATAAGGCTTGTAAAGTAGGTAAGCAGTTATTTGTTGTGCTTAGTATTTTTATTATATTAGTGAGTGCAGCTCAATTGCATTCAAAGTATAATTTGCAATTGGCTAAGCAAGCAGAGGTTAGTAGTAATTATATTGAGGCAAATTCTTTATATAAGGAGTCGGTTAAGTTCTATTCATACCCCCAATATTTGAGAAGATTGGGATTAAGCTATTACACTTTAACTATGTATTCTGCAAACCCTGCTGACATTAATCAATATCAAAACAGTGCATTGAAGTTAGCAAATCACTCGGTTAGTATAGAGCCATTAAATGCATTAAATTACGAACAAAGAGGGCGGGTACATGAGATTATAGGTAACACCACAAAGGCCCAAAAAGATTTATCACAAGCCGTATTGCTTGATAAGTTTAATCCTCGATACACAATTAGTTTGGCTAGCTTACTAATTCAAGAAAAAAAGTATAAAGAAGCCTTAAGTGCTATTAATCAATTACTAGACTATTATCCCAAGGATGTCGTTGAAAGAAAAAAAATAATAATTATGTCTAATCAAAAAATAATCTCAGGAATAGAAAAAGAAATTGATTTTTTGAAATATTTAAGAGATGTTGTAAATAAGCGTATTAAAGAAGATGGTATTATATAAAAAAGATTGGAGTAATGTTGTGATGTTATTTGCTCTAATAGTCTTTGTTAGGGTGATGTTTTTGATGAATTGGCAGTTTATGTTAGACGGCGATGAGTCGGTCGTTGGTATTATGGCAAAGCATATTTTAGAGGGTGAAAGTAATCCTATTTTTTATTATGGTCAGAATTATATGGGCACACTTGAACAATATAGTGCAGCCTTATTGTTTTTTTTCTTTGGTGTAAGTCCTTTTATATTAAAAATAGTCCCCCTTATTTATTATATATTTTCCGTATTATTAGTTTTTTTAATTTTAAAACGTGAGTTTAATAAAAATTTATCACAATATTTCTTAGCTTTTAGTATCTTTCCGTCTCTTTTTGTAATTAATTGGAGTATGAAGGCTAGGGGGGCGTATTTAGGGATTGTTTTTTTGTGTTCCTTGTTTATATATCTTCTTTTTAAATATCAAGTTAATCCAAAGAGTAGATATTATTTTGCTATGTTTTTTATTGCTGGCTTTAGTTTATATTTGAATATTTTATCAGCACCTTTTTTAGTTGTTGTAACTTTTATCCATTTGCTAGATTCTGGAAAAAAATGTGTAGCAATGAGTAATCGTAGTGCAATATTGAATTTGATTTATGCGGTATTTTTCCTTTTTTTAGGTTTTTTGCCATCGCTCATCGGTTCTGAGGTTGGCGTATCTTCGGATCTTTTGAATCAGCTTTCATTGAGTTTCTCTCAGATTATTGAAAATATTAGAGTAGTTGTTATTAGTTTAATTCCATTGGTGTTAGGTTTTTATTTTAGTGTTTACAATGAAGTATCAGTTTTTTCTATAGCTGAGTTTCTGTTATTTTTTTTATCGTTTATGTCGATATTGATAGTTTTTTATGGCTACTCTAGATATTTTTCTAAATTAATATTTTTAAAGAAAGAAGGTTATCCAAAAAGTTTTTATTTTATTGTTGTATTTTTAAGCTACATTGCTGTTTTAGTTTTCTCTCC
>JADHVC010000056.1 GCA_016784175.1 Patescibacteria group bacterium | reverse complement strand
AAAAAAGAAATCAGACGTGGCAGTTTTTACCGGTCAATCTCCTTACCAGCCCATGTCCAAGGCGACAAAGCAATAGCAGAAGCCACAGACGGAGTTCTAAAAATAACCATTCCTAAAGCCACGCCCACCAAAAAGAAAACAATAAAAGTAAAGGCAAAAACTAAAAAAAAATAAAATCTCACATTTAAGAAGACTTGCATCTATTTGCAAGTTTTTTTATATTGCTTAATTTTGGATAAAATTATCAAAAATCATTGCGAAATTATCGTGCTTGCTTTAATATCAATGTTTTCGGTTGGCTGCTCAACGCCAGCAAAATCAATAAATATCTAAACATGGTATTGACAATACATCTACAATAAGATATAATAAATATATCATAATACTGGACTCAATCCACGTTTTATTTCTCAGAGAGGCTAAAAAAATGCTCCTTCAAGCTGATAATAAAACCTTCTCCAATCTAACGCCCACTGAAATCAAAGCAATAATCGCCGACGCTTCAAAAAAATCAAGGTCAAAGCAGGATGCAGAAGCTAAGCTAAAAGCAGCTGGCTTTTGTAGTTTTACGGTTACTGAAGGTTTCAAATCAATAACAAGCTTCAGTTGCCATATTTTTGCCAATGGTCCAGATGGAGCAATTTACAATAGCATGCGGTGTTAATATAAATCACCTACATTGCAAAATGATACCACGTCAATCTTCCTTTGATGTGGCTTTTTATTTCTATCAGCACATCCCGCGTACAACAAAGCCGAGTCATAAACTAACATTTTGCTTAAAAAAATTACTTCTACCTAGCACTCTTGACACCAGACTGCCAGATGTATAAACTAATAAAAGAATATTAAATAAATTCAAAATGAAAAATATTTATACATTTATAATATTCCTACTACTTTTAACAGGCTGCACCTCAAAAGATAACTCAAAAGTAAATCAACCTAGCGAAGCTTTAATAACTGCACCAATAACCAATCAAGACAATCCAGTAACAGAAGAAGTTATTAAACAAGCATCAATAGCAGAAGAAAATTCACAAATTCAAATCAATCAAATCGTTGACAAATTAAAAGAGTAATTCTGAACTATTGAACTTTAATAAAGTTCGAAAAGTATCGAGAAGTAAATTACTTTCATTAATCAATTAAATTTAATACAAAATAACTTATCAAAGCTTTATAAGTTTAAGTGAAACTCGAGACAAATCCAGCGAGAAAATTCACTAAAATTATAAATCTCCAATAAATATGTCAAAAATATTAGGTATAGACTTAGGCACTACAAACAGTGCCATGGCTGTTATGGAAGGTGGTCAGCCAAAAATACTAGAAAATGCAGAGGGTGTTCGCACAACACCGTCAATTGCTGCAATTTCTAAAAACAATGAGCGCCTAGTTGGTTTACCAGCTAAGAGACAAGGTGTAACAAACCCAGAAAATACAGTTTATGAAATTAAACGTCTTATTGGGCGTAAGTTTACAGATAAAGAAGTGCAAGAAGATGTAAAAACAATGCCATATAAAATTGTCCAAGACGGCCAAGGTACAAAAGTAACTCTAGGTGACAAAGATTATTCAGCTCAGGAAATCTCTGCCATGATTCTTACTAAAATGAAAACAGACGCAGAGGCCAAAACTGGAGAAACTATAACAGAAGCTGTTATTACTGTGCCAGCATATTTCAATGATGCTCAGAGGCAAGCCACAAAAGATGCTGGAAAAATTGCTGGACTAGAGGTAAAAAGAATTATCAATGAACCAACAGCAGCTGCCCTAGCCTACGGATTTGATAAAAAGAAAGGTCAAAAAATTGCAGTTTATGACTTAGGCGGTGGAACTTTTGATGTTTCTGTTCTAGATATTTCAGAAGATACAGTAGAAGTTAAAGCAACTAATGGTGACACCCACTTAGGTGGTGCAGATTTTGACAAACGTTTAATCGATTGGATTATAGATGAATTCAAGCGTGATCAAGGCATAGATTTATCAAAAGACGCTCTAGCCCTTCAAAGAATTAAAGAAGCGGCAGAAAAAGCAAAAATAGAGCTTTCAGCATTACCAGAAACAGAAATTAATCAGCCATTTATCACAACTGACGTTAATGGCCCAAAACATTTAGTATTGAAAATTTCTAGATCAAAACTAGAAGAATTAGTTGGTGATTTAGTAGAATCAACAATTAAACCATGTGAAAATGCATTAAAAGATGCCGGTTTTAAAACCTCAGACATAGACGAAATTATTATGGTTGGAGGCATGACTAGGATGCCTCTTGTTCAACAAAAGGTTAAAGAATTTTTCGGCAAAGAACCGAATCTAAGTGTAAACCCTGACGAAGTAGTAGCGCTAGGTGCTGCTGTTCAAGCTGGTGTTTTGCAAGGTGACGTTAAAGACGTGCTACTCTTAGATGTTACTCCGCTTACACTCGGCTTAGAGACTCTTGGTGGCGTTGCAACTCCATTAATCGAAAGAAATACTACTATCCCAGCTTCTAAATCTCAAATATTCTCTACAGCAGCAGACCAACAACCATCAGTAGAAATTCATGTTGTTCAAGGTGAACGCCCGATAGCAGCAGACAATAAAACTCTTGGAAGATTCGTTTTAGACGGTTTACCACCAGCTCCACGAGGCATCCCTCAAATCGAAGTTAGCTTTGATATCGATGCTAATGGTATTCTAAATGTTAAGGCAGTAGATAAAGGTACAAACAAAGAACAAAAAATAACAATCACTGCGAGTTCTGGCCTAAGCGATGAAGAAATAGAAAAAATGAAGAAAGATGCAGAAGCTCATGCAGATGAAGATAAAAAGAAAAAAAATTCAATTGAAATGAAAAATCAAGCCGATGCCGTAATATTCCAGTCTGAAAAATTACTCAAAGAATCTGGAGATAAAATGAAACCAGAAGACAAAAAAGAACTTGAAGAAAAACTTAAGGCCATAAAAGAAGTTAAAGACTCTGACGACGCAGAAGTTTTAAAAACTAAATTAGACGAAATTAACACAATTGCCCAAAAAATTGGTGCTGACATGTACACAAAGAATCAAAAAGAAGAACAAGCCAAAACAGACACTACAAAAAAAGAAGATGATGAAACAGACTCAGCGGGAAAAAACAAAAAACAAGATGATGAAACAGTTGTCGAAGGTGAAGTAGAAGACTCTAAAAAATAAAATCATTATCTAACAAGTAATTCTTAACCCATGAAAAAAAGCATAATAATTGCCACTACCCTGTTCACTATATTAATTATGTCTGGCTGCTCATTGAATGATTCAAAAAATAAAGCAGAAGAACAAAAACCGGCAATAATTCAAGATAAACAAATTAACAAAGACTACAGCATAAAAAATCAGAACGTTTATTATCATGAATATATACTAGAAGGAGTTAATGCTGAAAATTTTAGAATTGTAGGTGGAAACTACGTTACTGATGGCAATCTCGTCTTTCATCGTAATAACATTATTAAAGACGCAAACGCTAACAATATTAGCGCCCTAGAGGGAACAGAATTTGCAACAGATGGCTCCTTTGTCTACCATCCTCAGTATCCAGATGGAGGAGTAGCCAGCATAGAACTAGATTCAGATTCTGAAGAAGAGTTTCAAATAATCGGAAGAGTATTCGCTAAATATAAAGATACAATTTACTGTGGCGCCTGGCCGTTAGAAGAATCAGATGCTGAAACTTTTCAAACTATTAGTCAATTTTACGCAAAAGATTCAAGCAACATTTATACTGCCACTTGCAATATAGTTAATAATATAGACCCATCCACAGCAGAAGTTATTAGTGAATCAGGTCAATTTGCTTACATAAAAGACAAAAATAAAGTCTTCTACTTAGATAATCAAATAGAAGGAGCAAACCCGGAGTATTTTGTAGTACTAGGAGAAGGCTATTATGTAGCAGATGATTCCAACATCTATTACTCCGATCAAGAACACACCAATATTAAATTAGAAAATACGGATCTAAACGAATTCGAAGTTTTAAATACCCCATATGCTAGAGATATTTCTGGTGATTACTACAAAGCGGGCGTAAAAATTAGCGAAAAAGATTATAATAATCATATAAACAAGCAATAAATGTCAAAAGATTACTACAAAATATTGGAAACCGATAAGTCTGCCTCTCAAGATGAAATAAAAAAAGCGTTTAGAAAAAAAGCACACGAACATCATCCTGATAAAGGCGGCAATGAAGAAAAATTCAAGGAAATCAATGAAGCTTATCAAGTTCTAGGTAATGAACAAAAAAAAGCTCAATATGATCAATTTGGCTCCAATTTTAACCAAGCTGGTGGGCCAGGTGGTTTTGGCGGTGGATATAACTCTCAAGGATTTAATATAAATTTAGATGATCTAGGAGACATGTTTGGCGACTTTTTTGGTGGAAGCGGGCAACCAGGCGGCCAAAGATCACGCAGAGGTAACGACATAGAAACAGCTGTAAATATCGAATTCAAAGAAGCAATTTTCGGAACTAGTAAATCCATAAATCTAACGAAGAACAATACTTGTGACCACTGTAACGGCCCCGGCGTAGAGCCAGGCGCCAGCGTTGACACCTGTAAAACATGTACTGGAACTGGTAGAGTTACAAAAGTGCAACGCACAATACTTGGTGCAATGCAAGTCCAAACTACTTGTTCTGATTGCGGAGGCGATGGTAAGACAATTTCCAAAAAATGCACAAAATGCATAGGAACAGGAGTATTACGCGCCCAAACGAACTTAAATGTTAAAATTCCAGCTGGTATCGACAATAACCAAAGCATTCGCCTGAATGGTCAGGGTGATGCTGGCCTTAATAACGCAACCCCAGGCGACTTATATTTATTAATCAGAGTACTTCCTGATAACAACTTCACTCGTCAAGGAGATACAGTTCACTCCACCTATAACATTAGCTTCTCTCAAGCTGCACTAGGCGACAAAGTAGAAATAGAAACAGTAGATGGTCCAGTTAAACTAAAAATTCCAGAAGGAACTCAAAGTGGGACTAAATTTAAACTACGTGGAAAAGGTGTCCCCCACATAAATAAACGATCAAGAGGTGACCATTTAGTAGAAGCAATAGTTAAAACCCCTAGCAATATCTCCAGATCACAAAAAAAACTATTCAAGGAACTAGCAGAACTAAAATAAACTTGAACAAAAAAAGAACGAGGCTATTTAAGTCTCGTTTTTATATTTGTTGCACTATCTTAAGTGTGCCTACAATTTTCAAATGCAGCCTATTTTGGCTTAGTTTTATAAACCTCTTTACCATATTTCGTGCAGACCCCTTCGGAAGCTCCTTTGCATACAGCATCAATCTCTGCTCCGCAACAAATACTAACCACTTCTATTCTATCGCTCATCTGCTCATAACCTCTTTTACCAAAAGAACATTAATATTATCGACACTCCAATGCTATTATTGTATACTATTCATACTTATTCAACCAAACTTCTCGTGC
>JADHVC010000013.1 GCA_016784175.1 Patescibacteria group bacterium | reverse complement strand
ATTTTTCTTTTCAAGTACTAAATAATCTTATCATTTAATTAAAATTTAATCATTACAAGCTATTTTTATTAAAAAAGAGGGTTGCGATATTATCACAACCCTGTAAGTTTTTTTAGCCTTATTTTTTTTGCATGGTCGCCAGTAACTTTGACCACTCATACTTTGGTTTCCAAACAACATTTCCATCTCTAACCAAATGAGCAACTTCTGGATCGTCCTGCCTGTATTGGGGTAATGGTTTGTGAATTACAGACATAACAGGTAGCTCTAACCAAATACATCCCGGTGATCGATTGAGTATGCAGGCGATACCAACAACAACTCCACCAAGCGTTTCGATTAGGTTTACCAACTTCGATGTAGTTGAAAAGTTGTTACAAAGGTCTTCGACGATTATAACTCGATCACCTTTATTGATTGTATGCCTACTGATAACTAACTCTGACTCTTCTTTTACTCCGGTTGTTGAGTCTGAAAGTGCTTTCACTTTTTTCTCTGCAAAGGCTGTGCGTACATTCATTTCCTGACTAAGAGCTCCTGCAAGCAACAATCCACCCATAGGTGCCCCAAGAAAAACATCTACACAATCGTCACCGATAATTCCCTTGATGTTTTCAGCTAAAGTTCGCGCGAAGTGCGCCAAGACACGCGGACGTTCCTCAACGGTAGCCAGATTAATATAGCAAGCGCCAACAAAATTTTTGCCGGTCTCATCTTTACCAGCATAACCTACAAGTGGCCCTACTATTTTACCATCTGCGTCACATCGGCTTTGGTAAAAACCGGTGCAGTTGACGAGTGTTTGAAGTGGGTTATTAGGCTCTACCACTACACGACTAGAACGAACAACTTCACGAAGCGTCATAGTTCGGCTCTCCTCAACTGACACACCCTTTCTTGGACTTCCTTGTGTCATTTGAGCACCAACAACAACATAAGTAGCACCACTATTCAATGCTTGCCTGATACCAGTTGACCTTGCTTGTTGCCCCTTTAACATCCATGCATCACGAATACCAGGAACGATAAACTGATACCTACCTGCAAAAAGACTGTCGAGTGCTTGAACTTCCAGCGGAGAGCAAACAACCATAGAAAAAGGTTTATTAACGGTGCTACTATGCACCCATTCCAAATATTTCTTGTATTCAGCTTCTATTCTTTCAATATCGTTGGCAATCTTCATCCAAGGCGTTTGGCCATAGCGCGCTACAATTTCAGCTTCCGGAATATCGGTCAAGGCACTAACAAGAGCAATTTCCATTTCTGGGAAATTCTTCTGAAGCTCGTAAAAAGCTTGAACACCAACAGACTCTCTTACCGTAAGGATATCTGGCGGGCAATTTTTATAGTGCATGATTGTATTTTTGCATGTACCCCATGTGTCAGCCAACTTTAAGTCGAGAAATATACCAGGTGGTAGAGAATTAGCAAAAGGATGGCTTCCAATCTCACAGCGCATATACCGTAACAATGCAACACCACCTTCCTCCAAGTGAACTGCATCATTAAGCTTAAAATATCCGATTAACTCTTTTAATATAGGACATTTTAACATCTCACTCATCGCTTAAATAAGATCATGGGTCGATTTAAAATTATCCATTGGCACAATTATTGGTGCGCGCATAGCAATGTTTCCTTTTTTTTGTTTGAGGTTAGAGGCTACATAGCCTAAGTAAAATTTTTAAAAGAACGACTTTTAAACTTCTATACTATATTAGCTCAATATTAACTTATAAGTCAATTTAAGGCGTGAAAAATTAAAAAATTTGTAAAGAATAGAAAAGAGAACTATGATGAATAAATAATTTAGTTATCTTTTTTTACTATGAATAAAAAACAAGAACTTCTTGAACTATTACAATTGCACTATGGATATTTAAGCCTAAAGGAAGGACAAGAAAAGGCGATAGACAATATTTTAAATGGTAAGTCAACATTAGTTATTATGCCAACTGGTGGTGGTAAATCTATGTGCTATCAATTACCTTCGCTCGTACTCGATGGCATAACTTTAGTAGTTTCTCCTTTAATATCTTTAATGAAAGACCAAGTTGATTCTTTAAATAAAATTGGCATACCAGCAGCTTATATAAATTCCTCACTCAGCCAAGAAGAAGTAAATAACGAGCTTGAAAAAGTAAGAAATAATTATTATAAATTACTTTATGTTGCACCAGAAAGATTTTATTCGATTGATTTTATAAACACTTTAAAAAGCATAAAAATTACCCTATTCGCTATCGATGAAGCTCATTGTATTAGCCAATGGGGTCACGATTTTAGACCAAGTTACACAAGACTAGCAAGCGCTATTGCTGCCCTCGGAAACCCAACTGTCATAGCGCTAACAGCTACGGCTACTATTGAGGTCAAAGAAGACATTATAAAGCAAATTGGAATGGTTAACCCAGAATATATTATTACTGGATTTGCTCGACCTAACCTTCAATTTGGAGCTATTCAAACAGGAGATGCTCAAAAGAACCAATTAATCCTTGACTTAATTTGGAACACTCACGAAGGAGCAGGGATAGTATACGCTGGAACCAGGAAAAAAGTTGAGGATTTACTAACTGTTCTAAGAAACGGCGGGATTTCGGCAGTTGGTTATCATGCTGGAATGGACCCTGAGGAAAGAAAGCGTGTTCAAGAAGATTTTATGAACAACAAAGTTAGATTCGTAATAGCAACAAATGCTTTCGGAATGGGGATTGATAAACCAAACATTCGTTTTGTCGTTCACTATACTCTCCCAGGAACACTGGAAGCCTATTACCAAGAAGTTGGAAGAGCTGGCAGAGATGGCAAGCCAAGTTATTGCGTATTATTTTACAGCCCTCGGGATAGATATTTGCATGAATTCTTTATCAAAGGTGATAATCCTTCAGCTACTGTAATCCGTGATCTTTATGCTAGTCTAACAAGCCAAGAAGAAGATACCATTCTAGCGACATACTCTACATTAAAAGGTGATCTAGCTGAAGATGTCCCAGAAATGGCTATTGGAACATCATTAAAAATACTTGAACGCGAGGGCTATATAAAAAGAGCGAGTGAAAAATCTGGTAACGCAAACTTTAAACTTAATTCTAGCCTTGATGAGGCAATTACAAGTCTTGGTGCTAAAGCTAAGAAAAGTCATGAAATTTTCAAGGCATTGCATAATCACGTTGGGGATAGTATTAGCGATGGAATAGAAATTAATTTTGATAATATTCAAGCAAGCCTTGGGACAACAAAAGAAAGTTTAGTAAGAATCCTAAAAAAACTAAATGACAATGGTATCGCAGAATACTCTCCACCATTTCGTGGAACAGAAATTCAGATCCTAAAAAGAGTTGACCCAAATAAGTTAAATCTAGATTATAAAACACTCAAAGAAAAACTAAACCAAGCTTATTCAAAACTCAATAAGATGGAGGATTTTATTTATCACCTTGATTGCAGACAGAAATTTATTCTTGACTATTTTGGCGATCTAAATCCCTACAAATGCGAAAAATGTGACAATTGCTTAACGAACAAAGGCTATGCACGAAAACACAGTAACCCTAAAAAGGAATATCCGAACCCAAAAAAGAGCACTACAAGTGAAAAAGAACTTGTTGTAACACCGAGCAGTAAAAACAAATTTTTAATCACTAAATTAACACAACTAACAACACTTGAGCTCTGGCAGGATGGGTTAAGTATTGCCAAGATTGCAAAAGAGCGAGATTTAAAAGAGATGACTATTTCATCTCATATTGTATACTTAATTGAAAAAGGATTAATCAAAAAAGAACAGTACAACAAGCTCGTACCAATAAGTAAGCAAAAAAGAATAATCGAAAGCATAGACAAAATTGGTGGCGATAAACTTAAGCCAATAAAGGAAGATTTGGATGATAGCTTTAGTTGGGATGATATTAAATTTGCTTGGGCAATTTATAAGAAAAAGTAATTATTCATCACTACTTCCATCGCCTAATTCCAAAGTTTTAATTTGTGGAAGTGTGACTAGCCCACCCAAATCGCCATACATACCGATCGTATTACTCATCACTTTCCTAATTTGCTTTTCTCTTTCAGCCCAAATCTTTTCGTAGGCCATTCTCTCTTTTCTTAATCCTTCATCCATATTCGAGAATGCCTCAACAATAGCCTCTATTCGTTGCTTAAACTCTACTCCGGTTAAATAGGCGTAAAGAGTCTCCATTTTTTCATTTTTACCAACTGACATAGCTTTTTCCTGAGAAACAGATTTTACAGTCAGCCTAAGCGCTGTGGCTAAAGCCGCAATAAGCTTAATATCACAAATCCAAACACCTTGTCGAAAAACAAAACCTTGCACACCTTCAGGCAATACAACCGATACAATCACAGCTATATCTGCCTTTATTGCCCTCTGATCATCCTTTAATTTTTGTATCCAACCGTCACTCCAAGCCTTGGTTTTTTTTGACTCCCAAACAATCTGGCCACATAAACGACCAGAACGATCAATAATCTTGTGAACAACATCTGCACCCTTAACACCCTTTGGTACAGGCAAAATTTCATCCTGCGGGAATGCCTCTTTTAAAATTTCCTCGAGTTCGAGCTCTAAAACTTCGCCTTGTGTTTGTTGCGAGCCTTGTTCAAGTTTTCTGGCTAGATCATCTTTTGCCTTTGTTGCGTCTGTTAGTTGTTTTTTTAGCTGCGCGATAGTATATTGTTGCTCTTCTGTAGCTTTTTTAGTCGCATCTTCAACAATAGACTTTCTTTCTACCTCCATTTGTCGCAATTTTTCCAATTCAAATGCCTGCTTGTCTTCTTCTAATTTTATCTTTTCTTTACGCAAAGTAACCTCATTATTTGTAGCTTGAGCTAGTTTTTCATCCTTATTTCTTAGTTGCTCTTCTAAAAGAGTTGTTTTAGCATTTTGCTCTTTTTCTGCTTCCATTCTTGCCTCTTTAAAAAGCACTAGACGCTCTTCGCTTATTTTGTCAGTCACTTTTTTTGCCACCACAATATCAATGTCTTTTTTTGCTTCTTCAATTTCCATCGCCTGCTTTCTTAGAAAAGTGGCTTTTTTTACCAATTCATCAACTTGAATTTTTTGAGATACTTCGAAGTCTTTTTTAATTTTTTCTTCAATTTGATGCGTCAAAACATCGTCGATAGAAATTAACTCGCTACACTTAGGACATTTTATTTTTTGCTGACTGTTTATCATATGTTATATATAATTTACTAAATATTATATTCATTTTACTTCTCTAGCCAATAAATAACAAATTAAAAAGCCCCTCATTGTCTGAGAAGCTCTATTTTAAAGCGTTTTTGCTTATCGATTGTTTGTCGGCCTTGGTATACCCGCAATTTTTGCTACATCACTGGCACCAGCAGGGAACAAAATATGAACATAATCTGTCTTTGACATTTCTGTTCCGACTACTTTACGAATTGCATTAGAGAAGTTCCGGGACATTGGAGAAAAGCCGTACTCCTCATAAAACTTTCGAACAGCAAAAATTATCTTCCAGTGGACTTTAGTTAGTTCATCGATCCCTTGTCTTTTTGCAATATAGACAGCTACATTTTTATTCCAATCGTAATAGTCAATAATAAAACCATCTTCAGTAGTTTGATATCGATACCCATTGAGCTCAAAATAATACATAAGCATTACTCCTGTTGTTTCCATGTTTTTTAAAAGAACACTTCTTTTGGCCAACACAATTCACTAAAGACTACAATTCCACTTTTAAACACAGTAATAATTCTTAAATGAGTTACACCATTTGTGTTATTTTTGGACAAAAAACCTAATTTTTGTATGAATATTTTATTAAACATATCGGGGGTTTTCGGAAATTCGGCGGCTACCAATTTAAAATACAATTTTAGGAAATATTATAAAACGGCGGGGATTGCTCCCTCGCTAGGAAGTTAATTTTACTCTTGTCTGTCTTGCCCGTGCTTTTTTCAAAGATTCTAAGTGCAAAACTCCACTTTGCCTGTCGGTATCCATATTACCAAGAAGTCGAAAACTACCCTCACCAAAAGTTTTTTCGACAATACGCGCAAGCGGTAAAAGTCTTCCTGTAAAATGTGCGTTCAAAAATGTTTTGTAAACATCGTCGACACTTTGATATTCTTCAGGAAACTGTTTCTGTATCTCGGCGCAAACATAATTAAGGACATCTCTCTGTCGGAGATACGAAACAGTTTCCCAATCGTCTTTTCCCTTTTTACCAACCCAAACAATGTCGTCTTCTGGGATTTCCTTTTCCTCTGCAAGTTTTTTTCTCATCTCTTTTGCCTCGTCAGACATGAGCCATTCTTTTTCTTTTGCGAGTTCGGGACGATCAAGAAGCTTTCCTAAAAATCTTTTTTCTGTCTCCGCAACAATACCCTCATGTAAACCAGCGAAATGTTGATGATATTTTCCATGATGACCATAACTCTGTAATGCTCGCACTGTTACTCCTTCGCGATAAGGTGTTTTCTTTACTTTGTCGCCTTCCTCCTGAACTTCCATAGAAAAATGTGCTTTCAAATGTAATAATTCGTGAAGAGCGACAGCGCCAAAATTCACGGGATTGTCGCGAAAATGTTGTGCGTCAAAAATCATTCCCTGCTTGGTATTGAAAGTCGTTGCCGTTCCACTATCGCCCGCCACTTTTTTGTATAACTCTGGCGGAATAATATGAAAATTATCTGTGGGAATATCATACGGTTCTATGCCAGCCTCTTGCATTAGTCGAGACGTTTCTTCGTTCGCGAAACTAATAAGAGCAAGCTCTTTTTCAGATTTTGGATATTCAAACTTTTCAAAAAATTCTCGCTCCTGTGGAGACAACGATTCAAAATGACTAAAAAGAGCTTGCTCAACTTCTTTCTTCGCTTGCTCCTTTTTCTCGACAGAAGCTCCGCCGACTATCCTAATTTCTGGTCCTTTTTCCATATTTTGAAAATTATTATAATAATTCTACCATTGGAACGCCTAACGACTTGGCGATTTTTTAAATTGTTTGAACGCTCGATTTTGTAACGACGCCACCCTCAGAAATATGAGTCATTACTTTCTTTGCTCACAAAATAAAGATAGCATAAATAATAGATTTATTCAACTTGTTTCGCCATAACTGCTCACTATACCTGCATCACTTTTTCGCTTAGGATGGAATATTGAGCAATTTTTTACGCACAATTTAACAAAAATTTTAAACTCGCTTCACTCAAACATAAAATTTTTTAGTAGACTTAATTCTACCTCCTTTTTACCTAACATTTGCTCTAATTGAATGATTCTTAATTTTAAAGTTTTTATTTCTTTATCAGGAGTGTTTTTAAAAACGCTCTGTCCTCGCTCTTGACTTAATCGCTTTAGTTTGCTAAAGTGGTAGTATGGACTGGAAAAACAAGGAAAACAAAAGGTTAATTCAAGCTATCTTGACTCTCAAAACAGAGAATAAAGCCGAGCGATTTTTGCGTGATTTAATGACCGAAAAAGAAATCAAGGAGTTTGCTAAAAGACTAAAAGCCGCTGAAATGCTAATGGAAAAAATACCATATTCAGTAATTGAAGACGAAACAGGATTAAGCTCGACCACAGTTGCGCGTGTTGCAAAATGGCTGAACGGAAAAGGAGGCGGCTATCGAACAATTATTAGCGAATTCCATCATCACGACTCTATCCAATCGCGGAGAGGGTTGTCTTAATGTATTTTTTTACTCGTATAAAGCTAACCCCCTCCGTAATTGGAGGGGGTTTATTTGTCTACCCATGATAAAACGGCAAAAATGTTATCTCGGACTTCTATCGTGAAATGATGAAGCCCGACCCAGTATGTGTCATCGCTCAATCAGATGAGGGGGTTGTTGGTTTTGCGTGGGGTTATCAGGTGTCTGCAAGTCCAGAACTAGACGAGCATCTCGACGCGCCAAATCTGCATCGATCGCTTAACGGCGACTTCTTTTATCTCGATGAGTGTGCCCTCGTGCCAGCTTATCAAGGTAAAGGAATCGGAAAATTACTTGTTAGCCATATCTTCTGTGAGCAACAGCAAGGACAAATTCTACTTCGCACAATGAGCGACTCTCGGATGTATAATCTCATCAAGCACATGAAAGGAGAGACCGTTCAGCACATTTCACGCGAGAGAGTCATAATGAAACTACTCACTCCATAGTGCCAACAGCCTTGCGTAAAATTACGTAAGGCTGTTTTTCTTTTCACCAAGCAGAAAAGCCTCTTCACCAATTCGCTCTCGACTTCTAGCAAAAAGAATAATACTGTCTTTATTAGCCCTTACTTCTTTTCCCCCATCCATTCCTATGACCTGATCTTTTGAAATTTCTTCAAAATCATAAAAATTTTTCGACAAAGTAAAGTTATTTGTTTTAGTTGAATATAAATCGTAAATGCGATTATATGATTGTTTTTTTGGTGTAACGTCATTTAATATATGTCCGCGTGCTTTAAGAAAAGCATAGATACCTTTTTCCGCAATTTCGATTGATTCAGGATCTCCAAGATACCCGCACTCAATACAGATTCCAATTTTACCAATACTGTTCATATAATAATCAGTTCCGCCTGGTTCTATTTTGTCGAAACCAGAAACGACCAAACTGACTGGCAAGTATTCTATAATCCCTTTTGCATTCGCCTCACAAATAACAAAAGGCTTACTACTTGGAATAAAACTTGCGTGAATATCCAAGAGTGCTTCGGCTTTATTTAAATAAGTTTTTAGAAATTGAGCACGCTGGTACTCATAACTTTTTTTGTCATTTTCTGTAAGTTGTTTATCGACGTTAAACATTCTATTTAAATTAACCTCAGTAAAACGCTTGTTCGCCTTAATCGCCCTTGGATTTCCGTAGCCAAATAAAACTGTGCCCCGCTCAATTTTAAGATTCGGTAAAATTTTTTCCAGTGCTTTAATCCCACATCTTTCGTCGCCATGCACGCCAACCAGAACGATACTTGTCGTTCCTTCTTCTCGGCTAGTGATTTTTGTAATTTCTTGAAACATTACTACCACTTTAGCAAACTAAAGCGATTAAGTCAATGGACCTTCGGCCATTTAACCAAAAGACGGCTACTTAGCCGTCTTTCAGTTTTTGTATCACCACAGGCGATTTTTGAGGCACGCGGGTCTGCATGATACTAAATTGTCATGGCGGGAGGACTGGGACGATTTTCGAACTTTTAAGTGGTGTATTGATTTAAATAATTCACATATGAATATATCAATAATTACATATTTAGAAAAATTAAATAAATAATTGGTATAAATTTGACATATATTTAGTAAATCGGTTGACATTATTAATTTGATTTGATATAATTACTTCATGAATGAAAGTTTAAACAATGCAAAACTTGAGAAAAGAGAAGATACTATTGAATTTGAAAGTGTTACAATAGAAGTATTCATCGAAGTGCTTTCAAAATTACCAGAAGAATCAAAAAAACGCATGAGACTTCTTGGTCTAGATGAGATGAATGAAAGAGAGATTAAAACCTTTTTGAGCAAAACTCGTTTATCTGGCTTCGCCTTAGATGACTCATATATTATGAATGTATTTTCAAAAAATGAAGAAAAGGATGGTGGAACAGCTGCTGTAAATCAAGCGATTAGGGAGGGTGGCAACTGGCTTAAGTGCGCAGACTTAGAAAAAGGTGAGACATGGGGATTGCCCAATTTTTATTCAGGTCTCGGCTTCAAGGAGTTTAAAGAATTAAAAATACAGACAAGCCAGACACTTTATTCATGAATCTTGAAAAATAATTATTTAACCATTAACCATAGGGAGAGAAAATATGTCAAAAAAACAACCAATGACCTTAGAGGCTGCTATGCGAGATGATTTTGTTCACCCAGATGAAGAACACGATCAAAAGCAAATAGACTCTATGACAAAAGAAGAGAGGATTGCTGTTGTTAAACATTTTAGACGTGAAGTAGCACAAGATGAGGATATGGAGAGTGCAGCATCCAAAGAGAAAAAAGAGGAGGCAGAGCTAAGAGAAAAAAAGCACTCAGCTAACAACGTCAAGGAGCTCAAACGAGTCAGGGAAGAAATCAAACACATGGACAATGGAAAGAAAGTAGCATAGCATAGCATTGCTCTTTCGCTATATAACCGTAGATTCAAAATGAGTCTACGGCATTTTTTTACAAGCGGCTAACCATAGTCTCTTTTTTTGTACCTAAAAATCATTATTTGGATATTTGAATAAATTAAATTCAAAGGTTTTCAAACTCTCATTTTTTAAAATAATAACAGTCCTTATCGGCCGTTCGAAAGTTCGAAAAATATTCGAAGTAACATTCTCACATACTAATTTTATAGAATTTAAGTAGGTTAACGCAAAGCGATATTACACCACAATCATATTATTAATAATTTAAACTTCAGGTTTAATAACTTCGATTTTCTATCCTCATACTATAAGCCTCGTGTTTGACTCATGGACTTGCACATAGTAGTATTGTTTTTTAAAAGAATTATGATAACATTGGAATATAATACAAATTCAATAAGTCCTGACGCAAATCAAACGCTGTGATGTCCGCATCATATAGGCATGTTTTGTTTGATTTGCGTCAGGCAGAAGCTCTTAATTGAGTTAACCTATTTTGGTGCGGGTTTTTTAGTTGAAAAAAAGGCTGTACCGAACGCAAAAAAATATGGGTAAATCAAGACAGGCAAAGATTAAAAAAATGGAATCATCAATTACTCAAATATTTGAAGGGATAGGCTCGTCATTTATGCCGTTTATGGCATTAGTAGTGACGATATCTATTGGTTTTCTATTCACTCGACAATAAGAGGCAAATAATATGTGTTCTGAATTTATTCTTTTAGCATACTCATGCTATATCGTTAATTGAATCTGATCAAATAGAAAAAGAAGTTAAACAAAAGTTAGAAAAATTGTATTTGTCTTTAAATCCCGTACAATTGAGAAAAGTGATAGATGAGAAAATAAAAAATATTAAAAAAACAATTAAATAATTCAGTAAGAAAATATATGTCCCAACCACAATGGTTTCGGTAAGATTGGTTTCGGTAAGATTATTTGATGACTAAATGTAAGTGCGGAGAGATAGGGATTTACCCCTTCGCTTGTTCTCTGCCCGTAAACAGCCAGAGCTCCGGGGCATAAACTTCTCATCCCAATATTTACTACTAATAAAATTAACCCCACTCGGGGCTAATCTTATTTGCGGAGAGTCGTGAACAACGTTAGAACTAAATTTTTATCCTAGTAATGAATTAATAAGATTCCCTCTATCATTTCCCCTGCATATTCTAAATTTTTTAGTCTATTTGCTTGGATCACATTCTAGCCATTTTTTAAATTCTTCCTCAATTTTTTCTAAACTTATTAATCCAGTTATTTTTATGAGAGCTTTTTGAAATTGTTCTCGTTCCCATAACTGCGCTCTTGCACTAGCTTCATCTTTTGATAAGCCTTCTATAAGCCTTTCTGGGAATTGTTTGCTCAACTCTAATCTATCATCATTTCGCTTCATCGGGTCTGGTGAATTTTTTATTAGATTAATCATTGCTTCATTATTTCCATATCTTTCTCTAATCCATAGTAATAATGCCTTGCCTACTTCATACTCTGCTACTCCTAAATCTTCGTACTCATATTGACTTGGCGGATTATTGAAATCCAAACATTTCTCATAATTCTTATAATCTTCTTTTAATCCATTTAGTACATCTTGTTTTGCTTGTTTAGTTAAGTCATTAACGCTACCCATATTTTTACCAGACGCATCTTCAATCAAGCGAGCCCAACCTTCGTCGAGCAAACGAATAGCTGGCTGTCGTTCTTGTTCAGTCACAGACCACATCCCAATATGCGCTAATTCATGCTTTAAGACTTGATCTACTCCAGGGTATCCACCTTGTTTTAATTGGTTTAATAAAGAATTTTCATCTCCTTCTGTTTCTTCAATAAATCTTTTATCAAAAATTACGCATATTTCGTCATTTTTTACTTCAGTTCTTCCCTTAATAGGATTACTATTTTCTGTTTTGGCAAATTTGATAATAATATTCGGTAATTTCCAATTTTGAATATCGAGTAGTTTTAAACCTTTTGTAAGCTCTTGGAATGTTTCTGGCTGAATAAAATTATCTTTCGTAGTATAAATTTTATCTAGAACTTCATGAGCGCTTTTTGTGGAAATTTTTTGTATATTTTTGGGTTGATATAATTCAGTATTCATGGATTTTTTAATTCGATAAAATTTATTACTACTTAACATTAACTTACTTTTTCATCGAGTTTATGCTTGTTATTGAAATCTCCTTTATTTTATATTGTAATCTACTTTTTCATTCTTTAACTTTACCACCAATATTATACCCATCTTCCTTTTTTTCAACCTTCCATTCGCCTCCACCTGAGAGGTCACCAGTTAAAATTTCATCGACTTCTAGATTTTTAATTTTTAATTCCACATCTGGACTGATTTCAGCACCAAGCTCCTTTAATTTGCTTAAAGTGCCTGGCAACATTTCCAATACAGCCTTTTTTATTTTCTCTTTTTTTGATTGTTGCGAGAATGCTTCAAATTTCATATATGGTTTAGTTTTGTTACTAGTGTAAGATAATTATGCTAAAAATAGCATATTGAGTGCAAGAAAACAAGGTAGAAAAATTAATAAATAATAAGACTATTGGGAATAATGAGGCAGGTTAGGTAATCTTTTTAGAAAACTTTTTAATTCGTCAGGGGTAGCTACAATATCATTAAAGTAGTGTTCATGTGTATTTTTGTCTATATCTCTATTTACTGCATCTACTCCAAGTTTTGCTTTTATTTCATCGGGAAGTTCTAAAAATTCTGTTAGTAGTTGTTCGTCTCCCGTATTTAAGATTCCTACTGTGTTTAGAAGTGTAGTGTTAGTTGATACTTTATATCCTCCTTCTCCCATGATCTTTGCCATATATCTCGTCATTAGGTTAGGATTTAGCTCTGTTTTTTGCCTAGCAAAAGTTCTATGAAATAGCTTTAAGCCATCCTTCAGAGATATCTCATCCATATTATCGTTAACTGTAGCATAGTGCGATAAAATTTTTGGATCTAATAAATCTTTAGCTGGAAATTGTTTATGAGGATTTGATAACAACTCAATAATAGTATTAAATCTCTCTCTTAGTTGTTCTAGCCTCTGCTCCTCGTCTTTTTTTGCTTCTTTTCTCATCAAATTTTCTTGATCTTGTTTTAATCTTTCATCTTCTTTTTCTTCCACTGTTTTTTCTAATGAAAGTTCTTGTTAAGGTATTTTAGGGGTACTTTCAAATGATTTCATATTTTTTTATGTAAGATATTAAAAATATATTTAGAGCTTCTTGTAATAGCTAGATGCATTAAAAAAATATTATTAATACTTAATATTATTAATTTAATTATATTAAGTAATTTTTATCGACCATATTTAATTACTAGAATTCTTTTTTTAGTTTGTGTAATGATTATATTATTTCTCATTTTAATATGCAAGTCTGTGTCTGCAGTCTGCATCACGTTAAATAGTGCTGTAATAACAATTCTATCTCCATTTTATAATTATTTTATATAAAATTTATTATTTCTTTATCTTCCTCCTGCTACACTAATATATTAAGCATTAATCTGCTAAATTGCCCATGCTAGATTCAAAAATCAAACTAAGTGAATTTGTCGCTAAGTTTACCGAAGAAAACAGCGATTTCGGTAAATGCGTTATCATTCATGACTACATGGATTTTATCCATAAAAGCGACAAATTGCGATCAGTTTTACAAAAAGTCATTAATGACATTCCCACTCAAATTAGCCTTTTTACAGAACGCGAAGTAACCCTTTGCGAGGCTGATCTTGTTGACTCTAAAATTGAATTGATAAATAATGAGTGGATTCACTATGTCTTTGTTAATAAATAAGTTTTACAAAGCTACTTAATTGGAGAGATTACGTAATTCCATTCTCCATGAAACTCATCTTTTTTAATATTAATTTTTTCAAGTTCTTTATCGCTCACTTTAATTCCTTTTTTATACTCCTTTTCATCAAGCTTCGCTTGTTCTCTGCCCGTAAACAGCCAGAGCTCCGGGGCATAAACTTCTCATCCCAATATTTACTACTAATAAAATTAACCCCACTCGGGGCTAATCTTATTTGCGGGAGGACTGGGACGATTTTCGAACTTTTAGGTGGTGTGGGGATTATGAAGGTTATAAGTTTACACTAATATTAAACAAAAATTCAAAAAACATATAAAAAAATAAGACTTGATTGGACTTTTACTGTAATATTTGATAATATAATTATATAAAGGCAATATGGCAATATTATGAAATTTGAAAATATTGGATTAAAACCTGAGAAAAAAGAAAATATGCTTAATTACGAATTAGTTAGTACAGAAGAATTCATTGAACATAAGGAAAAATTATCAGATGAATTGAAGCAATACTTAACATCCTTTACTGATGAGCAAGCTAAAGAGCAGGGTGTGGAATTTTATTTATCCACTGATAAGCAGACTGGATTTGGCTTAAAGCAAGGCAATGAACTGGTAAATTTATTTTCTTTAATCAAAGGGCGAGGTAAGTATTCAGTCCTTAAAGCAATGAAAATGGGCGCTGTTAAATTTGATTGTTTTGATAAGCAAGAAGGCCAAGATAAGGGACTTGTTGAGTATTATAAAAAATTTGGATTCACGGAGGTAAAGCGAGTGCCGAATTGGGTTGAAGGCGAGCCAGATGTTGTTTATATGGAATTGCCAATTAAATCTAAGGAGAATCTATGATGAATATAAATATGGAACAATTGGGTCAAAAAAAAGAAATGGTAAGCACACTACCTCAACCAAGAATCGATGCCATGAAAAATCTGAGTCATGAAGATTATACAAAAGGAGCTGATTTAGCCCTTGAAATGATGGGAACTCTTGATGAGAGTGATATGGATGAAATTAAAAAATTACAAGAAGAGCTAGGCATTGAGGTATAATAACCCTGTTCTTTAATATGCCATCTGCTATGCGGGTGGCCTTTTTATTTTAAATGCTCTTTTATTGAAGAACTTACACAATCACAAATCACTTCACCTATATCAGGAAATACTTTTTTTCTCCTAAAATTCCTTTCATTCATGTATAATTTTCTATTCACTTCTATTAAAACAGAATCTACTCTCTTGTCCTTGCCATAATACTTCAAAGGAATCATTGTGCCCTTAAACGGACTATTAACTTTAACCGAAAAACCCTTATTCTTAAAATTACCAACTAGAGCCTTTTTTAATAACGCTGGAGTATGATATTTGTCAGTGCCAATACAAATATCTGGTCGATTGTCTTTTTGATCAGGTTCATAGTCTCTAGGTCTTGATGGAAATGAGTGACAATCAATGATCACACACCTACCGAACTGCCTCAAGCTTTGAGCCACTAAGCTCGTTAGAGTTTTATGATATTGTCTGTAAAATAAATTCAATAGTTTTTCTCTTCTAATGTCACTGAACTCTCTGATAATTTCCCCTTCCTGAGATTTTACATATAGTGCTCCCATGCCAACTTTTGACATAGGCTCATTTTTATCATCTTCAAATCTTTCAATGTCAGTAGCTAATCTGCTAACCCCAGAAACAATACCGCCATATTTTTTCAATATATTTGCATACAACTCATCGGTAAATAAATCAGCCAATTCTTTCGCCTCCTTAATAAGCTTCTTTTCAGGAATAATAAAATCGCCCTTGAATGATTGAGGTATATTTATCGAACTATGAGGGATATTACACACTACTGGAACTTTTTTTAGTTTTAAAATTTTATAGAATTTCATTTTTCTGATGTAACTAATTGTACTTATATTATAAGCTAAAAATCCATTTAATACTACAATAGTAAATTTCATCAATTTTACTAATGGAGACTGGTGACAGTCTCTTTTTTGATACCTAAAAATTAACTGTTGAGCAGTTTGAATAAATTTGACTCAAAGCTTTTCAAACACTCATTACTTAAACTTAAAATATCCTTCATTTATTAATATTTGACCTTTTTGACATGTAGCAAGTAGATAAAAGTCAAAGCCAATTTCTATAGATTTATTACAAGAAGGTAGAAACCCATTTTTACTGCAACTCGAAAGTTCGAAGAATGTTCTAGGTAACATTTTCACATTCTAGTTTTATAAGATATAAGCAAGCTAATGCCAGCCATATTACACCACAAACCTATTATTAAAACTGAATGTTTCAGGTTTCTAAACACCAATTCTCTATCCTCATAATACAAGCCCCACATTTGACTCACGGACTCGCACTACATCTTATTAGTCCATTTGGCTGTAATTGGCTTCATATGATTGATGTGTGCAAGTGATATTAAATTGCCAGCTAACCTTACACTTCATTATCTGACGCTAAACCAGATAGCAACTGATATCTTAAGTAAGTCAATCTGGAGACTTGTACTAGATTTACTAGCTAAAAGCTGTTGCTAAAATTAGCAACCTAGATAATGCAAAATAATTAATTCGCTCTTTAAACTTTTATGCCCTAATTCTCGCATGAGGAAACGGGGTTTGCCCGAACCCCGTCCTCACGGGTTAGGGCTAAATTACGAGCCAAGTAACTTTGCCCGAGGTTACAAAGCTTAAAAACTACTGAAACAAACAGAATTAAACAGTTTTGAAATGAGGTGTTAGCACAGTTAATCCAACTTGATTAATTGCACACATCTCAAGAAAATTATGGAATCATATGATATTAAAATAATAAAATCGGGCAAAATGGTTGAAGTCTATGAATATGAAAACGAAGTAAAAAGGGGCTATACACGCCCAAAGCGTAAACCTAAAAGAGTCCCACTCCCAGAACCGCCTAAACTCTTAACTCTTTTCAGTTACCAAGAACACAATCGAAAACTAGAGGAGAAAAGGATTGAAAAAGAAAAAATCCAAAAGCAAAAAACCGAGTTCTCGATCCGTAGAACTAAACGTCAAATTAAACGCCTCATTAACTCAAACTCACACCTCAAAAAATTTCTTACCCTAACATTTGCCGACAATATCGAAAGCCTTGAACAAGCCAACTACTTATTCATGAAGTTTATTTTAAAAATGAAGTATCGCGACCCAAAATTTGAATATATCGCAGTCAATGAATTTCAAAAAAGAGGAGCAGTTCACTATCACATAATCTGCAACATCGCAGATGGTAGCTTTGCTAGTATTGAAGAAAACAGGCTATTCGAGCGCAACTTTGCGCGAGATATCTGGACACATGGCTTTGTAAAATTAAAAGATGTTCGCGATGTTACTGATCTTGGGCAATACTTTTGTAAATACCTTTCAAAAGACATGTTTGATGAACGCACTTTTGGAAAAAAGAAATTCTTTCGCTCTCAAACACTCTCAAAACCTGTTGAAATACTTGGAGCATTAGCAAAAGCTTTTATAGATCGCTTCATATCTACACTCAAGCCACGTTTTGAGGTTGTAATCGAGTCAGAATGGGTTGGCAAGATTAAATACGCTAGTTACGCCCTAGATGAGGCTGTTAACATTGTAGCCTGCGTAGAGCTAGATTACGGGGAAGGAGGGGTATGGTGAGCCAAGAATTAATCCAAGAGTTGCAAGCTATACTCCTTGAGGATTTTAATGAAGACCTCAGCTTTGACGAAGCTCAAAGCGTTGGCGAGGCATTTTTGGATTATGGTGAGTGGTTAAAAAAAGGGTAAAAAAACCAGCACTATTTTAAATGTGCTGGCATATTGTAATTGAAATTTCACTAAGGTTAGAAGTTAAAATTTGACTAATTGCGGAGAAGCCAAGCTCTCGTTTTTGAATCGAAGCCACGAAGTGAAAGAAACATCTCATCAAGCACGCTTACTATTTCTCGAACGCTACCAAATCCAATTCCCGGAGTTTTGAATAATTCTGAGGAGCTTAATGAAATAAGATCTGAAATAGTATTTATTCCATCTTCAGTTAATCTACCCTTAACTCTCGTGCTAAAATTCATGTTTTCGATCAAGGTCGCGTGGATGGGGTTTAAATCAGGATTTGCATTATCAAAATGATCTAGCGCAGAATCATTAATAAGCTCTCTTAGAAGCTTGAACTCATCTTTTGAAAGAACTATGCTTTGTGCTTGATTTGTAGCACACCCCATTCTTAGTTTTCCATCTGGCATCTCTTCAATGTCAATATGACGATGCTCACTAACTTGGATTGTTGTTTTACTTGGCTGGCTCACAATATCCTCCTTGAGGTAAAATGGCTAATATTAAATATATGTTATCAGGATAACTACTAATAGTCAAGCAGAAATTGCTATTTTTAAGAAATTTATGATAATATTGGAATATAATACAAATTCAATAAGTCCTGACGCAAATCAAACGCTGTGATGTCCGCATCATATAGGCGTGTTTTGTTTGATTTGCGTCAGGCAGAAGCTCTTAATTGAGTTAACCTATTTTGGTGCGGGCTTTTTAGTTGATAAAAATCCAGCACCGAACGCAAAAAAATATGGGTAAATCAAGACAATCAAAGATAATGTCGTATATCAAAGAAAAGATATATTTCAAGATGTTATCAAAAACAATTCGCGTTAAACGCCACTCTCTCGAGGACTGTAATAAGCAAATCAATGAAGCAGTTAAAACTTTCAAAAAGCTGGAAGATGACATAAATTGGTTACAAGATAATTCTAAACTTAACAAATAACCCCTATGCAAAACATCAAAACCAATCGAGCAATCATATTCGCTCGTGTTTCATCACGCGAACAAGAAGAATCTGGCTATTCACTCCCTGCTCAAGAAAAGCTGATGAGTGAATACGCTTATCGTAAAGTATTAAACATCATCGAGGTATTTTCCATCTCAGAATCAGCTAGTGGCAAGAAGCAAAGAGAAAGTTTTATTGAGATGATTAAGTATGTAAAAAAGAATAATATTAGCAACATTATTTGCGAAAAAGTGGATAGGCTTACAAGGAATTTTAAAGACGCAGTCTTGATTGACGAGTGGCTAGAAGTTGACGATGAGCGAAAACTCCATTTAGTCAAAGACTCTCTGATAATGCACAAAAACTCGCGCTCTCAAGAAAAGCTGAATTGGGGTATTAGAATAATCTTTGCCAAAAACTACACTGACAATCTTTCAGAAGAAGTTAAAAAAGGTCAAAAGGAGAAACTCCTGCAAGGCTGGTTACCTAACCAAGCACCCTTTGGATATAAATCAGTTGGTGAAAAAGGTCACAAAATCCATATCATCGATGAACCTGTGGCAAAACTAATCCGTAGATCGTTTGAGATTTACGCCAAAGGCAATATCTCAATCAGCAATTTGGTTGAAAAAATGCATGACTACGGATTACGAACAAAGAACGGTAAAAAAGTACTCAAAAGCATTATGGCACGCATGCTCAATAGACCATATTACTGCGGAGATATAGAATACAATGGTGAAATTTATCCGGGTAAGCATGAGCCAATTGTTACCAGAACGTTATTTAATCAAGTCCAAAAAAAGCTCACTGGAAAAACCACCCCTAAAATCAACAAACATTTCTTCCTATTCAAAGGCATTGTAAAATGCGCTGAATGTAATTGCACTATCAGCTGGGAAACTCAAAAAGGTCATATATATGGCCGTTGCCACCACTACAAACCGTGCTCTCAAAACACTTGGTCAAAAGAACAAGAACTAGAAGATCAAATACTTAAGTATTTAGACAACCTCCAAATCAAAAGCCCTCGTCTTGTGGAATGGTTCAGAAAGGCTCTCAAGGAGAGCCACGAAGAAGAAGCTCACTATCACAACTCAAACATTGAAGAACTAAATAAACGCTATGACACGCTCCAGAATAGACTAGATAAGATGTACGAAGATAAACTAGACACAAAGATTACCGAAGAATACTACAATTCAAAGTTCAAAGAATACAAATCAGAACAAGACGAAATTATCCAAAAGACCCAAAATCACACCAATGCCAATACAAAATACTTTGAACTTGGAGCGAGTATTTACGATCTATCCCAAAAAGCAAAAGAAGTGTATTTAAAAACAAAGACCACAGAAGAAAAAAGAGAATTACTTAATCTAGTTTTTGAAAACTTCACCCTAGACCAAAAAACCCTTAATTTTAACTATTCTAAGCCATTTGAGATACTATCTCGCATAGCCAAGAAGTCAAAAAGTTCGAAAGTAGTTAAAAACCAAGGAAAAAATATTTCCACTTTCGAACCTCAGAATATACCCATGAATACCGGACAAAACAAGGATTTAGACCTTGTCTGTCCCTCTCTGCGGAGAGAGAGGGATTCGAACCCTCGAAGAACTTGCGCCCTTACTGCTTTTCGAGAGCAGCGCCTTCAACCAACTCGAGCCATCTCTCCTATATGATATACATCACATATATCATCAATTTTACTCTTACTATTCTAAGTGCTTAAATTGCTCCCATCTTCCCTCTTTTAAACCGCCCAATTTAATATCACCTATTCTAACCCTTAAAATATCAACCACCTCTAAACCAAGGGCTTTAAACATTCTTCTTATGTGTCTTTTTTTGCCATAAGTTAATACGATTTTAAAATTATCGTACTTCAACAATTGGACACTCTTTGCTTTTAACTTTTCTCCTTCGTCCTCTATCCCATTTTGCATTTGGCTAATAATAAGGTCGTATTTTTTCTTCTTTAACTCTTCATTCTGATCAGTTGCTTTATCACCCTCTATTTTAACTAAATATTCTTTTTCATGCTCAAAGCTTGGATGAGTTATTTTATTTACCCAAGCACCGTCATTCGTCAATATTACTAATCCTTTACTATTTTTATCTAATCGACCAGCACAAATTAGCTTATCAGGAATATTAACTAAATCAAAAACTGACTTTTCATTTTCGAATCTTCGGTTAGTGCATACATAATCAACTGGCTTATTTAGTTTAATATATATTCTTTGACCTTGAACTTTAATTTCCTTGCCTAATATAAAAACTTTTTCTACTCTACTAACTCTTTGACCAAGCTCTGCTACTTCCTTGTTTACTTTAACTTTACCTTGTTTCATTAGCTCTGTTGCTCGACGACGAGAACAATACCCCGAATCAGCTATAAATTTTTGTAATATTATTTTAGTTTCCATGATAAATCTTTTGAATAATAATTTAATTTAATAACACTTAATAATGCCACAATCAACCAAAATAAGCAAGCTAAGTCATTTTTGAAATATGGTACATCAAACATACCATGAATAACTATAACGATCATGCTGCTCAAAAGACCCGAAATTAAATATTTATTATTTGCAAATCGTGGATCATTAACAAAACGAATACTAAAATACAAGAATTTTATTATTAGCCAAATAAAAATAATCATCCCAGCCAATCCTAACTCAACCCAAAAATTTAAAAATATATTATGGGGGTACATATAGATTTCTAATGGTTGCCAGTATTTTGATTTATAGCGATCATCAAAAATCACAATCTTACGTCTAAAATCGGGATCGTCATCAAAATTATAAAAAAATCCATCAACATGATACGGCTTAACGGCAGATTGAAAACCTGATAAGCCGGTACCCCAAAGCCAATGCTTATCTTTTAACATGAAAATTGTTTCCTTCCAGCCAATTATGCGTATTGTACTGGAGACATCTTTGAATAATAGTTTTTTTTGCACTCGAATATCTTTCGCTTGCCAAAAAAATATTCCTACAACTGAAACAATAATAACAATAATAGTAATTATTCTAGATTTTTTATTCCCTAAAAGTCCAAATATTAATATTCCTACAATTATACCAAGAATAGCTCCTTCTGACTTAGCAAAAACAATAGCCATTACTGAAGATAAAATAGCAATAGTGAGGAACGAATTTTTATATATGTTTATTTTGTTGTCTTCCTTACTGCTTAATGCTTTTGTAGAAAATTGATATTTGGCCTTCAATCGATTAAATAATAGCCCGATCATCAATAATACAATTGGCCCTAAATACAATCCCAAAGCATTAGGATAACTATATACCGAAGTTACCCTTCCCTCAGCAACCCAATCCAGTGGCATTCCAAAGCCAGTATACTTTTGAACAATTGCAAAAAAAGACAAAAGCATTGCCGAAGTAGCTAAGGCAAGAATTATACTCTCTGGCCCAAACGTTCTTATATTTTTTGTATTCAATCGAACTACATTAATCACAACAATATAAAGCATTATTGGCTCTAAAAAATAGGCTTTTAAAAGCCCCAAGGCATTATTGGAAAAACCAACAACCCCAACTGAGATTACTGAAACAACTAACAAAAGAATAATTTCTTTACTAAAAGGATAATTAATTTTTTTAAGTTTTCTTTTATTACCAATCGCTAATTTAATATGATTTAACTTATTTTTCCAATCCTTAGCCAGCCAAGCTAAAAAGATTAATACGATCATTGATTCAAGTATTGTAAAAGGCGCACCAAACATACTAAAGCGAATCAAATAACTAGGCAGGGCCACAACGAGCATTAAGAGTGCCCACCTTATATTCATGTAAGCTAGGAAAAAATATAAACAAATATACAGAGAGATTATTAAACCCATATTAACACTATCGTAAAAGTAAATTCGAGTATAAACAAAAAAGTAACTGCTCACTATATCTGCATCACTTTTTCGCTTAGGATGGAATATTGGGCAATTTTTTACGCACAATTTAACAAAATTTTAAACTCGCTTCACTCAAACATAAAATTTTTTAAGTTAAATTCTGCTAAAAATTACTACATATTCCATATGCGCTCAAAAATAATGCAGATATAGTTAGCAGTTACATAAAAATATTTTGCTAATTTTTATTATTAATGTTTTAATTATACTTATATTATACTATAAAAGCCAAGCATCTATGAAATACTTTTTTACACTAGGAAATAACCCAACTTTATCTATAGCTGAGATTACCGCTCGATTCCCAAAAGAGCAACATATTATCGTTAGCGATGATGTTTTTATTTTAGAAACAAAAGAAAAAATCGATGCCAACGCCACGATCGAAACACTTGGAGGAACAATAAAAATAGGAGAAATTTTTAATGAGGTAAGTAGCAATGATCAAGACCTAGGTAAATATATTAACACTGTACTAGACTGCGAACAGGAAGGAAAATATAAATTTGGCATTTCTTACTATGGAAGCAAGAAATTGAATGATAAACGTTTAGCCATGGATATCAAGAACTATTTGAGAGAAAAGGGAGTTAGCTCTAGATGGGTCACTAGCAAAGAACGCACACTGTCTAGCGTTGTAGTAGAGCAAAACAAACTAACAAGCAAAGGGATTGAGATAGTTTTAATAAAAGAAAACAATAAACTATTACTAGGAAAAACCTTAGCAGTTCAACCGTTTAAAGAATTATCCCGGCGTGATTATGGAAGGCCAGCTCGTGATGATAGATCTGGAATGCTACCACCAAAACTAGCTCAAATATTAATAAACTTAGCTCAAATAACCGATGAATCTGTAATTCTTGATCCGTTCTGTGGATCAGGCACAGTATTAACAGAAAGCATACTAATGGGCCACAAAAATATTATTGGATCAGACATCTCCGAAAAAGCCATAGGTGACTCAAGACAAAATATTACTTGGATACAAAATAATTACAAATTAAAAAACTCAAATTACCGATTAATTGTTGTTTCATCATTAAGAATATCAAACAAAATAAAACCAAGCTCTGTTGATGCAATCATTACCGAACCATATCTTGGACCTCAAAGAGGCGAATTTAATATTAAGAATGTAGTCACAGAAATTGAAGAACTTTATTCCAAGAGCTTAGCTGATTTTTATAAAGTCTTAAAGCCAGAAGGAGTGATTGTAATGATATTCCCAATTTTTAATATTAATGGAAAAAGATACTTTACCAATACCAACCTCAATGGATTGAAAATTATTAATCCCATCCCAAGTAATCTCCTAAATAGCGAAGTAATAAAATTAACAAACAAAAATACAATTATTTACTCAAGAGAAGGTCAAAAAGTTGAAAGGGAAATTACAATATTAAAAAAGACCTCTTAAATTAGAGGCTTTTTTTATTCTATAGCTTTATTTTTTACACTCACCCCGATAAGCTGATTTAATGCCAGAAATATCAGCCTTACATTTATTAGAATATGTTACACCATCTCGACCGCAAACTGGAGCATACTCATCCGTACAAAAAACTTGATTTTCTACTTGATTACCTACATTGTTTTGCGAAAATTCTTTTCCTTCTGTCGCCTCACTGCGCATCTCTTGTAATTGCTCAAGCAAAGCATTTTTTGCCTCTTCTATTATACCAAACTGTTCATTGCGCTCTTGCTCCCTTTCTCTCACTTGCTCATCCATCTCCCCTTGCATTTGCTCCAACCTACTATCCATTGAATTTATCGGGAAGCTACTTGCATCCCTCGGGGCACCTCCATTCCTTTCATCAACAACATCCTCATTACTCACATTAACCTCACCCGATCTAATTCGATTTTGATTGAAAATATCGATATCTTCCATTTTTTTTTCATATTCTTCTCTATGCCCAACAATATCCTCTTCAATTTGACCTTCTCGATTAGTTAAATCTCCTATATTCATGGGAATATTAGCCTCATCCATCATTACTGGTTCCACAAAATTATCCTTCTTGACCTTAAACTTTTCAATACCATTAAATACATACTCCATCACTCGAACGCTTTCGCTCTTGTCATTTTTTACAGTTTCCAAATACTTCTCCTTTAAAAATTGCTTTGTAATGCTATTAATATCGTCGTTAGCTTTTTTTGATATTGATTCCTTTACACTAATAAATTTGTTTTTTGCTTCTTGATTTAATTCATTACTCATTTCTAGTTTATCAATTATCTTTAACTGTCTTAAAGCATTCCCACGAGAATACAACATATAATCTTTAGCTTTCTCTATTTCTCCACCATCCAAGTTTTCATTAAACTTAACCTCTATTCGTTTCAAAGCCTTCTCTTGTGCCTCATTAATCGCCACTTGAGCTTTTTCTGGTGCTTGCTCTTTTAACCTTTCAAGAACTTCGATATTTTTAAAATCGCGAAACTGTGATCCTTTTTGATTCTCCATTACATTACTAAATATACTAGTTAATTCGACAGCATCCAGCCGACTATTTAAAACCTCTCCCATACTTTTACTTGACTCTTCTTTAGCCTCAATAACAATACCCTTTAATTCTTCTGGCATAGAGTCCTCAATAATATCATAAACCTTTTGTCTTTTTATTTCACTATCTGCATATTTTTCTAAAAGCTTAGTTAACTTACTACCTTGTTTTTCATCTAACTTATTAACTTGGTCATGAAATTTTTCAATATCGGCTTGAGCTTTTTCAATAAGCTGATTAATTATTACTTGATTTGCCTCATTTTGACCTTTTTTGACCATAATCTGAGCCTCAATCAACTGCTCATTAGCAATATTTAATCGCGCTTCCGCCTTATCCACTTTATTAAAAATAAAATTTGTTTTCATATCTCTCCAAAAATCCTTAACAACATACCAAGAACTATCTGGAAGCACACTCGGCTCAGTTAAATCTAGGTCTGCTGCATTCACAACATGGTCCTCAATTAAATAGCCAGTTATTTCTGAGTTAACTTCGTCCTCTGCGCTAACACTTGCAGCCCCAATATACAAAGCGCATAGCAAACTAAAAGCTAATAAAGTGGCTAACATAAAACTCCTTTTAACATACAATTTAAACATATTTTTTTTATTGTTAGTTTATAATTATTTATTTTAATTATACATCATATCAATAAACTTTAAAATATAATGATTAATGGACAAATAAACTATTTCAGTGTAAGATAGAATATCTTTGATCTTTACAATTTAAGCCCAGGAGAAAAAAATGGCCATTCAAAATTATATTTTTGGACCCACTAAAAAACAATTTTTCAAAACCCGTTTTAAACAAGGCATCGCGCTAACCTTCAAAGATGTATCTGTAAAAACAGGCCTCTCAGAAATATTACCAAGCGAATGTAATACGACAACAAGATTCTCTAGAAACATTAAACTCAAAATTCCAATTGTATCGGCTGCTATGGATACTGTCACTGAACACACAATGGCGATATTAATTGCTACAATGGGTGGGATTGGTGTTATCCATAAAAACCTAACACCTAAAGATCAAGCAAGAGAAGTTGTAAGAACAAAATACTACCTAAACGGTATGATAGAGTCTCCAATTTGTGTTGAGGCTGGCTCGACAATGAGTAAAGTAATAGCAATGCGAGAGAAAGAAGGTTATAGATTTCATAGATTCCCTGTAGTTGATGAAAATAAACGACTTTGCGGAATACTTACGAAAGATGATTTTGATTTTTGCACTGGCCAGTCAGATAAGGTTCAAGATAATATGAGCCGTGAAGTTATATATATAAATAAGGAAGATGGGCAAGAAATAGCTTACAAGCTAATGCAAGATCACAAAAAAAAGGCAATACCAGTTGTAGATAGTGATAAAAGGGTTATTGGAATGTATTTGCTTAGTGACTTAAAACGAATTAGGAGTGGAGAGTCAAGCACACAAACACTAGACGAAAAAGGACGCTTGCGGGTAGCAGCAGCAATAGGTGCTGGTAAACCTGCACTAGATAGATTTGAACTACTTGCTGATGCAAATGTAGATTGCATTGTAATCGACACAGCTCATGGTGATTCTCTTGCAGTATTTGAAACAATTCGTGGCGTTAGAGAAATTAATCCGAGCATCGATATTATTGCAGGTAATATCTCAGAGCCAAGTTCAGCCCAAAGATTAATCAACGAAGGGGTAGACGGAATAAAAGTTGGACAAGGGCCTGGAAGCATCTGCACAACTCGAATTATAGCTGGAGTTGGAGCGCCTCAAGTAACTGCAATCTACAGTTGCCATGTGGTAGCCAGAGAGAGCAATATTCCAGTTTGTGGCGATGGAGGTATAAAATATTCTGGTGATATTGTTAAAGCAATTGCAGCTGGTGCGGACACCGTCATGCTTGGCTCGCTATTAGCTGGCACTAAAGAGGCCCCAGGAGAAATTTTTACCAGCAATGGACAAATGTATAAAACATATCGAGGTATGGGATCTTTAGAAGCCATGATGACCAATACTGAATCACGAAATAGGTATAGACAAGGCAATACGCCATCAAAAGAGCTAATCCCGGAAGGAGTAGAAGGCCGAGTGCCTTACAAAGGCCCAGCAACAAAAAAAATTCAATTTTATGTTGGTGGTCTACGCAGTGGAATGGGCTATGCGGGTACACCCACCATCGAACAATTAAAGACAGAGTCTAGGTTTCATCAAGTAACGACAGCTAGCGAAACAGAAGCTCATCCAAGCATTGAAGTTACCAGTGAAGCACCAAATTATCAAAAATAAAATACCCAATAGCGAGGCTAACCAAGCCTCGCTTATTTTTTTATCTAAGCATTAATTTAATACTTTGGTAAGTGCTCACTATACCTGCATTATTTTTGAGCGCATATGGAATATGTAGTAATTTTTAGCACAATTTAACTTAAAAAATTTTATGTTTGAGTGAAGCGAGTTTAAAATTTTTGTTAAATTGTGCGTAAAAAATTGCCCAATA
>JADHVC010000012.1 GCA_016784175.1 Patescibacteria group bacterium | reverse complement strand
GGTGATCGAGTTATAATCGTCGAAGACCTTTGTAACAACTTTTCAACTACATCGAAGTTGGTAAACCTAATCGAAACGCTTGGTGGAGTTGTTGTTGGTATCGCCTGCATACTCAATCGATCACCGGGACATATTTGGTTTGAGCTACCTGTTATGTCTGTAATTCATAAACCATTACCCCAATACAAGCAGGACGATCCAGAAGTTGCTCATTTGGTTAGAGATGGAAATGTTGTCTGGAAACCAAAGCATGAATGGTCAAAGATACTGGCGGCCATGCAAAAAAAATAAGGCTAAAAAAACTTACAGGGTTGTGATAATATCGCAACCCTCTTTTTTAATAAAAATAGCTTGTAATGATTAAATTTTAATTAAATGATAAGATTATTTAGTACTTGAAAAGAAAAATATTTTTTTTGGAAAGGAGTAATATTAACTGTAGAATACAATATGTCAACTCTTTTTATTTATATAATTTATTTTTTACTTGTTTCATTTGCCTATGCTTGCTTAAAGGGAGCCCCTTGGGTACCAACATGGAATGGTGATATGCAAAGGTTTTTGGAACTTGCAGATATAAAAAAAGGTCAAAAAATGTATGACCTTGGTTGTGGTGATGGAAGATTAGTGTGTATTGCAGCTAATGCAGGAGCGAAAGCGGTTGGGTTCGAGATCTCAATCTTCCCTTACTTGTTAGCGTGCTTTCGTGTAATATTTTCTCGAACACCTAATTGCAAAATACAATTCAAGAATTTTTGGCAAGTAGATTTAGGTGATGCTGATATAGTATATTTTTTTCTTATGCCAAAATTTTATCCAAGATTGAAAGAAAAGCTAGAAAAAGAATTGCGCGTTGGCACAAAAGTGATAGCCTATTCTTGGGCTATAGAGGGCTGGGTGCCACTAAAAAAAAGTACCCATCAAAATAAAGTGAATATGTATTTATATGAAATTAAGTAAGTACTCACTTTACCTGCATCACTTTTTCACTTAGGATGGAATATTGGGCAATTTTTTACGCACAATTTAACAAAAATTTTAAACTCGCTTCCATCTTACATTTTTCGGAATACAATGCCATAGTGATATTTTCCAGCTTCAAATTGTTCTTCTGTTTTGTAGCCAATTTTAATTAAACCATCTTTGAGTGCTTCAACCTTTACTTTATTTTCTGGAGTTGGGCCAAGTGGGCTGGCAGAGTCATTCCATTCAACAACTACTAATAATCCATCTTTTTTTAATAATCGTGAGGCTTCTCTAATTATCTCTATTCTTTTTTTAGATTGATGAAGTGTGTTAATTAGTAAGGCAACATTTAGATCACCTGACATAATATTGGTGCCTTTAAATATTTCTAAATCACTCCAGACTGTTTTTACATTAACTTTATTGTTTTGATTAGCTGTTCTTTGTATATTGTCTAGCGCGATTTTTAGGATATCGACAGCATAAACTAATCCATGCTTCCCAACAACTTTAGATATTGGAAAGACAAAAAAACCATGCATTCCACAACCAAGGTCAGCTACTTTCATGCCTTCACCAATCTGAGCTTTTTTAATTACTATATTTTGATCGATTAAAGCATTTTTACCAGTTATATGATTCATATTTATTTTAAAAGCGATAATTATATTGTTATTATACCTTTTTTGAAAAGTATTTGCAAAAAGAATGAAATAGGATTTTAAGTAAAAAATACGCTCAGCGATATTTCTGCTGAGCGTTAGTTGTTTTTTTGTGTTGATTAAAATAATTTTGTCACTGTTGCACTTTTACTAGAATAAAAACGAGATAGTAATCACCTCTATCACAATTTGCGCGCCTTGGGTGGTTGTTATCTCTCGCCGCATAACCATGGTGCAAGTGAGTCTTATGACAATATGGACAACTAGGCACGCTAATTAGACCACCACATTTTTCATGTGCTTCTGCTCTTGGGATGTCTGTTGTTTGATTGTTGTTCATTTCGTGATTCTCCTTATCGAATGGTTGGATTTTTATTTTCTTGGACCCGTTTTAATCATCTTCCGACCACATTTTTTTGTAAGAGTGAAGAAAAGATATTACAGGATTGATTTTTTAAAGAGCTAATTATAGTATGCTATACTTATTTATAAAAGTCAAGTAAATTTGGCCTACATTCAACTTGGGCATCATTTTTGGTTATATTGTTGCTTCTATTGTACAATTAAGTTATGCAAATAAAAGAATCTCAAACAAAATTTATCGATATAATAAAAGCACTAGAAGAAGTGATTATTACTCAGTCTGGGGCTGATGTATTTTCAGAAATTTTTAAACTGATTTATGCTAAATTAGCCGATGAAATAGGGGTTGCAAGCGGTAAGCATAAGGCAAAGTTTATAAGCTCAAAGTCTTATGAGGCCGATATTCAAAAGCTTTTTTCTCGTGCAACTTTAAAGTGGAATAATATTTTTGCCCCGCAAGAGCGGTTTAATATGGGGCGTGAGTGTTTGGCTAATTGTGTTCATATCTTTGAGGGAATAAATGTTGCTCAATATTCTCTTGACGATGCAACTCAGGCCTTCGAATATATTTTGCCAGAGGTGGCTAAGAAAAAGCGTGGGCAATATTTTACTCCAGAACATGTAATCCAGTTGATGGTTAAGATATTGGACCCAAAAGAAGGCCAGTTAATTATTGATCCAGCTTGTGGTTCTGGTGGTTATTTAATTAACGCAATTAAGTATATAAATAAAAAGAAAGAGAAGGGTGCGGGTTTAAAGCTTAGTAATATCTATGGGGTTGATATTGACGATAAGTCGTTTAAAATTGCCGAGGCTATAAAAATAATCGCTGGTGATAAGTATAGCTATAACCTAGATAAAATAGACACTATTAGTACAAAGTTATGGCAAGAGTTAGGTTTAAAAAAACATTCTTTTGATTGTGTTTTTACTAACCCACCATTTTCTGGTGATATTACAAAAAAAGAAGTATTAGAAAATTATGAATTGGCTCAAACTTTGAGAGAGAAATTGCGGCCAAGAATGGACAGGCATATACTATTTTTTGAAAGAATTTTCGACTTATTAAAACCAGGAGGGCAAGCGGCAGTGGTTCTTCCTCAAGGAGTTTTGAATAATAAAAATATGGCCTATGTACGTGAGTATTTATTAACTAATGCTCAAGTTTTGGCTGTGGTCAGTTTAGATAGAAATATTTTTAGACCGTATACCGATATAAAAACTAGCATTGTCTTTTTTAAGCGTTGGGAGGCTAGTGTCGATCGTTTGTTAGACTACCCAATATTTATGGCTATTTCGGAAAAGTCTGGCAAAGATCATCTTGGCAGGATTGTTTACAAGAAAGACGCTAAAAATAATATAATTTTAAACAAAGATGAAAAACCCATAATCGATCACGATCTCGATGAAATTGCTAAAAAGTATATTGATTTTATTAAAAAATGATTGCCACTCAAGTAAGAAAATTAAAGCTAGAAAATTGCGATCGACTAGATCCAGAATATTATGATATAAAGTTTATTAAACTTAGTGAACGATTGAGTAGCGCTATAGACTTAGAAAGTTTTGTCGAGATTACTGCCGGTTCAACACTTACCGATTGTGCTAGCTTCTTGACTGATGCCTATTATATTAAAACTGGCGATTTTAAAGACTATGGAATCGATTTTGACTCATGCGCCAGAGTATCCACCGAAAGTAGGGGAGTGGACATCCAACCTAATGACATACTCGTTACTCGAAAAGGTAGTGTTGGGAGTATTGAGTTAATTGACGATATATCAGATAAGCACATTTTTATTAGTTCCGAAGTCTTACGCTTGAGGTGTTCTAACAACTTAAAAAAAATAGATCCATATTATTTGGCAGCTTTTTTGTCTTCTAGCATAGGGCAATCTCAAATAAAAAGGTTTTTAAGTGGCATGTCTATTCTTAGTATTGCTCAAGCTGATATTAAGAAAATTAAAATTGCAATTTGCGATGACCATGATAATGTTGCTTCTTTATTTCAAAAAGCGAAAAAGTATTTAAATCAATTTCAAAAAGACTATGCCCAAGCTGAGAACTTATTTTTAAAAAACCTTAAAGAACACAAGAGTGATTATAGTCGTAATAGTTTTGGGTTCGAGATTAAAATTAACGAGATTAAAAAAAATGATAATCTTGATCCTGAACTTTATTTTTTTAAAGATAGCCTAAATGAATACGCCATTTTAAGTGATATTGTTGAGATTGAAAGCGGCACTGAAGTTGGTACTTCCAGTTATCAAAAAAGTGGTTGTAAATTTTTAAGGGTTGGTAATGTTACAAAATATGGGTTAATTGGTAAGGATGAAAAACATATTAATAATGAGGTTTTTGTGCGGTTGAAGAATAGGTATCAACCCAAGCTAAATGATATATTGTTGACTAAAGATGGAACGCCCGGCATAGCACTTGTTGTTGATCAAGAGCTAAATGTAATAATATCTGGTGGAATTGTGCGCTTAATAATCAAAGATACAAGTTATGACCCATCATATATCGCTTTAGTGATTAATTCTCGATTTGGACAAAAGCAGATAAGGTCCTTAGCTGGAGGTTCAAACATAAAACATTTAAAAATTATGGACATTGGTAAAATAAAAATACCGTTGTTGCCAAAAGATTTAGTAAAACAAATTTCTAGTTTAGCTAAAGAGTCCTTAAATTTAAAGAAAAAAGGAACAGAATTAAAAATCGAAGCAATAGGTAGTATAACAAAAAAATGACCAAAAAAAATAAAACCCACGTATTGTAGGCTTTACTTTTATTTTTCTATTTTTATTCCTCGCCTTTAATATCCTTATTTATGTCATCAGTATTTTTGTTGGCTTCTTGAATTTCTGGTATTGTTGCTTTTAAAATAATTTTGTAATTCATTTCATCATCTATTACATTATCCCCTAGTCCTTTGAAAAACTTTCCAGATCCATATTTAATTTCCCATCTTGTTCGATCAATTGCAAAATTAGCGCTTATCTCTAGATTGTTATTTTCAAATTTTATTGTTGCTGGAAATACGATGTCACGAGTAATATCTTTAATCGTTAGGTCTGCAGTTATAGAATATTTAGTTTTATCTTTTATTTCTCCATTTGGATAAATGTGTACAATATTTAATTTTGCTTCTGGGTATTTAGCTGTGTCAAAAAAATCTTCGCCACTTAAATGCTTTTCAAGATTTTGAGAACCACCATCATCCTTAATAGTCGACATATCGATTATAAATTCGCCACCTACAATACTCTTTCTATCTTCTAGTTGCAAAATACCTTTTGATATTTTTATTGTTCCATTGTGTTCTTTGCCTGTAAATTTTTTCCCATTCCAGGCTAAAGAGCTTTCTTCTAAATTAATACTAACTTTATTATTGTCTTGAGCTTCCTCGCTAAGCTTGTTAACTTCTTTACTGTCACTGCTATTATTCTGATTATCTGTAGAAGTGGCAGTGCTCGTTGCTGGATTCCCTTCGCTATCTTCACCTACTTTTTGAACTGCACATCCCGATATTAATAAAATAGTTAATAGTAAAAAAAATATTTTTTTCATATATTTATTTTTTATATAATTAATAACTTTACATTTCATCTAACACCTCAATGCCTAATAAGTCAAGTCCATTTTTAATAACTTGATTGATAGCAATGATTAATGAGATTCTTGCAATTTTAGCCTCATTATCAGACTTTAATATCGATATTCTGTGGTAATAGTCGTTAGATAGTTGGCTTAACTCAAAAAGATATTTAGCAATGATGTTTGGACTATAGCGCTCTCCAGCTCTCGCGACCTCCTCACTATACTTAGCTAATTTTAAAATAATTTCATTTTCTTTCGATTCTTCTAACTTCGCATAATTAAGCTTTTTTACTGCCTGCATGTCTTCATTTTCGGATATCTCAAGTTTATATTTATTAATTATACTATTTATTCTGGCGTATGTATATTGAATATATCCAGCGGTGAAACCCTCAAATTTTAATGCAGTATTTATATTAAAAGTAATAATTTGATTAGAATCTACCTTTAGCATTTCGAACTTCATAGATGCGATAGCTAAAGTTTTTGCAGTTTTTTCAATTTTACTGCTATTCCAGCGTTCATGTCTTTTTATGATTTCCTTTCGAGCAGCGTTTATTAGTTCTTTTTTTAATTCGGTGTATGAAATGATATTCCCACTTCTTGACGACATCATACCGCTTGGCAATTTAACAAAGTCGTAGCCAAGATGAACTAGGTCCTGTTTATGGCCCATTAGTTCAAGTAATTTAAAAAGCTGCTTAAAATAAAGACCTTGTCTAATATCAACAATATATATAGATTTATCAAGTTTGAATTTTGTTAATTTATAAATGGCAAGCGGAATATCAGCAACAGGATATAGAGCTGTTTTGTCTGTTCGCATAATCACTAAAACGCCTAAATCATATTTTTCTAAATTTGCAATTATTGCACCATCACTTTCAGATAAAATGCCATCTTCTTTTAATTTCTTAACTTCTTTTATTCCTTTTTCTATAAATTCGCTTTCGTAGAATATATGATCAAACTTTACACCAAGTTCTTTATAGACTTTATTAAACTGATCAATACTCCATGTTCTAGTTTTTTGCCATAGTTCATATTCTTCTCCAGTTCTGGACTCGATCTTTTTCATCATAAGACTAACTATGTTTTTTGCTGTTGGAGTTTCCTCTATTTTTTTTGCGGACTCAGTATACACTTTTCCTAAAAATTCTCCTTTGTTATTGTCTGGAATTTCTTTTTTGTAATATTCATTGAGACACCAAAGAGTTTTAGCAACATGAATTCCAAAGTCATTAATATACGATACAGGTATTGCCTTATGACCATTGGCTTTTAATATTCTGTAAGCGGAGTCGCCAAAGCAAACATTGCGTAAATGCCCTATATGATAATCTTTATGAGTATTAGCATTAGAATACTCAAGCATGATGCGCTCTTTTTTTTCTGCTTTGTTTTGTCCATACTTATTAGTTTTTTTAGTAACTGCATTCAGAACTTCTTTTGCTAAGGTCGCCTGGTTTATTACAATGTTTAGGTATGGTCCAGCTATTTGTATTGTGCTAATGTATTTATTTTTTTTGTGTGTCAGTATTTCTTTGATCTTTAGAGTTGCCTCGTGTGGTTGAATTCCTAGCATTTTTGCAACATTAAAGCAAGGTAAGCTTAAATCACCCATATTAGTATTAGGGGGATACATTATATCGACTGCACTAATCAAAGATTTATTAGTATTTTTATTGATAGATTTGGCAATGCTTTCTTTGATTTCGAAAAGTATATTCATATTTTTTATCTTACATTAGTCTTGTATTTATTTCAAATATTCTTTAAGCTTATAGTATAAGTAATGTAATAAAATCGAACAATTAGTTAATTTTTAAAAAAATTGAAGTTATTTTACGGTAAAATAATAAAATTTTAAAATATATGAGTTTTTTTGATAGGATAGTGTCTTCTAAGAAAGCGCCAGTGGAGGCTACTCCACCAGTGAGCGAAAAAGCTAATGCTCCGTTAAGCAAAGAAGATGAGCTTAAAAAGCAACAGGAAGTATTTAAAAAGCAACAGAAGGAATTCGGAGGTGAAAGTAAATTTGGAATGAGTGAATTTATGAGCAGTGAGGAAGTGCAACAAGCTGCACAAGAAAATAGAGTGCAATCCGATCAAGCTAGAGGTGAATATGTAAGAAGTAAAGTTGCGGCTGAAGAATTGGCTAGAACTTTGGCTGAGCAAAGAAATTCTTTATCTACTACTTCAGTAGAAGATCTAAAAGAAACTTTAACTAATCTTAAGAATCAAAAAGAAAGTATCGGCGACCAGAACATATTAGCAGTTGATATGCCTAGACAAAAAGAAGAGTTAGAAAAAATCAGCGCAGAAATTAATAAAGTTCAGGAAGCTATAAAGACTATAGAGGAAACAGAAACACTTACAAAAGACATTGAAAAGGCAGAGAGTATCGCTGACCTTATAGAAGCGTTAAGTAAATTACCGAGAATCATTAAGGAAGATGGTACGAGTTATCCAACTGCCGATCAAATTATGTATTTACAGAAATTTGAACGTGGTGAACAAGTAGAAATGCTAACAACTAAAGAAAGGAAGGATGCTATTATATTTATAACTAGGGCGTGTGGATTAAAAGATAAGGTACGCGCAATCGCTGATAAAAATGAGCTTCTAGCAGTTAGACAAAATATGGTAGCATAATTTGCGTGGCATATTTTAATATGTTATACTGTGAATATAATTATCTATAAATTTTATTAAAATATGCCAAACATAAAATCGACAAAAAAAGCACTTAAGCAGAGCAAGGTTTTAGCAAAAGTTAACACAAAAGTTAAGGACATAGTAAAGAAATCGATCAAACAGAGTGTAAAATTAGTAGCAGTAAAAGACAAAAAGGCTGCAACTGTGGTTAAAAAAACTATTAAAGCACTTGATAAAGCTGCCAAGAAAGGTGTAATGAAAAAGAATACAGTTAATAGGAAAAAATCTAAATTACAGAAAAAATTAAATACAACAGCCAAGAAAAAATAATAACAATCAAAAAATATAAAAAAGTGCTCATTTAAGCACTTTTTTATATGGTTATAATTAATTCTTCTAACATACTTTTTACTTTTCCTTTTCCAACTTTTGCATTAAAATCAATTTCTATTAGTCTGTTTATTATTTCTTTTAGTTTTTGACTGGTGTAATTCCTAGCCTGAGCAACACTTTTTTGAACAATAAATGAATGTAGTTTTGTTGAGTTGGTAATTTGTGATTGTGATGAACCAGACTCAATAAGGGTCTTTACTCTTAAAATTATCTTAAATTGTCTGTTTATCATAGTTAAGATTTGAAATTCATTAGAGCCAGCGTCAAATTGATTGGTGAGCAAGCTAATCGCTTGTGCTTTATTGTTGTTACCAATAGCATCTGTTAGCCCAAAAATATTATCACTTACCTTAGTGGATACAAGCATTTTTATATCGTCTATTTCGATTGAATTTGGACTTTTATAGTGGATTAATTTGTTAATTTCATTATTTGCAAGCCACAAGTCATTATCAACTAAAGAGCACAAAACATTAGCTGCCTGATATGAAATTTCGGAGTTTCTTGATTTAACATTGGTTATGATCCAATTTGTGACTTGAGCATTAGTTAACTTATTAAACGGTTTGGGTGAATATTTTGTTTTTATTAAAAAATTCTTTAAATCTTTTTTTATTTTTGTTCCCTTGTCTTTTTCTCCAATTTCATCCCAGAGAATTATGATGCTGTCTTGAGATTCATCTCTATTTTTTTCTTGCAAAAAGTTACTAATTTTTTTAAAACTGTCTTCAGCGCTATTTTTAAAAAGGTTCTCAATAACAATCATTCTTTTCTTAACTAATAAGGATGCTGTTAAAACAGCATTGCTAACCTCATTTAGGTTAGCTTTTTCGCCATCAATAAGACTTAAATTGCTTCCAAAAGAATCAATTTCGTGTAAATATCTTTGCTTTAAGTCATTTAAATATTGGCGAGATCTAAAGGTATCTTCACCGTGAATAAAAATAATCATGTATTGTAGAGGCTATTATATTATCTAAGCTATTTAACATTTTTACTTTTCCTGTCTGTGTGGTCTTTTCTTTTTTGTCACTTAATTGATTCAAGCTCACCCCAACTGTCACCGACCTCGGCGTCCACTATAATTGGGACTTTGAAAGTAATATTACCGGTTGATTTTTCCATAATAACCGACAATTTTTTTGCGTACTCTTTTACCTTTTCTTCTCGCACCTCGAATATTAGTTCATCGTGTATTTGTAAAAGCATTTTGCAATTCTCATCATCTTTTAGCGTCTTGGCCACTTCTATCATGGCCATTTTTATTAAATCAGCTGCTGATCCTTGCATCGGAGTATTTATAGCCGTTCGTTCAGCTGTTTTTTTTATTAATCCTATATTTGAATTTATGTCATTGATTTTTCTTATTCGACCAAATAGTGTTTCTACTTGTCCAGTTTCTTCAGCCAATTTGATGGTTGTGTCGATATATTCTTTAACTTTATGAAAAATCTTAAAATAATTACTAATAAATTCTTGTGCTTGAGCGTATGGGATATTGGCAGTCTGACTTAAGCCTCTTGGACCTTGACCATATAACACACCAAAATTAACAGCTTTAGCTTCTCGACGCATATCACTTGTTACTTCTTCGATGGCTACATTGTTAATTTGCGAAGCAGTAAGTGTGTGAATATCAATGTTATTTTGAAAAGCTTCGATCATTTTTGGGTCGTCAGATAGATGTGCTGCTAGTTTTAATTCGATTTGCGAGTAGTCCAAGCTTAATAGTTTGTGTCCTTTTTTTGCCACAAAAGCTTTGCGAATAGATTTGCCTAGTTCGGTTCTGGTAGGGATGTTCTGCAAATTTGGACTTTGGCTTGAAAGTCTGCCGGTGGCTGTAATGGTTTGGTTAAGGCTTGTGTGGATGCGGTCTGTTTTGGGGTTTATGAGTTCCGGTAGAGCTTTAATATAGGTGCTTAGTAGCTTAGATAGTTCTCTATGTTCTTCGATTAGAGGTACAATGGTGTGTGTATCTCTTAGTTTTTCTAGTTCTGCGGCTGCTGTAGAGAGGCCAGTTTTAGTTTTACTTATTGCGTCTGTTGATATAGCTAATTTTTCAAATAATATGACTTTTAATTGTTTAGGCGAGCTAATATTAAAAGACTCTCCAGCAAGAGCATAAATTTCTTTCGTAATCTCTTCTAGTCGTTTTGAAAGTTTAGTTTCTAATATTTTTAATTGATCGGCATTTATATTTATTCCATCTTGTTCCATTTTAGCAAGAATCTCTATTAGCGGCACTTCCACTGAAATAAATAAATCGTAAAGTTTATTTTCTTTTAAGCTTTCTATTAACGGGTCGATTAATTTGTGCGTAAAATCAGCATCTTCACAGGAATATATCCCAAGTTTTTGTGTATCGACAGTAAAATATTCTTGCTTACTTTTTCCCTCTCCAAGCAAGTCTTTTGTACTGATCTTGTCATGCCCCAATATTGTTAAGGCCAATGAGTCTAGGTCGTGCTGACGAGTCCCAGGGTTTAATATATAGCTAGCGACCCGAGTATCAAAATATATACCCTTTACTTGAATATTATAATTAGAAAGTACATTAATATCATACTTAACATTATGCCCTGCTTTTTTTATTGCTTCATCTTTAAATATTGGTTTTAATTGCTCTAGCCAAGGATGATTAATATCTATTTTTTTGTCTTGAGTTTGATAACTAAATAGATTATTTGTTTGTACTTTTGGTTTTTGACTATCAACTTTTATCTCTAAATAATAGGCAGTGTCATCTTTCCAACAAAAACTAATGCCAAGCAAATTTGCAAGAAGCGAATCCTTAGAGTCCGTCTCAGTATCAAAAGTAAATTCTTTTTGTTGCTTTAGTAGTTTTAAAAATTCATTAAACTCATTGTCTTGGGTAATAACTTGATATTTAAATAGCTTAATATTTCTGGCATGCTTGTCTTCGGTATTGGTCTGTGAATTGTTATTTCCGAGATTTTTTATCTTTGGCAAAAGAGATTTAAACTCTAGTTCGCTCATTAATTTGGTTAATTCTTCTTTATTGAAAACACCAAATTTAGTTTTGTCTAGATCAAAATCTAGTTCAACATCGCATTTAATAGTTGTTAATTTTTTAGATAAATAAGCATTTTCTTTATATTCTTTTAGTAATTGGACGATCCGAGGTTTTACTTTTTCACTTTGTTCACAGGATTCAATGTGCTCATAGATCTTGTCTAAAGTATGGAAGTCAGCGAGTAAACCTATTGCAGTTTTCTCTCCGATTCCTTTGACTCCTGGGATATTATCGGACGGATCTCCCCGAAGTGCCTTGTAGTCTATCATTTGATCTGGAGTTAAGCCAGAAAATTTTTCCTTAACTCTTTCTATGTCATAAGTAATAGAATCTTGCACGCCTCGGCTCATCGCATAAATTCTGGTGTGGTTATTAACTAGCTGTAATGTATCCATGTCTCCAGTTAGAATAATTTTTTCTACATCGCTGTTAACTGTTTTAGCAATTGTTCCAATTAAATCGTCGGCCTCAAAACCATCTAATGCATATACTGGGATGTTGAAGGCCCTTACAACTTTTTTAATAATAGGGAATTGTGCATAGAGTTCGTCTGGTTGTGTCTCACGATGAGCCTTATATTCTGGAAATTCGATGTGGCGAAAAGTAGGACCTTTTTTATCCATTGTAAACGCAATATAGTCTGGCTTTAGGTCAGTAATTGCTTTTATTAGTGAGCAAATAAAACCGTAGACTGCATTCACGATTACCCCGTCTTTTGTTTGAATTGTAAGTGGTAGGGCATGAAAACTTCGATGGATTAAAGCATTCCCATCTATGATCATTAATTTTTCTTTTTTTATAGTCATATATGTTATTACAGCACAGAAATTTCTTTATATAAATATTGACTAATGTAAAATAATGTATTTTAAAAAGTATTATAGTTTTTTTGTTATAAATGTTTTATAATATAGATATGTCTATAAAGAATATATTTTCAAAAAATAAATCTGAATATCGAAAAGATTATTTACTAGATAGGTATGTGTTGATTACTCCTGGTAGAGCAAAGCGTCCAAGGGATGTGGTTGAGCAAACTATTTTAAAGCGCAATGAGAGTTGTGCATTTTGCTTAGAGAATATTGTGCACAAAAATATTGTCGATAGTATCGGTGGTAAAGTGTGGGATGTTTTGAGTGTTAAGAATATTTTTCCAGCTGTTACAATTGGTAACTCCAGTGCTTATGGCGTGCAAGAGGTTATAATAGATACTCCAGACCACAACAAAGAATTGGCCGATTTGTCGGTTGCGCATATCGAAAAAGTTTTAAAGATGTACGCTAAACGGACTGCCGAATTAAGTAAGAGAAAGAAAATAGAATATATTGAATGTTTTAAGAATCAAGGCTCAAAGGCTGGTGCTTCTCTTACTCATGCACATTCCCAGGTTTTTGCGACCAATGTTATTCCAACCTTACTAAAGGAAGAATACAATTTAATTCAAGATCATAAAAAGAAACATAATCATTGTCCATATTGCGAGACAATAAAAAAAGAACTTAAATCGACACGTAAAATCTTTGAAGACAAGCATATAGCAGTATTTTCGCCTTACGCGAGCGCATATCACTATGAGGCTTGGATTTTAACAAAAAAGCATGTAGATAATATTTCACAAATAACAAATGTTGAAATTAAGTCCATTGCACTTGCTTTAAAAAATCTTTTATTAAAAATGCAATCTTTGGATATGAGTTTTAATATGTTTATGCATGAGGTGGTATCTTTTCGGGATCAGCATTTTTATATTAAGATTCAACCTCGTGAGTCAGTTTGGGCTGGAGTAGAATTAGGTAGCGGGATAATTATAAACTCCGTCTCACCAGAACTAGCAGCCAAATTCTATAGAAGTTAGGCGGCTGTGCAGACACAAGAAGTATTTTATGTAACTACTAACTATAATTTGCCTTTTAATATCTCCTTGATAGGTATAAAATTTAGACCTTTAATGGAATATAGGGTAATAAAATAAATGATAGATGCGATTGGTAGCGAAATGGCGATGGAAATATTTGAATATTTATAGAGAAATAGCGACATAACAATCGAAGCTACTAATGCTTTTATAGGTATTGTAAAGTTTGGCTTGAACTTGGTATATTTCCAAACTAAAAATATTGAAACAAGGGTGATAACAAGTTCTGAATAGATTGTTACCCAAGCAGCTCCAAAGTATGAATATTTTGGAATAAATATCAAGTAGCCAATTAAGGCGGTGATGGCTGTAAAGGCGTACCCCACTATGAGTTTTTTTTGTTTATTGATCGCAATTACGGCATGCGAGAACATTACTTGAACGAATATGATTGCACAAGCAATTATTAGTAGTTTTAGTACTGCCCCAGCTTGAAAAAATTCTTTTCCAGCTATAGCTGTCATAACATTATTTGCGATATACTGAGTTCCAATCACAACGGGTAAAATAATGATTATCATTGTGTCTAGTGATTTTTGAAGTACTTGTTTATAGCTTTCGACTTTGCCTTGTGACCATTCTTTAGTTAAAATCGGAAGGACTATGCCAGCGAACATGAACGGTAGCGTTATAAAAACATCAACTACTTTATATGCAGATCCATAAATTCCAACTTCTTCTTCTGTTTTCATAAACGATAATAATAGGGTATCAGCTTTTAAGTAAATTAAATTTAGCCCAATTGTGACAGCTAGTGGCCAAGATTTTTTTATAATTTCGATCCACAATTCAAAGTCAAATTCAAGGCGAATTTTCACTAGTTTTCTAGAGAATATAAATAAGAGTAAGAAATTTACAAAGCTAGATAATACAATAAAAATTAAAATACTATACAAACCCAAGTCGAACCAAGCGCTTAATGCAATCCCAACGACCAAAACTATTCTTGAGATGACTTCAGCGATTGCAACTTTTTCCATTCTGAGATTTTTCTGGAATAAGCCAATCAATATTTGAGTTAAGGCAATAAAAAAGAATGATCCTGCTGTAATTAATACTCCAGTTTGAGTTAAGGTTTCATAAGGTAGCAGAAAGACAATTAATGGGGCGATGCCAAGAAACAATAAGGCAGAAACAAAGCGAATCCCTAGTAAGTTTGATAGTATTTTTCTTGTATTAGCTCCTTCTGGACTAATCATCTGCACTGTCGTTAAAGTAAGCCCTAGGTCTGCTAATATTCCAAAGAAAGATAAAAAAGTAATAATGGTGATATAGTGTCCAAATTCATATAGTCCAAGATATCTTGCCATTAATGCCATTGCAACTAGTCCAAGAATCGTTGATATTGCCTTGGAAATAACTTGTAATATGTAATTTTGTGCTACTTTTGTCGTTATGTTCATTAAATAGTTTGATCTTTTATTAAATTCTTGCTTAAATTATACCATATGTGGAAAAACAGTAATAATTATACAGTAAACATTAATATTGGACGTCCTTCAATTAGAGTAATTTTAACTAATAGTGAAACTCAATTAGCTGATTTTTCGCTACCCACTTTGAAAAATGATTTTAGAGCATTTATTGCAATATTAAAAGCATTAATGAGCTCAGTTGACTCTGTGGCTCAAGAGAAGGGCATAAAGGTGTCGAAATTGTATATTAGCATTGCTGTTAAATATAAAATGATAAAAGGAAAGATTGTTGATTGTAGTGAAATACCAGCGCTTAACAATATTAATCTAAGCGATTATTTAGGTGCGAATAAGTATAATATTGAGTATAATTATAACAATGAACAAGCATCTGATAACCTAAGAGTTAAAAGTATGCGGGCTATCAGAAGATTAAACTTAAAATCTATTTAATATGGCATTATCTATCGGAATAGTTGGTTTGCCAAATGTTGGGAAGTCAACTCTTTTTAATACAATTACAAAGAATCAGGTTAGTGCCTCTAACTACCCTTTTTGTACTATTGATCCTAATGTTGGTGTTGTGACCGTTCCTGATGAGCGTCTTGAAAAATTAAGTGCAATTAGTGGCTCTGCAAAATTGCTACCAACAACAATAGAATTCGTTGATATTGCTGGTTTGGTTAAGGGAGCGCATAAGGGTGAAGGATTGGGTAATAAGTTTTTGGCTCATATTCGTGAGTGTGACGCAATCTGTGAAGTTGTTCGAGCTTTTGAAGATGACAATATAATCCATGTTGATGGTAGAATTGATCCTAAAGAAGACAGACAGACTATTAATATTGAGTTAATAATGGCTGACTTGAGTACTGTTGAAAAAGCTATTGAAAGGAAAACTAGAGAAGCTAAGAGTGGAGATAAGGACGCTTTAAAGCATAAGGATTTGTTTGTTAAGTTGAAGGAGAATTTGGATGGAGAAAAAGCAGCCAGAGAGTTTGAGTGTAATGAGGAAGACGAAAAAGTCATTGCCCAGTTGCAACTTATTACAAAAAAACCAATCATCTATGTTATCAATGACAATAAAGGTAATAGCTTGGATAGTAGTGGTTGGGATGGTTTAGTTATAACATTAAATGTCCAGCTAGAGTCTGAAATCGCAAGTTTACCAAAAGAAGATCAAGCCGAATTTATTAAAGAACTTGGCTTAGACGAAAGCGGATTGGACAAGCTGATTAAGGCCTCATATGAGCTATTGGGTTTGAGTACTTTTTTAACAACTGGTAAGATAGAGACTAGGGCGTGGACAGTGAAAAAAGGAAGCAAAGCTCCAGTTGCAGCAGCAGCTATCCATAGTGATTTCGAGAAGAATTTTATTCGTGTTGAGATTGTTAAGTGGCAAGATTTTGTTGCGTGTAATGGAGAGGCTGTGGCGCGCGAGAAAGGGCTTTTGCGCACGGAGGGCAAGGAGTACATTGTTCAGGATGGTGATGTTTGTCATTTTTTGGTGAATAAATAAAATGAAGCGAGTTTAAATTTTTTGTTAAATTATGCGTAAAAAAATTGCTCAATATTCCATCCTAAGCGAAAAAATAATGCAGACATAGTGAGCAGTTACGTTTTGTTTTATTTAGATAATAAATCTTTTATTTTACATATCGGTTTAATGCCGTTCTTGTTTTTGGACCAACAAACCCAACTTCTACTAGATTGTTAGCAGTCTGAAATTTTTTAACAGCCTCAAACGTTATTTCTCCAAAAATCGCAGTTGAATCTTGGTCGCTTGGGAAATAGCCAAGACATTTTAGTAGTTCTTGTAGTCTTCGTATTTCTTTACTGATACTATCCGTTCTTAAATATCCAATGAACTCAATTTCTTCACTGCAAGAAGACTTGGTCATGCTGGTTGTTGGTGTCTTTACTGCATTAACCTCTACTCCAGAATAAGCGATCGCTCTTATAATATCCCAGTCATGTGTAGTTTGTGGGTTTTTTCTGTATGTGGTTCTAAAAATATTTAAAGCATTCTGTTCGACACTTAAATCTCGACCAGATGGGCGTAATCCATAGGCAATCATTGTGATAGCAGTATTGTCGGATGGATTTTGAAGATTTGGCTCTCTTGAATAGATTTTCTTAAAGTCACTATTGGCTTTTGTTTCTAGGCTTGAAGAACGTTTGTTTGGCCATATACCATTGGCAATGCGCAAGATATCTTCCCATTCTTTTTGTAAGACGGGAACTTTATCGTAGTTAGCTTTGTATGTATGAATAATGCTAGCTCTTTCTTCTTCTCCTAATAAGTTCGTGCTCCTTGTTCCGTATACTATAAAATTATTTATAGCGTAAATGTCATTGATCGATAATTCAGACACATCCTTTGTTAGAGGAATGGTATACTGGTTCATGCTTTTTATTTGGTTTGCAACATTCTTCGTTGCGTTATTGTAAGCAATAATCGAATCTAGTTTATGACCACTTTCAATAATTACTTCAATATCTTCTAGTATCTTTTTGAAAAATATTTCTTGTTTTGTGTCAGCGCCTTTTTGGACCGCTGTTTGCGGGGCAATACTAGGAGTAGTGACTTTTGGTACATTTATTGGAGTGCCTCCACCAGCTGGTTGTTTTTCTGCGTTTTTAACTTTAGTGTTAAGTAGTTTTTCTTCCGCTGTTGGCTTTGTGTTGATTAAGGCAAAGAGAGTAAGATGGTTTAGGTCTACTTTTAGCATATTGTTGACTATGGTACCACCATTACCAGCTAATTTCCACTCATTAACGACAGTATCCAAGTAATATACCTTTACATTCGCTTTATTCGAAATCTTACTTATATCAAAAGATATATTAATATAATTCAAAAATTTAGTTATCTTTTTGTCCCCCACTTCTAGACTTATATCTATTAAATTGTCATCTGCTAAAAGTGTATTAGCTGGAATATTCTTAGTTTGCTCAGTACTTGTTTTAGTCGATATAACATTTACCTTTAGGTCATTGCTTGTACCATATAAATATGAAATATCATTTAAAATATTTTTGCTTAAATTAACTTCCACATTCGTTATTTTAGAATCAGAAATATTCATTAAGCCAATAGTTTGAGTTTTGTTAGGAATATTTGTTAAATTAATTTTACCTTCCGTTTTAGATTCAAGTACTTTTACTTTTTTTTCGCTTATTTCTTTAGGGGTTTGTGGATCAATCTCATTTGTCTTTGGATGTGGGGTTTGCTCCTGGGAAACCTGACTTACTTGAGTGTTATGACTAATAGTATTTATAATTGACCCACCACCACAACTCTTAGTTTGAGGTTTAACTATGGATGATCCAATATAGTTGAGTTCAGCATACCCTTTTGCAGGATTAATATTGACGCAATTTTGGTCATTGTTGTAACTAAAGCTTGCTATTTGAGAATTGTTTGAGCCTAATTTGAAGCTAGATCCTTCTTCTAGATCTAAAGTTAATGTTTCACCACTAACTGACCAGCTACTTGCTGTCGAACCAATGTGAGCAACTAATTCTGCAGTGATATCATTGCCTTTAATGCTACCAATAAGAAAATTATTATTAGCAGTAAAAGAATTTGCAGCACCTTTTACCGAGAGAGGTGGAACAGCTAGAAGGAGCAGTGCAATGAGTATTTTTTTGTTCATAAATTGAAAATTAAAAATTATATTGTATTGATCTCAAAATTATAAAAAAATCACTAAACTTTATTTAATATGATTTAAATCTTTTCCACACTGTATGATAAATTATACCATGTTTTAAAAAATGAAAAAAGAGCTTTTTAGGGCTCTTTATTGGTTGGAACAATTAAAATTCTTTGTGATTTTCTATATGAAGAAATAGTTGATGTGTTGAGTAAATACTCGGATGATTAAGGTAGTGTTCACATTTTTTAGTTCGAGCGTCTGAAAGTTTACCGTTTCTTCGTTTTTTATTTAGGCAGATATAGTTTGCTCTGGCTCTATCATCTCTTGATGCTACTAAAAAGAATGTGACCCATGGTGGTTTAGAAGTATATTTATCCCAATTTTTTTTTAGTCTTTTTCGTTTTTCCGGTATTACCGCTGGCAGTGGATCTGGTAATAAGGATAAATGAATTTTGAATGATCTTTCCATTTTTTGGTTTTCAGCTGCTTGACCTTTGATGCAAGAAAAAAAGCTAATGAATATTAGAGTGCTTGCTAGTACTTTCATTTATTATGCGCTCCTTTATTGCCGTGGATCAATTTAAAAAACTTTAATAGATTATATTATAATTAAATATGCTTGTCAAATTTTAATCAAAATAAATCTTTAAACTAAGATTTTTCCATTTTTTATTTTAGATTTATAATAAAGTAGTTTTACTATTTCTGAGCACATGAAGTATGTTCCAACTAGGGATAATATCTGAAGTAAATGTGAATTTGATGGAGCTACAAAATGGAAGATATTTTGACCGATAAAAGTAAACGGCAATCCAATTGTGACAATAATAATCATAATGCTTAACCATACTAAAGGTCTTGAGGGTGCTGAGCCTTTAAGGAAAAATGAACGAGTTCTAATGGAAAATATTAAAGCTAATTCTGTTAAGATGCTGCCAATAAACCAATTGGTTTGAAGAATTTCTGGCGATGTGCGGAAAAACATTCCAAAAAGGATAAAATCAAACATTGTGCTGATTACGCCAAGGATAATGGCTAAAATTATTATATCTTTTACTTCATATTTTTTCGGTGATGTTAATTCATCTTTGTCTACACTATCAGATGAAACTGAGATCATGGGAGTATCAGTCAAAAGATTAACCAGAAGAATTTGGATCGGTAGCATTGGGAGAAAGTCAATCATTAAGGAGGCGCTTGCAACAGCAAAAAAATTACCAAAATTCGAGGCTAGTGTAGACTTTATATATTTTGCGCTATTGGCGAATGCTACTCGGCCTTCTATTATTCCATCTAGAATAACATTTAAATTCTTTTTCATTAAAACAACATCAGCTGCTTCTCGGGCGATATCAGCCGCACTATCTACCACTAGTGATACGCTAGCTATTTTTAGTGCTGGAGTATCATTTATTCCCTCGCCTAAAAAGCCAACTGCATATCTGGACTGTAAGGATTGAACAATTTTATATTTTTGTTCAGGGGAAACTCGAGCGAAGACTAAATATTTGTCTAAGCATACTTGTTGTTTAGCTGTTGTCATTTTTTCCCATTTTTCGCCACTCATTACTTTTTTAGGTGAGTCTATTAAACCAATGCTGTGCCCAACTGCACCAGCTACCTCTAAACTATCACCAGTGATAACTTTTATATTTACACCTAATTCTTTAGCTCTGGAAACGATTTGGAAAGAGCATGGTTTTATTGGGTCAACGAAAGAAATTATTCCTAAAAATACAAAATTATCAGACTCTAATATTTCTGAAGTATTATAATTTTTGCTAATACGCTTCTCTTCTTTGAAAGCAACAGCTAAAACGCGATGCCCTTGTTCGCCTTCTCTTGCTATCCAGTCATTTGCATTTTTTTTAAAAGTATCATCAAGTTTTGTGCATAAATTAAATATAGATTCTGGCGCACCTCTTGTGATAAGTAAGTTTTTTCTAGCTACTTTCGCTAAGACCGTATTTCTTTTAATTTTCGGATTGAAGGGTTCTTCGGCTATTTTTACGACTTTTTGTATTTGCTTTTTTTGCTTAGTAGTTAATTCTCGTTCTAAAGCAATATCAAAAGGTTCAACTTTTTTCTTGAGAGTAAGGTTTGAAGCGATATTAGCTAAAAATAATATTTGGTTTGGATTATCAGAATGAACATTAGCTACTTTTAATTCATTCTTTGTTAGTGTGCCAGTTTTGTCACTACAAAGAATTTCTATTCCTCCGATATCTTTTATTGCCGATAAATGTTTAATAATGACTTTGTTCTTAGATAATCGACGTGCACTCTGCGTTAATGAAAAGGTTGTTACTAGGGGTAATGCTTCTGGTATAACGCTTACTGTTAAGGCAACTGAAAAAATTATTAGTTCTAAAATATCTATATCACCTTTTTTTATGAAAATATTGGCCAAAAAAACAATTACGAGCGTAAGGCCAACCAGTTCAATAATAAATGTGGAAAAGCGGGAAATACTTCTTTCAAAATCACTAACCTTCCAAGACTCAGTAGCTAGTTTGGTAATTTCACCAAAAGCAGTATTTTTTCCAGTTGCCAGGACTATAGCTTTTGCTTTTCCGCTAAGAACATCTGTACCAGAAAATCCTAAATTTAGAGCTTCGTGATAGGCCGATGGACAATGTTTTAAAACATCAATATTTTTATATACGGAAAGTGATTCGCCAGTTAAAATGGTTTCATCGATCATTAAATTATTTAGTTCGATAAAACGAACGTCAGCTGGAACTTTATCACCCGTTTCTAAAAAAATAATATCACCGGGAACCAACTTCTCGGAAACAGTTTGTTCAATTTTTCCATTTCGTAATACTTTTGTTCTAGGCAATGCAAATTTATTTAATAACTCGATGGTTTTTTCTGAGCGGTATTCTTGAAAAAAACCTAGACCAACATTTACCGCTAAAAAAGTAAGAATCATTAGGGTGTCAACAACTTGTCCTAGGAATATTGTTATGGCCATTGCGCCCAATAAAAGGTAGATGAAAGATGATTTAAATTGACGAAAAAAAACACGCCAAGCATTTAACTTCTTAAACACGAGATTATTTAAGCCAAATTCTAATTGTCGTTTGGCGACAGAGTTTATGTTTAGGCCTACTTGTGGATTAACAGAAAAGTCCTTTAATATTTTGTCGATGGTATTCGTTGAATAATTAAAGATTTTCATAAAATTCTAGTAACTGCTCATTATACCTGCATTATTTTTGAGCGCATATGGAATATGTAGTAATTTTTAGCAGAATTTAACTTAAAAAATTTTATGTTTGAGTGAAGCGAGTTTAAAATTTTTGTTAAATTGTGCGTAAAAAATTGCCCAATATTCCATTCTAAGCGAAAAAGTGATGCAGGTATAGTGAGCACTTACAAATTCTAGTCTTTCAATTATATTAATTATATGTTCGATATAATTATACCAACAAAGCATCTTTTTGTAGAATGAGAATTTTTTTATTTTTTGTCTAAATGGTCGAGAGTGATATCCCAGACTGCCCTTGCTATTTGCTCTGGTTTACCGTGTGAAGGGTACTGATGCATATCGAGATAAGGTAAACTGTTTGCCTCTAAAACAGCGACTTTATGTTGATAGTATGGAGTTTTAATATTGGGTGAGATAAAATCAATGCCAATTAAATTTGTATCAAAAAGATTAGCTATCTTAAAAAAAAGTCTTTTATTTTGAGTATGTGCTTGTTCGCCACAATTAATTATGTCACAGCCATGAGCTAATATATATTTATTTTGCAAATATATTTTTTTATTTTTAGCTATTATCGATTGCAGGTCTAAGTTTTGGTTTTTTAAATTTGTTTTTAAAACTTCGTCGATTAGAATTTCATGAAGAGTTGTATTCATTTTGTGGGTTTTACCTCTTTCTTGGCAACTATTTTTAAAGGTAATCAATTCTTTGATAGTTGATAGTCCATCTCCTATTACGTTGGCCTTTTCTTTTTTGCAAATATAGAGATGTTTTTTGCCAATAACTGTTGCACGATAAAGTTCGCCTTTAATATATTTTTCGACAATAAAATCTGGGCTAAACTTTTTGACAATATTTATTGCTTCGATCAATTTTCCATCCGACTGAATATTGCATGTAACATGATGACTTAAGGATCCGTTATTGGGTTTAACAACAAGCGGAAAGCCTAGGTTCCTTGCATATTGAATCGCTTTAATTTTATTTGTAAAAGATTTTCCCTCGGCAACCGGTATGTTATACTTTTTGAGTAAGCGCTTAGTTTCGCCTTTGTTGTTTATTGTAGCGGCGTGTTTGTCTAATATGGTAAGTGGAATTGAGTCGTAATAATATTTTTTCCCCTTATAGATAAATTTAAAACTATTATTGTATTTCCCTAGAAATTTGGAACTTTGAATAGTTAATCCTCTTTTTTTAGCTTCTTTAAAAAAAATAAGACCTCTATTGTAAAGCTTTGTTTCATCTGGGTTACTTTGAAATTTAATAATCCCAATTAAAGCCAGAAGTTCAACTAGCTGTGTTGTGATAAGATCGGCTATGGTAGCTACGACTTTTGTCCTTAAGGCTATTTCTCCCAGTGATACGCAAAAGCTCCACAAAGACTTATCTATATAATAATTAATATGGTTAACAAGATGTTTTTTTCTTTTGGTGGGCCAGCAATGTTTGCAGTATTCATTAATAACCATGAGATATAAATTTAATATTTTAATTGTTCCTTAATTTATACATAAAAAAAACAAATGGTCTATTTAACCATTTGTTCTTTTGTGATGAGTTTTAAGTTAGTACTATGATTAATTCATTCATTTGCAATTTTTCTAGCTTCATCTCTCATGCTTATTATTGTATCAGTTTCATCAACGATCTCACGACCTAGCACTTCTTCGATAACATCTTCAAGCGTTACAATTCCGATTAAGGATGCAAACTCGTCGTAAACAAAGGCAAGGTGATTTCTTTTTGCGATCATTTGATTCATTAGAACATCAAGTTTCATGTATTCATTTACTTTAAAGATATTAAATTTTTTATATTTTTCTGCTATGATTTTTTCATCCTGACTTCCAATAAGGTCTTTTGTATAAAGTACACCAACGATATTGTCGATAGTTTTTTCGTAAATAGGTACCCTTGTGAAACCGTGTTTTTTAATTTCAGATAAAACATTTGGTGTGAGTGCTGTATTGACTTCTAAAGCAAAAACAACTGGTTTTGGTGTGATAATATCACATACGCTCTTGTCAGAAAATGACAAAGCCCCAAGCATGATTCTTTCTTCATCAGCATTAACCTCGGATTTCTCTGAGTCTTCGTGATACTTAATAATTTCGGCAAGTTCTTTTTTGTGCCATACGGTTGGTAATTCTTCCCCTAATATTTTGTCTAATAATAATGAAAGTGGATAACAAATAGGATAACCAACAAATAGGAAGATTTGGACTAACCAAGTTGTTTTACTGCCAATAGCTAAGGCGTGTCTTGAGCAGGTAGCTTGAGGAATTATTTCACCTAATATTACAATCAAAGTAGTTGCAATAAAACCAGCAATCACACCACTAGCAATAGTACCAAGAAAAATAGAAAGTGTACTATTAACTGCCACATTGCCTAAAAGTAAAGTACAAAGTAAGAAATTGCCTTTTTTACGTACTTTTAATATTTTTTCTGCATCTTTGTTGCCTAATTTCGCTTTTCTTTCAAGGTCTGTAACATTTAAGCTGAGTAAGCCTAATGTTAAACCTGAAAATAACGCAGAAAGTGCAACCAGTATAAGTATCACTATATATGTCATTATTTTAATTTATTGTATTTATATTTATATACAACCATTATAGCACCTTTATTTTGTAATGTCAATGATTTTAACTAAAAGTAACTACTAACTGTATCTGCATTATTTTTGAGCGCATATGGAATATGTAGTAATTTTTAGCAGAACTTAACTTAAAAAATTTTATGTTTGAGTGAAGCGAGTTTAAAATTTTTGTTAAATTGTGCGTAAAAAATTGCCCAATATTCCATCCTAAGCGAAAAAGTGATGTAGATATAGTGAGCACTTACAACCAAAACTATTGACAAGTTTAAAAAATTATGCTAGTGTTTGAGGATAGTTGTTCTTTTACATTTTTATCATTTTACTACACTAAAGGGGGTAAGATAATGACACCTAAAAAATGGTTACAAGCTTGTTGGATTGGTTTTTTTGTTTTGTTGTTATTTTTTTCTGTTGGAAGCACATGGCTAATATCGCAATACTGGGGACAAGTTTGGTTTTTCTTTACAAGCTTTAGTATATTCGTCGTCATTTCTATCTACACGCTCAATAAGGGCATTGAAATGGTACCACAAAATTACCATTGGCCGGTTGAAGTTGTGGGACAGTATTACACAACATGGAAACCTGGCTTACATATTGGCTTTCCATACCTTGGCTTTATGATAATTGCGCCAGCAGTGTATATGGGAGAGGCTTTTATTGAGCTTTATATGGACGATGGACAGCCTGATCAACAAGGGAAAGGTTCAGTTGATTTTCGGGATGTATCAGCCCCGGTTGAAGCAGTGTTATATTATCAAATTGTGGACTCAATGAAGTTTACCTATGACATTCAAAATGCCTTAGTTGCCTTGGTTGAGCGAATTGACGGAATGATGAGGAGTTACCTTGGTCATTATACTTTAGACGAAGCCAATGTGCTTAAAGCTCAGTTCGATATCATAGCCATTATGAGCGGAGAGAAGCTTGATGCGACAACAAACCAAGTAACACGATACTCGCGCATAGAAGATGTGCCTGCTTGGCAACAAATTCTAAATGACTGGGGGATTAAGGTTATTAGAGTTTCAATTTCAGATATCGTTCTTTCTCCTGCTATTCAAGAGATACGGCACAAAAGGCAAATTGCCCAAGTTCAAGTCGAGGTAGCTATAGAAGAGAAAAAGGTAATAATCACGCAAGCTGAAGCAAAAAAACAGGCCTTAGTGCTTGAAGGCGAGGGTCGAAAGTCGCAAATTAAAACCTTAATCGGTCGAGATTGTCTTACCGGCCCCCAAGCAGCTTGGCTTGTAGGTGAGACAATAAAATGGCCGAATCTTGGAGATAAGTCACTTGTACTTGAAAATGGTGGCAGTAGTGTTATGAGCTTAGGTGCTCAATTTGCCGCTGGTGTGCGTCAGGCACCACAATCAACAGCACCGGCAACACCAACCGCATAAATATAACAGTTCACTCAAGTAAACCACACAGGAGTTAAAGATATGGCAATTCAGAGGCGTCAAACACAAGCACCGGTTCAAAGACAAATGCCGGTTCCCGCTACCAATACCCCAACCCCAACGCCAACACCCAGTAGATTGAGGAGTGCTGCGGGGCAAATCGCTCCAAAAGCAATTGGCACAATCTTGGTTGTGTTAATTGTCTCTATTGGTTGTATTTATTTTGCAATTGATATGGGCATGAGCACAAAAGAAGTTGGATTTATGATAGTTGCTTTTGTTGCCATTGGCTTAACGGCATGGGTAACCGGCGCTACAAATTTGAAGTTGATCTTCTGGTTATTGATTGCCGTAGTGATCGGGCTTTTTGGATGGAATATCGCCGGGAAGTATGGGTACCATGAACTGACCGATGCCAATCTAAATCGACTGAAACATGAAAATATCAATAATTCTATTGGTACCTTTCATCGTGTAGCAGTGCAAGCAAGGTGTACCTTTGTTCAGGATCCAACAACTGGCACTATGAACTATATAGTTTTAAATCCAGGCGATGTGGTAATGGTTATAAGAGGTGCAACGATCAAGAAAAGTGAAAATTATGAACCAGGATATGGCAGTCAAGTCCCAACACTTTTAGTTAAGAAAACATGGGACATAAAGACAGGTCAATACATCACTGAAGGTGTTGGTGAATCTATCCTAAAAGAAAACGGTGTTGCTGCTGGCGTTAACCCTGCACACGTTTTCAGTTGTGCTGTTACAAGGCTTGCATTAAACCAAACGCCGCTAACAGCCTCTGAAGTATCAGCGGCAATCGAGCAATCCTTGCACAAACCACCACCCCCCAAACCCACCAAACCATATTGGGAGACAATCAAAGAACTGGATGGATTGGGTGTTTCGGCACATTCGGGGAAAGAGTGGAAAGTAGACGAGCGAATACGAGCGCTTGAAACCGGGGTGGAGCTCTTTTACGATGATTATATAAGATATGTGCCTGTTGGTGAATCATTTACCTACTATGAATGGGATAGCGGTAAGTGGGTGGAGCGAAATGGCACTGAGGTTGTGCATAATAAATCCCGTTCCGGTCCAGGCACTTATGAAATGATGCTTATACCAATGGGAAAGAAATTAACAGTACAACTTCTCAGGAAGCCAAAGACAAATTGAGTAAAATTTTATCAACTCATGGAGCAATCAAAAAAGATTGCTCCATTTTTTTATTTAAGGTAAAATTAGAATATGAAAAAAATATTTCTTAAATTGTTTATTGTTTTTGTGTTATTTGTGCCAATAGATACTTGTGTTGCAGATAACGCAAATAATGCTTCGGGTAACGCATCCACAAAATTCCCAAACCCACTTAGCGGTGTAACTAGTGGCGCATCAGGCGAAGCGGCTATCCCACTTATAATTGGACAAGTTATAAAATCGGTCTTGGGGATTGTTGGGTCTTTGGCTTTGGCTATGTTTGTTTATGGTGGTTTAATATGGATGACAGCAGCCGGTGCACCAGACAAAATTACAAAAGGTAAAGATGTCCTTGTTTGGGCGTCTATTGGGCTTTTAGTGATATTCTCTTCCTACGCCCTAGTCGCCTTTGTAATACAGGGTGTTACTGTTACTAAGCCATGATAGCGACAGAAAATTAATTTTTATAATCTAGTCGACATATCCTTAAGAGGTGTGTCGTTTTTTTTGTAACTGCTCACTATGTCTGCATTATTTTTGAGCGCATATGGAATATGTAGTAATTTTTAGCACAATTTAACTTAAAAAATTTTATGTTTGAGTGAAGCGAGTTTAAAATTTTTGTTAAATTGTGCGTAAAAAATTGC
>JADHVC010000055.1 GCA_016784175.1 Patescibacteria group bacterium | reverse complement strand
ATGGATGACAGCCCAAGGTAACGATACAAAGATAGCCACAGCAAGAGGTATTATAACTAATGCTGTAATCGGGCTAATAATAGTGATGAGTGCATACGCTATCACTGCATTTGTGGGGTCGACGGTAAGTACACCGGTTCAAAAATAGTAGAAGAATAAAATTATGAAAAAAATAGTTTTTGGGGTGTTTATATTTACTTGTATTTCATTTTTTCAGCCATTAATTGTGAGTGCAGCACAACTTGGAGGGCTTGGGGAAGCGGGTGATAGTGCCGGATATAAGAGAACAACTGGAAGTGGCGAGGTAGCTATTAATGCAATAATTAGTACTGTTATCCAAACCGTCTTAAGCTTTTTAGGTGTGCTATTTCTTGTGTTAATGATTTACGGTGGTTTTTTGTGGATGACAGCTCAAGGTAATGATACGCAAGTCGAAAAGGCACAAAGTACAATAAGAAACGCTGTTATCGGGTTAATAATCGTAATATCAGCGTATGGCATTAGTATTTTAGTGATGAATAGCGTTGGCGGGTTAAGTAAGTAATTTTCCTTAATTATAAAAGAAAGAAGTTTAAAATGTTTAAATTTTATAAAAAAATATTTATAATATTCATCTTTGTTTTTTGCATTTCTCTTGTGAGCGTGAATGTGGTGTTAGCTGCTAACTTGAAAGATGCATTTAAAACAACGGATGGAAGGAGAAGTGATCCGCTAGATTCCGCTGCTAAAGCTGGCGGATATGATATAAAATCGACCTATGCACAGGGTGGCTTAATTATTGCCAATGCTATTAAAACTGTTTTGGGTTTCCTTGGTGTAATATTTGTAATTTTAATGATTTATGGTGGATATACTTGGATGATGGCAAGGGGTAATGAGCAAGATGTCGAAAAGGCGAAAAGTACTATTCGTAACGCTGTTATTGGTTTGATAATAGTTGTCTCTGCGTATGCTATAAGCGTGTTGGTGGTTAGCATGATGATTCCAGAAACAAAAAAAACGGGTAGCGGCGGGTTACCGCGTCCACCTGTTGTGGAGGCGGGTAGCGGCGGGATACCGCGTCCACCTGTTGTGGAGGAAAGTGATCTACCACCACCGGCATGGAATAATCCTGAGGCTTGCGTAGCTCGTGGTTGTGATGTGTCTTGTAAAAGATGTCCATAATTAATTTGTAGTAAAATAATTAAATGATAAAAACTAACAAATATTTTAAAAACATTTTGACTGCTATTTTTTTAGTAGGTTTTTTGGTAGCACCCTATTTTGTATTTGCAGAAACACCAACACCGACACTGACACTTGTAAGTAAATCAAACTCCTTAACGAAATTAGAGAGTATTGGCGGCAGTACTGGCTTGCAGGCTCAAGATCCTCGTATAGTTATTGCTAATCTAATTAAAACAGCTCTTGGTTTTATTGGTATTATATTTGTAGTATTGATGTTGTATGCTGGTTTTAATTATATGACAGCAGCTGGTGAAGTAGACAAAATTGACACAGCTATATCAACTATTAGGCGGGCGATTATCGGTTTAATAATAGTTATGGGAGCATATAGTATAACTGCTTTTGTAACGAGTAAGGTCTATGGTGCATCGTCGTCGGGTGCCTATGGAAATACAACTGCACCATTAAAAAATATTAATGAACAGCCTACCTTCTAAGTGTATTATAAACATTCATCATTCCTAAAATATAAATCTATGAAAGTTAGTGAAAGCTAGTTTTTTTTTGTAAGGATAATTCCATCCTAAGCGAAAAAGTGATGCAGATATAATGAGTGGTTAGTTTATGATTTTATTTTAGATAGTGGGAAGACATTATTGGAGGATTATTACTATCGCAATCCCTATAAAATTAATTTAATCTATGCCCATGTGGAAGCGGAAAAAAATATAAAAAATGTTGTGGTGCATGAAATGTGAAATTTATTCTCTTCAATGGTGTATTACTATATAGACACTTGGGAGCAAAATAATTTCTTAAAAAGAAAAATTATGTAGCATTAATAATACTGTTATAAGTCTAGGAGTTTCCAATGGCTATAACATCAAAGTATTTTCATTTCGTTCTTAACATGGTAATATAAAGTCATAATTAAGGGGTGGATTTATAGTCTACCCCTTTTACCTATTATTGAAGCAAGCCATGCAAATTAACGAAAGTACAACTGATGAGCAAATAGTAAAGTTTTGTCGCGAAGAAGATAAAGAAAGCTTTGGTTTTCTGATAGATCGTTATGAGTTAAAAATTAAGTGTTATATTAATCGCCTAGTTAATCCTAATGACAAAGAAGACTTAAACGACTTGACCCAACAAGTTTTTATAAATGTCTATAAGAATTTAAATAGTGTTGATATTGAAAAAAAGTTTTCTTCTTGGATATATCGAATTGCACACAATCTAGCGGTAAACTGGCTGAAGGCAAAAAAAGAAAAAATTTCAATTGATGCTAGTGATATTTTGGTTGGCACACTTGCTTCCGATATTGATATTAAGAAGGATCTGTTAGATAAGGAGTTGAAGGAGGAAATAAATAGTGCAATTAACGACTTGCCCGATAAATTTAAGGAGCCTTTTATATTAAAATATTTTGAGGGTTTAAGTTATGATGAGATTTCTGAGATTTTAAAAAAACCAAAAAATACTATAGGCACCATGATAAGTCGAGCTAAGCAACAACTAAAGAAAAAGTTAGTTAATATATATGAGTAACAGCATTAAAAAAGAATTGATGCAGAAAATACGCAAAGACGAAATCTCTATGAGGGCTCGTTGGCTTTTTGTTGCTGAAAGGCTTGGGTTGCAGGGTGGATTAGCTTTAACAATAATAGTGTTGATTTTTTTATTAAACGCTTTTTTATACTATATAAAAAGTAATGGATTGTTGATGTCGCTTCATTTTGGCGATTCTATCTGGCAAAACCTTCTGCATAGCTTGCCTTACGACTTGATTTTGATAATTATTGCATTTGCGATAGTATTAAACATCGTTATTAAAAAATTTGATTTTTCATATAAGAGACCGTTTATATTGATTATGATTGCATTTATTGGTACGATTATGTTTTTTTCGACTTTAATATTTTATTCTAATTTTAATCATAGCTTACGCAGAAATCTTGAGCAAAGTATGATGGATATCCCATTTTTAACTGACTTCTATGTAAATAGGTGTTGTATGCGTAGTATGTGCCAGAATTTTAAATAAGCTGAGTTAAGCTATAAAGTGAAATTATTTGATTATTTGGTTGTATTAATTAGTACGAGGCAATTAATTAAAACTTAAATTTATGAATATAATAAATACAGCCCTAGCATATTCAGACGATGTTGATAGAGTCGGTGAATATTGTTGGGGTTATATGCATAACAATATGATGTCAGCAACTTTTGGTGGGGGGTGGCTAGGTTTAATCTTTATGATTTTATTTTGGGGATTAATTGTCGTAGGAATTATTTATCTTACAAGAGGTTCTAAATGTCATAATAGCTCAAGTAAGAGCGCTATCGATATTTTAAAAGAGAGATACGCAAAAGGTGAAATCAATAAAAAAGAATTTGATGAGATAAAGAAGAATCTAATTTAATACTAAAAAACCCAAGTAATAATAGCACTTGGGTTTTTTTATAAATTGCTTTGTAGTTATTCTATTTTGCTAATTTCTCATATAGCTTTATATATTCACGGGCAGATTTGTTCCAGGAAAAATCTTCTTTCATTCCATTGAGTTGCAATGTTTTCCACTTTTTTGGCTTATCATGATAAACAGTTAGTGCTCTGTTTAATGCTCGATAAAAACTTTCGCTTGTGTATTTTTCAAAAGTAAATCCGTTCGCTCTTCTTAACTGAAATAATCGTGGCGAGAATACTGTATTTGCTATTCCGCCAGTAGACCTGGCCACAGGTACAGCACCATAACGCATAGCAATCATTTGACCTAATCCGCATGGTTCAAAGCGAGATGGCATTAAAAACATATCACTCGCAGCATAAATTAATTGAGCCAATTTAACGTCAAATTTAATTAAAGTTTTTACATTTTTTGGATATTTTTTAGCAAACGCACGTAAGTGATTTTCATATTCTGGCTGACCTGTACCCAAAAATACATATTGGCAATTTAAATCCCCAAATTTATCATCAATTAGTTCTGTTCCCTTCTGCCATACCAATCGTGATACAAGGCCGAGTAACGGAATATTCTTATCTACAGTTAATCCTAATTGCTTTTGTAAATACAGCTTATTTTCGGTTTTATTTTCAAGATTTTTTGCTGAGTATTTTTTATAAATAAACTTATCTTCTTGTGGGTTAAAAAAGTCTGTATCTATTCCATTTAATATTCCGTATAAATCTTTTTTACGCTTTATTAAGATATTATCCAATCCAGCACCTAGATAGTGATGAAGGATTTCTTGCGCATATTTTGGGCTAACAGTATTTACTAAGTCGGAACCCAAAATTCCTTGTACCATAAAATTTATATCCCCATCTTTTTTGTCTGCCTTGATTATTTCTAGATTTGGATCGATTTCAGATATACCAATAATTTTAGGATTTGATATTCCCTGGTTAGCTAGGTTATGAATGGTGTATAGTGTTTTGGTGTTTTTAAAGAATTCTGTAATTTCTATTTCTTCTTGAGTTGACTTGTGCTTTGGGTTAGTGATTGTTTTCAAATAGTCGCCCGCTAGTGCTGTGTGCCAATCTTGAGCATGTATTACATTTGGTTGAAAGCCGATAGCACGAGCTACCTGTAAACTAGCTCTCGTAAAAAAGCTAAAACGCTCAGTGTCAATTTGACCTCTGGAATATTTTGCTCCATGCATTATTCGACCGCCAACATATACTTTTTTAGCGTTAAAATATTTGTGCTTGATTAAATATACTTCCACTTTAGAGTCTGGTAAATATGTTTTCCAAATAGAAATAGTCTCGTCACTCTTATTGAAAGGTACTTTAATTTTGTCTTGGACTTTTTTTATTTTATATTTTTTTGAGTCGATAAAACCGTAATACGGTAAACATATCTTTAGGTCTACTCCTAGTTTAATTAGCTCTTTTGGAAGAGCACCAGCCACATCACCTAACCCGCCAACCTTGGCGATAGGGGCCACTTCGGCTGAAAGAAAAAGTATTTTTAATGGTTTTTTTGTAGGCATTTGTTAGTTTTCGCCAATCCAATCCAGAATTTCCTTGACTAGATTATTATCTGGTAATTGATCGGTTTTTATAATAATATATGGTAGTTTTGAATTTTTTACAGCTTCGATATATTCTTGTTGTTGGCGGATATACCATTCCTCCGAGTTTAAAATATTTTTGTAATGAGGGTAGATGTTTAAGCGGTCGACTATTCTTCCTCTGAGAAGCTCTGGGTCTTCTGGGAAAGTTACAAGGACAATTTTAAAATTCAGCTTTAAAAGTTTTTCTTCTACTTTTGGGTAAGTCACAAGAGCATTTCTGTGAAGTTTGCTATATATTTGATCTGAAAGGTAAAATTTTTCGACTAAGATATTTGAGTCTTTTAAATCTTCAAATATATGAACAAAATTGTTGATTATTGATTTTCCATTTTCTGTTCCAAAGATTCCTACATCAGTATTGAACCAATGACAACCATCAAGTACAAAACCACTCTTATTGTACCTTGGTTCTAAGTGGTTATATATTTGGCTCATTAACCAGCTCTTGCCAGCTAACTCAGCTCCTTCAAAAATTAAATGGTGCATATGCTTACAATATTATAACTGCTCACTATGTCTGCATTATTTTTGAGCGCATATGGAATATGTAGTAATTTTTAGCAGAATTTAACTTAAAAAATTTTATGTTTGAGTGAAGCGAGTTTAAAATTTTTGTTAAATTGTGCGTAAAAAATTGCCCAAT
>JADHVC010000054.1 GCA_016784175.1 Patescibacteria group bacterium | reverse complement strand
ATGATATTAGCCCTTTTTTGAGATTGATGAAGTGTGTTAATTAGTAGGCCAACATCTAGGCTGTTTGGTGAAATGTCGGTGCCGTTTAAAACCTCTAAATCACTCCAGATTGTTTTTGCATTGACGATGTTTTCTTGCTCAATTGACTTTTTTAAGTTCTCTAGGACATTTTTTAATACATCAACAGCATATATAAAACCATGCTTTCCGATTTTTTTTGCTATTGGATAAACAAAATAACCATGCATGCCACAACCAAAATCGGCAACTTTGGAATTTTCTCCTATAAGGGATTTTTCCATTATTAATTCTTCGTTTAATAGTTGGTTGCTACCAGTTTGATGATTCATGTTTAGTTAGGATTATATATCAATTATTTTTTTTATATATATATTATACTCTTTTTTACTATTTTGAGTCAAAGAGCGTTATTTAGGTTTATTTTTGTTAAATAGTTTAGTTGTTGTGTGGGTAGATAAGTTATTTTTTTTGTAGCTTGAATATTATATTTATAGTACAATTTAGACATGAGTAAAGAAAATAAAAAGCAAAAAAAATTTATAGAAGTAATTCGTGAATTGGAAGAGGTTATTATAACTCAGTCGGGGGCTGATGTTTTTTCTGAAATATTTAAGCTGATATTCGCAAAATTAATTGATGAGTTGGATGTAAAGAATAGGGGGTATAAGTCAAAATTTGTTGGTTTAGCTGATTTTTATAAGAATGTAATAGTTTTATTTGAAAAAGCTAGGGTTAAATGGCCAAGCGTCTTTGCTCCTCAAGAAAAGTTTAATTTGAATCGTGAATGTACTAAAAACTGTTTTGAGATACTAGAGAATATTAATGTACTTGATTACAGTATTGCTGAAACAACTGACGCTTTTGAATATATTTTACCTGATGTAGTCAAGAAAAAGCGTGGGCAATATTTTACTCCTGAGCATGTTGTTGAATTAATGATAAATGTATTGAAACCAGAGTCGGATGAACTTGTGATTGATCCAGCTTGTGGTTCTGGTGGGTATTTAATTAATTCATTGAATTTAATTTATAAGAATTCAGGAAATAAAAAAGTGAATTTAAAAAATATTTATGGTGTTGATACTGACGATAAGTCGATAAAAATAGCGCAAGCTATAAAAATTATTGCCGGAAAAGAGTACGACTATAATTTAAAAAAGCTTGATACGATCAACTCTTTAGTTTGGGAAGGTCTTAGTTTAAAGAAGCATCGATTTGATTGTTTATTGACTAACCCGCCATTTTCTGGAGATGTGAATGATAAAAGTGTTTTAGAGAATTATGAGTTAGCATTTGATGAAAAAGATAAATTAAAACCACGTATGGATAGGCATATATTATTCTTGGAAAGGATTATTGATTTACTAAAGCCTGGAGGGAGAGCGGCCGTTATTTTGCCGCAAGGAGTTTTGAATAATAAAAATATGGCTAGTGTGCGTAAGTATTTATTAAGTAATACTCAAGTTTTTGCGATTATTAGTTTAGATAGAAATATATTTAGGCCATATACGGATACTAAAACGAGTATAGTTTTTTTTAGGAGATGGCAAGCAGGCGATGATAGAACAATTGATTATTCAGTTTTTATGGCAGTTTCAGAAAAGTCTGGCAAAGATCATCTTGGTAGGCCGATATATATAAAAAATAGTAAAATAAGTAATGGAAACTCATTGGAGTTGGACCATGATTTAAATGATATTTTAATTGAATATTTAAAAGTTAAGAAAGAATGATAGTTTTGGAAATAAAAAGATCAAAATTAGGAAAATTAAGAAGGTTGGATCCTGAATATTATAATCCAGAGTTGTTAAGATTAGAGAAATCGTTAGAAGGCGCTTTGAGTTTAGGTGATTTTGTTGATATAAGAGTTGGAAGAACAATGAATAGTGATATAAAAAAAGGAGAGTTCCATTATATTAAAACAGGTGATTTTAAAGAAGGCGGGGTAGACTTAGGGCAGTGTTTTAGGGCTGATAATATAAATGGAGTAGATTTAAAAGTTTCAGATATTGTGATTACAAGAAAGGGAAGTGTTGGGAATGCTTGGCTTGTTAATGTTCAAGGAGGTGGTGCATTAATAAGTTCAGAAGTTTTTCGTTTGAGGGCGATCGAAGACGCATTGATTGACTCTAGTTATTTAGCTGCATATTTAGAGTCATTTTATGGCCAGGCTCAAATCTTAAGATTGCAAAGTGGTATGTCTATAATGAGTATATCTCAGGCAGACCTAAGGAATGTAAAAGTTGTTTTTGTGGGTAATAAAGATGAAATAGCTAGGGAGTATAAGTTAGCAAGTGATTTGCTGGTTGAGTCTGATAAATTAAATAAATTAGCTGAGGAATTATTTAATGATAGTGTTTTATTTGAAAAAGGAGGCAGTAATCTTCGGAGTGGGTTTAAAGTAGGTATTAGCGAAATTAAAAAAAATGATAATTTTGATGCTCAATTTTTTATAATTCGGAGTGCTATAAAAAATGTAGTATTATTGAACGAAATTTCTGAAATTTGCAGTGGGACTGAGGTTGGCGTGACTAATTATCAGGATGGTGGTGTTCAGTTTATGCGGGTTGGGAATATTACGAAATGTGGTTTTATTAATAAATCTCAACAATATATTAGTAAACAGTTATTTCAGGAATTAAAAGAAAGATATCAGCCAAAACAGAATGAAGTATTATTAACTAAAGACGGAACTCCTGGTGTGGCAATGGTTGTTACGGGGGATATAGACGCAATTATTTCAGGAGGGATAGTGCGTTTAAAGGTGGGGAGTAGTAATATTAGTCCTTATTATATTGCTTTATCATTAAGCTCTAAATATGGACAAGAGCAAATAAGGGCTTTAGTGGGTGGATCAAATATTAAACATTTAAAAATAAAAGATATTGGAAGAATAAAAATACCAATATTATCGATCGAGATAATGGAAGAGATAGCTAAGTTGGTGCAGAAATCAATAAAGTTAAGAAAAAGGGGCTTGAGATTAAAAAAAGAAGTAATAAAAAATATAAGAATATGAGTCAGATTAATAATATAAAGCTAAATGATAAATTATTGAGTATTGTTATTCGTGCTCAGAAGAATGAAATAACGGAGTATTGTATTTATAATAAATTGGCAATTGTTTCTAGGCATGCAAAGAACAAAAAAATATTAACGCATATAGCTGAGGATGAAATTAAGCATTACGATTTTTGGAAAAAATTTACAAATAAAGATGTTAAGCCTTTTAGATTTAAGGTATTTAAGTATTATTGGGCCGCGCGTATTTTTGGTTTAACTTTTGGTGTTAGGTTGATGGAAAAAGGGGAAATATTGGCTCAGGCTCATTATGATGAATTGGGTAAGAGTATACCTGGCTTAAAGAAGGTGATAGAAGATGAAGAAAAACATGAGCAAGCTTTAATTGATATTCTAAATGAACAAAAGTTAAAGTATATTGGTTCTATTGTTCTTGGTTTAAACGATGCTTTAGTGGAGTTAACTGGAGTGTTGGCTGGTTTAACTCTAGCTTTACAGAGCACTAACTTGGTTGCTTTAGCGGGTTTAGTTACAGGTATTTCAGCTAGTTTTTCTATGGCTGCTAGCGAGTACTTGTCGGTGAGGCATGATGAAGAAAATTCTAATAAGCATCCTTTGTTATCAGCTTTATATACTGGCATTGCTTATATGATTACAGTCGTGTTGTTAATAACACCATTCTTCCTTGCAGTAAACTATTATATTGCTTTAGGCTTTACTTTTTTTAATGCAGTGTTAATAATTCTAGTATTTAATTTTTATGTTTCGGTTGCTCGTAATATTGATTTTCGTGAAAGATTCTGGGAAATGTTGTTTATTAGTTTAGGGGTTTCTGTATTTAGTTTTGGGGTTGGATATTTAGCGAGATTAATTTTAGATGTAGATGTTTAAGTTTTATAGAAGTAGGTATAAAAAAATTCTGTGTAGGCAGAATTTTTTTAATTATTTTTTGTGTTCTTATTCTTGATTATTTATTTCATTAGTTGAGTTAGTTGTTTCTTCTTTTTCTACATTATTTACTTCTGGGAGCAATGAAATTAGATTAATTTTAAAGCTCATTTCGTCATTGATGACTTTATCACCTAGGCCTTTAAAAAATTTACCAGATCCATATTTTATGTTCCATCTAGTTCTGTCTATATTGAATTCTGCATTAGCGTTTAGAGTATTTTTTTCAAGTTTTCCAGTTGCTTCAAATACTATGTCACGAGTAATTTCTTTAATTGTTAAATCGGCTGTTATGGTATATTTGGTTTCCTCTTCTTTTAATTCTCCATTGGGTTCAATGTGAGTAATTTTTAATTTTGCTTCAGGGTAAGTTTCTACTTGAAAAAAATCTTCACCCTTTAGATGTTTTTCGAGGTTTTCAGAGCCATCGCTATCTTTAAGGCTATTCATATTAATTATGAATTCTCCGCCAATAATATTTCTATTATTATCTAAGTCTAATGTGCCACTATTAAATTCAATAGTTCCATTGTGCTCACTGCCTGTAAATTTTTTACCATTCCAGTTCATGGTGCTTAAATCTAGGTTAATATTAGCACTTAGGTTATTCTCGGTTTCTGTGTTGCTTTCTATTTCATTAACTTCGCTATTATTTGTTTCTGTTGTTTTTGCAATAACTTCTTCGTCAGTAGAGGAGGCTTGAGAGTTTTCTGATTTTTCGTTAGTATTTTTTGCAGCACATCCAGAAAGAACGAATATTGCTAATAATAATATAAATGTTTTTTTCATATTTGTTGGACTCTAAAGCATTTTATTAAAAAAGCAATAGTGTTTTATTATGTTAATGAAATTATTTGTAGAATATACTAACTTACTACATTTCTTCTAAAACTTCAATTCCCAGTAAATTTAATCCATTTTTTATTATTTGATTGCTTGACTTAACGAGAAGTATTTTGGCATTCTTTCTTTCTTTGTTTGCTTTTAGGATTGGGATAGCATGATAGTAGTCGTTAATAAGTTGAGCTAGTTCAAATAAGTATTTTGCCAACATGCTTGGATTGTAGGTTTTGGCTGCTTTTTCAATGGTTTCTGGGTATTTAGCTATTTTTAGAATAATATCACGTTCTTTTGCGTCTTCTAGCGTGTTTGTAGTTTTTGAATCAAGCTTTAATTTAATATTCTCTTTGTCGAATGTTTTTAATATACTGCTTATTCTTGCGTAAGTGTATTCGATATAACCTGCAGTATAGCCTTCAAACTTTAAAGATTTTTCTATATCAAAATTTATAATTTGGTTAGCATCTACTTTTAACATTTCAAATTTCATGATCGCGGTAGCTAGGGTATTTGCAGTTTCATTAATCTTTCGCGTGCTCCATTTTTCGTGTCTTTTTATTATTTCATTTTTTGCTTTATTGATCAGTTTTTCTTTTAGTTCTGTGTAGGTAATTATGTTTCCTGTTCTCGATGACATCATGCCACTGGGTAGTTTTACGAATTCATAGCTTAAATGTATCATTTCTTGCTTGTAACCAAGCAATTCTAGTAGTTTAAATAATTGTTTAAAATAAAGGCTTTGACGTACATCTACTACAATAATAGATTTATCTAGCTTAAACTTAGTGAGTTTATAAATAGCTAGGGGGATGTCTGCTGTGGGGTAAAGTGCAGTTCCATCGGATCTCATTATTACTAAAACACCAAGATTATATTCATTTAGGTCGGCTATGATAGCGTTTTCACTTTCTATTAATATTTTCTTATCTTTTAACTCCTTGATTTGTTTTATGCCTTTTTCAATAAAATCACTTTCATAGAATGTTTCTTTAAAATTTATATTCAATTCTTTGTATATTTCGTCAAATTGTTTTATACTCCATTTTCTCGTTTTTTGCCAAAGCTTAAATTCTTCTCC
>JADHVC010000053.1 GCA_016784175.1 Patescibacteria group bacterium | reverse complement strand
CTATCGCGATGGATGGAGGGATTGATCATGACTCCATTAAACTTGCAAGTGAGGCTGGTGTTAATATTTTTGTTGTTGGAAGTGCGTTGTTTGGAGTTAGTGACGTAAAAGAAAATTATTTAAGATTAATTGAACGATTAAGATAGTTGCTTTATTTTACCTTGAATTATTTTTCGATATTTTTCACAGAAAGGCACATAACCTAAAGATAAGATATTGAACTTGCGTGAGTTCCAGTAAACATCATCAGTTAAGTCTAGGGTTGTTCTAATGGTCTCAATTTGGGACCATTTTTCTTTGATGTTAAGGTCATTTTTTAAGTCTTGAGCTATGTAGCCAGCTTGTTCATAATTTTCTACTAATTTTTTAATACTTAGTCCCATTGGTAGAATTTCGTTTAGAAATGCTCTTGATTTTTTTATATTTTTTTCTTGATTGGGCAGATAATAATCTAAAAAAGCCTGGAATGTGTCGAGGTTTAAGTCTAGGTTTTTGTTAAAGCAACCAGTAGAAAGCGTATGCTCCTTAAGTTTGCTGATAAATTCTATTCTTTCTGCTCGTATTTCCTCAAAACGTTCATCGGCTATTTCGAAAAGAGCTGATAGTTGTGAGAATTTTCGTCGCAATCTATCTGGAATTTGATCTTTACTTTTATAAGCTAGCTTGTGTTCGATTTCTGCCCACGCGTGCATTAAAATTGTTCTAATTTGTATTTCGGCTTTTAAGTTATCTAGACCAAATAAGAGAGGATCTTGATTGATTTTATTGGGTGGTTTAATTACAAAGTGGTTCGACCTGTAGCCAAATTGATTAAATTCTAGCTCTTGATTTTTATTTATTATTTCTACGATTTCAAGCTCATCTTTAATTAATTTTATAATTCTAGGGCAGTCGCTTGGGTAATAATAGATAATGCGCAGCCCGCAAATGTCATCTATCCCGTCGAATGGTTCATTATAATATTGCTTTCGAATAATCTTTCCCCAAAAGGACTCAAAGCTTTTTACTCTAAAGTTAATATCAGAAAAACTAATGTCTTTGGTGTCTAAATGCTTTTTTAAGAACTCTGAAGTGTTGATTGCAAGAGTAGTGAAATGCTTTTGTTTTTCCTTGTATATCTCTTCTAGTTCATCTTTGTAAATACCTTTCCCATTAATAATTACCTTTATATTCGTATTCTCCATATTCAAAAATTTAGAGTTTATAATGCTATTATCTTAATATTACATCTTATGAATAATGGGAGTCAATTTCTTCCCTTTTTATAACAGCAGTCTTTTTTAAAATATGTTATTATAAAATTATTAGATTTAGTTTGTTTGAATGATAATAAATATATTTAAAAATAATAACTTAGACAACTTATGCGTTAATACACTTCGGATGCTTTCGGTTGATATGGTTGAGCGAGCAAATTCTGGGCATCCTGGATTGCCTTTGGGAGCGGCGCCGATGGCATATTGTTTGTGGATTAATTTTTTGCGATATAATCCAACTAATCCTAAGTGGATAAATAGAGATAGGTTTGTACTTTCGGCTGGGCATGGATCTGCATTGCTCTATAGTTTGTTACACTTAACCGGCTATAAGGTAAGTTTGAATGACTTGAAAAATTTTAGACAATGGGGGAGTATAGCGCCCGGTCACCCAGAATATGGCTTAACGCCTGGAGTAGAGTGTACTACTGGACCTCTTGGGCAAGGCTTTGCGACTGGCGTTGGTATGGCGATGGGTGAGCGAGTATTAGAAGGATATTTTAATAAGGCGGGACAGAAAATAATAGACTATAATATTTACGCTATTGTGTCGGATGGTGATTTGATGGAAGGTATTACTAACGAAGCGGCATCACTTGCAGGGAGTTTAAAATTGGGTAATATAGTCTATTTGTATGATTCTAATAATATTTCCATTGAAGGTAGGACAAGTATTACATATTGCGAAGATGTTGCGAATAAGTATGAAGCACTCGGTTGGCATGTCTTGCAGGTAGGTGATGGGAACGACTTAAAGGCTATAAAGAGCGCAATAACTATTGCCAAGAAAAGTGAATTACCAAGTTTAATAATTATTAATACACTTGTTGGCTATGGTGCTCCAAATAAACAAGACACTCCGGAAGCACATGGTGAGCCGTTGGGCAAAGAGGAGGTGAAGTTGATTCGTGAATATTTTAATTGGCCAAGTGAAGATTTTTGTATTCCCAGTCAGGCACGTGATAAATTTAGAAAAGCTTTGAGTCAAGGTCAGAAATTGGAAAGTGAGTGGAATAAAAAAATTGTTCAGTGCAAAAAGAAACATCCCGTTTTGGCGGGGGAGTTGGAACGTATACTACAAGGCAAGTTGCCGAAGGGTTGGGATGAGCATATTAAGTCCGAAGAGTTTACTGATAGATTTTCTCAAGAAAATATAGCCAAACAAGAACATAAGAAATTTTCAACAAGAGAGGTGTCTGGTCAAGTTATAAATGGTATAGCAAAAAACTATCCCTTGTTTTTAGGTGGCTCAGCCGATCTAGCACCATCTACTAAAACTTGGATTGAGGACGGGGAAGAGTTTACTTGCGATTTTAACAAAGAGGGTATACGTAATATTCATTTTGGCGTGCGTGAACATGCGATGGCGGCGTGTTTAAATGGACTCGCTTTAACACCTGGAATAAAACCTTTTGGAGCTACTTTTTTAGTATTTTCTGACTATATGCGAGGGGCTATGCGAGTAGCGGCACTTTCGAAATATCCAGTTATTTATGTTTTAACACACGATTCAGTAGCCGTTGGTGAAGATGGGCCAACACATGAGCCAATCGAGCAGATTATGGGGTTACGCACTGTGCCAAATTTAACAGTGATTAGACCGGCTGATGCAAATGAAACTCGAGTTGCTTGGGGTGTTGCTATCAGTAGAGAATCAGGACCAACAGCTTTAATTTTAAGTCGACAAGGTTTGCCTGTTATTAGTCAAAGAAAATATGCTAAAGCAGAAAATTTAAAATATGGCGCTTATATTATTAACCCAGAAATAATTAATCCTGAGTTAATCATTATAGCTACTGGATCGGAAGTGAGCTTAGCGTTAGAAGTGTTAGATAAATTAGAGCAAAGGCGGGTTAAGACGCGGGTAGTAAGTATGCCAAGTTGGGAGTTGTTTGAGGTACAAAGTCAAAAATATAAAGATAGCGTATTACCGCCAGAGATCAAAAAGCGTATGTCGATAGAAGCGGGGGTTAGTCTGGGTTGGGAGCGGTATGTGGGGGACACTGGATTAATTATTGGTATAGATAGATATGGTGCATCAGCTAAAGAATTAATAAATATGGAGAAGTTTGGATATAGCGTCGAGACTATTTTTAAAAAAATTATAAAATTAATATAAATGAAAAAAACAACATTAACAATTGAGCCAATCTATAAGTCATTTCGTTTAACTCGTGAAAAGCCAATCGAAATAATAAAGCTTCATTCAGGAGAGATTGAGTCGTGGCGTATTTTTAAAATAATGGCAGAGTTTGTTTCGGGTTTTGAATTTATTAGTAAATACAAAGCAGCTGTAAGTGTTTTTGGTTCCGCTAGATGTACAATAAAGGATAGCTCATACAGAGAGGCAGAAAGTCTAGGAGCCAAACTAGCAAATATGGGATTTGCCGTTGTTACTGGTGGTGGTCCTGGGATTATGGAAGCAGTCAATAAGGGTGCGTCTGATGCTGGTGGGCAATCGGCTGGTTTAAATATTAGGCTTGGCGGTGGAGCAACAGAGGTTAGAAATCAATATGTTCGTCAGTCAATGACTTTTGATTATTTTTTCGTACGCAAAGTGATGCTTTCTTTCGTCTCTCAGGTTTATGTATATTTCCCGGGTGGGTTTGGAACAATGGATGAGTTTTTTGAGTTAGTTACTTTAATCCAAACAAAAAAAATAAAACCAATACCAGTCATATTAGTTGGGAAAGAGTATTGGACTCCCCTTTTATTTTGGATCGAAAATACTGTATGTAAAGACTATGCAGCGATTTCAAAAAAAGATATGAAGCTTTATTGCCTTGTAGATAACGCTGATGAGGCAGTAAAACTTATAAAAAAATTAATTAAAAAATAAAATATGAGTACAAAAATATTTCTTGACTCTGGTGATCCGGCCGATACTCGTGAGGCTTTAATATTGCTTGGTACGTTGGACGGTCAAACAACTAATCCGAGTCTAATTGCAAAGAACCCTGATGCACAAGCTCGTTTATTAAGTGGCGATAAATTTAGCGCCAAAGAAATTAACGATTTTTATAAAAAAGTAATTAATGAAATTGCTGCTTTAATTTCTAGCGGAGCAATATCTATTGAGGTGTATGCCGATAAAAATACTGCCACAGATAAAATAACTGAGCAGGCACGCGCTATGTATAGTTGGTGTGAAAGCGCATGTATTAAAATTCCTATTACAAAGAATGGGTTGGAGGCGGCTAAGATATTGTCAGCCGAAGGAATGCGACTAAACATGACTCTTTGTTTTTCTCAAGATCAAGCGGCTGCAGTATACTCTGCTACAAAAGGTGCTAAAAAAGGTCAAATATTCGTATCCCCTTTTATTGGGCGACTAGACGACATTGGGCAAAATGGAGTCGATCTAATAAAAAATATCTTAAAGATGTATAAAGATGGTGATGGTCATATTGAAGTGTTAGCTGCAAGTATTCGTCATCTTGATCACTTGTTGGCTTGTTTGTCATTTAAGACTGATATTGTTACAGCGCCACTCAATACTTATGCTCAGTGGGTAGAGGCCAAAAAAGTTTTACCTGAAAAAGAATTTGATTATAACAATGAACTAACTCGAATCGACTATAAAGAAATAGATTTAAATAAGAATTGGCAAGACTTTAATATCGAGCATGATTTAACTAGTAAGGGATTAGAAAAATTTTCTAGTGATTGGAACAGTTTAATAAAATAGCAAAAACACTACTATCGCTTCGCGATACGTAGTGTTTTTACAGAAAAAAAGACAGCGACCTTGAAAAATCTACTTAATAATGGTATAGTAAGAAGTAATGATAGAAACAATAACTTCTAAAAAATACAAAATTAAGCAGATTTTTGAAGGTCGCTGGGAAGAATATCGGAATATTCATTCCGATATTCCTAAATACATTCTAGCAAACGTGAGCAAAATGTTAAATTGTCGTGATCCTAAAAAACTTGGGTATCACAAGTATTGTTGTCCTACGCATCCAAATAAGTGCACGGTAGTACCTCATACATGTAAATCTCGCATTTGCTCTAGTTGTGGTGTTAATTCAACCAACCACTATAACACTAGCTTATATTGGAAGATATACAAAAAGACCCGCAATAGCTCAAACCAGAATAACTAATTATGATGGTACATTTATTACCTTCTTCTACGAAGAAGATGATAGTGGCATAAGAATGAAGCGTTTTGAAAAACTACACTGGAAAGAATTTATTAAAAGACTAATATCACATATTCCACAACCTAATTTTAAAATGATTAGAAACTCAGGATTTATCGCTAACAAAGTTAAAAGTAGGTACCTGCCAATAGTGTACAATTTACTGGATCAAACAAAAAAAACCACTCACGTGGAAGAATTGGAGACAAAGACAAATAGAATATACTGGCATTGATCCGCTAAAATGCAAAATTTGTAAAAAGGATATGATCTTAGAAGAGGTCGCCTTTTGGTCAAAGAAAATGGCTGGACTATACGTCAACGAAGTAAACATTCAGATTCACACTAAAAACTTTCAAGGGTGGATTGTGTCCACAATGCCAATTTTAAAAACATTTTTACACATTTTGCATAATTTAAAGAACTTTAATACTAATTTTTTACAAAATCTTCGATTTTGCTTCTTTGCAAATCAGAGATTATTATCAAAAATCAGGATTGAAATTCCGATACAA
>JADHVC010000052.1 GCA_016784175.1 Patescibacteria group bacterium | reverse complement strand
TCAATACTGTCTTCAGTTATTATCTGTTTTACCACTTTTTCTTTGCAAGCTGTAAAAACTAATGCTATTGATACTATTAAAACTATTTTTTTCATAATTATATCTTTTTTGTGTTTTAATTAAAATGAACGCCAACGGTCTCGTATATGAAAAGTAGTGGATTCTACAATACTAACCTTTCCGTTTATGCTTGATGTTAAATTTATAAAATATATCTTTGCTTCAGACTTTAAATAGCTATTTTTTATATACGTTGTTAGCCACTGGCTTTTTTTCAATTCAGCTTTCAGTTCTATATTTCGATAAGTTTTATTTGAATGTTATTTAGTAATACTCTTTTGCAATTTTTGGCTTTAGTAGTGGTATTGAGCGAATTGCAAATGTGTATGGGATTGTGTTTGCGAATTTTAAAATAACTTAGTAGATTTGTATACTATAGTTAGCGATTAAATTAAAGACTCTATAAGAAAATGATTTTAGAAAATATAAAAATTGACAATAAGGTTGATAATTCTCCAGAGGAAATAATTAAAAACATTTCAAAATTAGAATGGAAAGATGGACTTTATGGGAAACAAAGTTGGGGACACTCATTACATAAAATCGCACCTTATGTAGGACGTATAAAACCACCTTTTGCTCATTTTTTAATAAAATATGTTACAAAACCTGGTGATACGATTTTGGACCCTTTTTGTGGAATAGGTACAATACCTTTGGAAGGAAGTTTGTGTGGTAGAAATACTATTGGAGTTGATTTAAATCCTTATGCTATTACTATTTCGGAAGCTAAAACACAACATAATTTAATTCTCGAAGATTTAATAGATTATGTTGAAAATTTAGATATTATTTCTAAAGGAGTTTCTATAAGAAAAATACCAGATTGGGTAAAAGAGTATTATAATAAAAATACGCTAAAGGAAATACTATATACTTTGAATATTCTTAAAGCAGATGAGCAGAAATTCATTTACGGATGTTTAGTTGGGATTAGTCAAGGACATAGACCTGGACATTTATCTAAGCCATGTGCTTGGACATTACCATATAAACCTAGACCTGATGATCCAGGTGAATATAGAGATGTAAAAACAAGATTAATAGCAAAAATTAAAAGGAATTATAAAGATAAAATTGAAAGCTCAGGTTCTATTAAAATCTTAAAAGAAGATTCTAGAAAGCTATCTCTTGAAAATGAATCGGTTGACCATATTATATCATCTCCACCATACTATAATACTTTGGACTATGTTAATAGCCATAGATTAAGATTGGCGATTTGTGGTGTTTATAAGGAAGATGATAAAAAGGCATTAAGGGATCAAACAATTCAAAGGTACAAGGACTATTTAGATGAAATGCGAAAGGTTATTGTTGAGTTGTATAGAGTTCTAAAACCTGGAGGTTACTGTGTTTTTGTTGTTGGAGATCATTTTAAAGGAAAACTTGTTATCAATACGTCAGAAGAGTTGGCAGTACTATTTAAAGAAGTAGGTTTTACCTACTATGGAGCAGTTGAAGATCCGATTCCTGTTAATAAATCTGTGCAGAAAACCACAAAAAAAGTAAAGTTTGAAAGGATAATGCTCTTGCAAAAATAAATGGATATTAATTATACAAAATCTGGAAAAGTTTTTAATCAGCATCAATACTGGACTAAACAACCACTTGAGGCAATTGATTATTTTATTTTGAAGTATTCAAAAGAAGGAGATTTAGTATTAGACCCATTTTGTGGTACAGGTATGACTGGTGTTTCTGGAATGAGATTAAATAGAAATGTTATTCTAAGTGATATAAGCAAAATTTGTCAGCATATATCTAAAGGTTATACCTGCGTTTATGATATTGATGAAACGGAATTTAATAATGGTCTAAAAAAAGTCACAAAAGATATAGAAGAATATTACGTTACTCAATGTCCAATCTGTGAAAATAGTGGTAAAATTTTATTTTCAATAATTGAGGAAGTTTACTCTGACGAATTTGGAATTACATTAAAGCAAGGGGAATCTCTTTTTAGGAAAATCAAGCAAGACGAACCAATTAAAACTCCGAGAGGAAAAAATATAGTCTTCGATGGTTTTGAGTTAATACAATTAGCATATAAATGTGAATGTTCTTCAACAAAACTTTATAAGAAACCAGATAGGGAAGACCTGATTAAATATAATACAAAAAACTTTGTTGAAAATGTATTACCAAATGATAATTTCTTTGGGAAAGAACCAGTAAGAAATTATAAAAAAGGAATAAAGAAAGTAAAGGATTTATATTCGAATAGAAATTTAACCGTTCTGTCACATTTAAAAAGCAGAATTGATTTAATTGATAATAAACAAATTAAAACTCTTTTTGAGTTTGCTTTTACTTCAATATTATTCAATTGTTCATTGATGAGTAGGTATCGTAAATATGAAAATACTTCAATTAAAATGGGAACATTTTACATACCTCCAGTTATTAAGGATAATAATGTTTTAAAGAGTTTTTCTGCAAAAGTAAATAGTATTAGAAAGAGTAATATTGAATTATATGCAAAACCCCAACTTGGAACAGTTAATATATTAGGACAATCAGCTAGTAATCTAAAAAATATAGCAACTAGTAGTATAGATTTTATATATACTGACCCTCCATATGGTGACATTCTTAGTTATTCAGAATTAAATTTAGTTTGGGAATCATGGTTAAGTGATTTAAGTGACAATACAAACGAAATGATTATTTCTAAAGAAGTGGGCAAAACTGAAAATCATTATTTTGAATTATTTGAGAAATTTCTAGATGAAGCAAGTCGAGTATTAAAAAAGGATAAGGTTCTAACGATTATTTTTCACCATCCGAAAATTGATTATTGGAAGAGATTACAATTAATATTATTGAATTCGAATTTCACACCAATTATTGAAGAGTTGCCTACTAGATTGGTTTCTGGAAATAAAACATCTTCCCAACATGTAACTAAAAAAAACACTCAAACTTTTCTTGCTTTTTCATTTATAAATAAAAAACAAAACCAATTTAAGGTTCCAGAAATAATTGAAGAAGATAAGTTAATTGAAATTAAGGAAAAATTATCATCTCTAAAAATGAACGGAAGTCACTATCAGTATGATGTTTTAATTAATAAACTGTTACCAAATTATCTTATAAAATCGGAATACATGAACTTAATTATTTGATTTGTATTTCTCCATTATTAAAAGCTGTTTGAATTGCCTTTATTATATCGTTTTGCCGATTTTGAAAAATATTTACTGAAGCAATGTCTTCTAGTGCTTTTTTAAGTTTTGGATCATTGAATTTTAAATCATCAAAACACTTTACGTTTACTTTTGGGTGGTTAAAAATATATTGGAACTCTTTTGAATTTCTTTGAGACAATAGCTTTATTTCATTTTTTCTAAGTCTTATAAAAATCGCATAATAATCTGAATTTTTAGGACCTGAATAGATTTCAACCAAGTTTTTTCCTAACATGCCATGTCCATCTCTTTTTGTAGAAGTAGTTAAAGCAACATAGTTTTGAGTATACATTCTAGATCGACTGCTTATTTTATTTCCTTTGCTGTTATATAAACTTGTAATTAATTGAATACTTCTAGCTCCATATATACTACTTCCAAGTTTAGTTTTCATCACAGAAATTATATCATCAATATTTTTTTGAAGTTCATTTTTTAAACCTTCCTTGTCCTTTACAGATTCGATAATTAATTTACATAAGACTTGGGGTGAATAAGCATCAATTACTAAAAACCAACCTTTTTCTTTTTCTGATATTGCAATTGCTCCAGTTAAAAAGCCCTTATGTATTTTTGCTGGTTTTATTTTAATATTACTGTTGACATTTGTTTGCTTTGTGCCTGATTTCGAATAAGATTCACCATGCATTGGAACGAATGTAACACCAATAAACCCATTAAGTGCAACACCTGTTGAGTGACTAAATCTATTTAATTGACCGTCTCCAAATTGCCCTCTTTCAGTTCCAAAAGTTCCTTCTACAATTACTAGAGGTTTCCCATCATACAACCAACCAGCATCATTTGATCCTAAAACAGCCTTTGTATTAGGGTCTTTGAAAGTTAAACCCCCATTTTCAAACAATCTGCCATCTTCAGAAGATTCATCAAATACTCTTAAAGTTAGTTTGTTTCCAAGTCCAATTTTACTTAACTCATTAAGAACTTCTAAATGAATATCTTTTAAAATATTCTTTATTCTAGTATCACTTGTGTAAGCCATTATATTAATTTAATTATTTCTAACACCGAAGTATTCATTGCGAAATCAATCAAATGAAATGATTGAATTTTATCCTTAGTTAAGCTATATTTATTAACTAGCGATTGCATTAAAGTATTGAAATCAACATTTCCCAATAAATTCAATTTTATATTTACATTAATCCAATCTTTGTCTATTTGTTGGCTGACAAGATTAACAGTCAAAGGTTTTTTACTTACTTTACTTTTGAGAACATTTTTATCAAAATAAAATTCGCCGAAATTTTCACTTCCATTATTTTCGCAATTGGGAATGATAGAGTATATTTTGTTAGCTAATTCAACGTTGGAATATTTATTCATTTGCCTATTAGCTTGATCAAGAGACGATTTATCGGATTTAACTTCTCCTATGATTAAATCATAGTTGTCACTTTTAACAAAAGCAGATTCTTTTTTAATTGTCTTAAAATTCTTAATTACTGGGATTTTGTTAATTAGGATACCTTCATTCGATGATAGAATACTAAACTCTCTCAAAGGATTTATTATATCAGTTTTAAAAGCTGAAAAATCTGGAATTCCTCCATTTAACCTTTTGCCGTTATAAAAGTAATTTTGTTGAAACCAAGGAGTTTGATTTTCGACAATATATCCTTTGTTTATATAATACAAAGAAGTGAAATATTCGTAAATGCACTCTTGACTTTGTCCAGATTTAAATAGTTTATATAAAATAAAGTCTCTTGGGTCAAAGCCAGATTGTATAAGTTCACTATATACCTTAGTATCAATATTACTATTTATTCCTGTTGAGATTTCTTTTATTAAGATGTATTTATCACCCGAAAATATTTCAGGATAAAGTTTCATAAGCTTGTCAGCAGAATTACCTTCTGCCAGAGTCCTTTTAATATCTCTCTCAAATAATCCAGGGCTATATATATATGATTCCTCTTGGAAAACAGCTCGATGTATAAAAGTTTCGTTTCTGCCTTTCATCGTTACTCCAATAGGTGCTAGTAAATAATTAGCTCCAGTAATGGCGCTAAAATCAAATGCAGAGGAGGCATTCATTTTTACAACTGTACCAATTCCCTTTAACTCAATCAAATCAAAAGGAACTACTTTAAACATGTCAAGTAATTCGGTTTTTTTTAGCATCATGTAGATTACTATTTATTCAAATAGTTCGTTAATTTTTGTATCTAATGATTCCGCAATTTTTTCGATATTTACTAGAGTAATGTTTTTTTCAGCTCGTTCAATCATTCCAATATAAGTTCTATGTAAGCCAGCCCTATGAGCTAATTCTTCCTGAGAAAATCCTTTCTCTTTTCTTAATTTCCTTACTCGTTTTCCAAACTGAACTAATATTTCTGAGTTTGTTTTCATTCCTAATCTTAGTATTCACAAAGCTAACTGTAGTATTCAATAAACACCACAGACTAAAGTTAGCATTTAACAAAAAGTGAGGAGATGAAAGCTCTTTTAATTTTGTGAAGAATGAGGAAAATTAAAAGAGCTTTTATATGTGTTGGCTTCCAAGTTGTAATATTCAATGTTCTTTCGGATTTTTTCAGCTTGTGGCTAACGTATGGCAATAAGAAACGTAGGGCATTTCAAAGCGATTATCTATCAAGTTACCGAGCCTTTTAATAAATGTTAGGTCGCTTAAATTTAGCACTTTCTGCCCTATGTTTTTTATTGCGTGTTGTGTGGTGTTATTC
>JADHVC010000011.1 GCA_016784175.1 Patescibacteria group bacterium | reverse complement strand
GTATTGATTATATTTTAATATCGGATAAATTGAAAACTAAGTTGAAAAAAGCTTATATTCTTTGTGATGTGTTGGGTTCTGATCATGCGCCTGTAGCGGTAGAAATGGGGGATTAGTATAAATGATGTAGATATAGTGAGTGGTTACGAATTTGTTTTGTGGTAAATGTTAATATTAATAACATAACCTAATCTAGGTCAACCTAGGTCAACCAATGAATGGGAGAATGAATCATGGAAATGAATAAGTGGTATAAACGTATTGCATTTATGGCGGTGTTTTTGTTTTTTTGTTTACCTATTTATGAGGTGAATTCGGGCGATAGAGAATTGGCCCAAAAAACCGTGGAGAGTTTAACTTCGCAGCTGAGGAGCGAAAACGTTTTGGTGCGGATGACATCTGCACTTGAGCTCGGTGGCCTTAAAGATACCAGTTCCGCTAAAACTTTGGTTTTCAGTTTGAATGACTCGGATTCATTGGTCAGGGCATCGTCTGCACTGGCATTGGGTGAGATTCAAGGTCCAAGTGCGATAATGCCTTTAATCGCTCGACAGAGCGATCCGGATCGTTGGGTACGTTCATCTGTTGCAATCGCGTTGGGAGAAATGAACAATCAAGGAGCAGTGAATCCATTGATATCCATGTTGACCGATAAGCATTGGTCTGTGCGACGGTTCGCAGCGATTTCGCTGGGTAAATTAAAAGCTCAGCAGGCTTTAAAACCGTTGATCGAAAAGTCGACGGATCCAGATCAATCAGTAAGTGAAGCAATAGCTTCCGCGATAGCGGAAATAAAAAAAGAAACCTAAATTTTGAACTGTACCCCGTTTAGTAGACACGGGTAAAAAAACAAACTACCCCCCCCTATTTCGTTAAAATGAAGTAGGGGTTTTTATTTGCAAATTTATGCAATTTTGCTAACATGAGATTATGGAATATAATCACAAAAAAATAGAAAAAAAGTGGCAAGAATTTTGGGAACTAAATGAAACTAATAAAGTTGATTTAGACAAGGCAGAAAAACCTTTTTACAATCTTATGATGTTCCCGTACCCGTCTGCAGAGGGGTTGCATGTTGGAAATATGTACGCTTTTGTGCATTCCGATGCTTATGGGCGTTTTATGCGTTTACAAGGTTATGATGTTTTTGAGCCGATTGGACTTGATGGTTTTGGAATTCATGCCGAAAATTATGCTATTAAAATTAGCGAACACATTCGTGATGTATCTATTAGAACGGAAGTAAATTATTATCGTCAGTTAAGGATGATAGGGAATAATTATGATTGGAGTAGAAAAATCGAGACATATAAGGATAATTATTATAAATGGACTCAGTGGTTGTTTCTAAAGATGTACGAAAGGGGATTAGCTTATCGAAAAATGTCTTTGGTTAATTGGTGCTCTAAGTGTAAAACTGTGCTTTCTGACGAGCAAATTATAGGTGGTGAATGTGAAAGATGTGATACGGTGACAGAAAAAAAAGAGATGAAGCAGTGGTTTTTTAAGATTACTGATTATGCAGAAAGGTTGAATGAAAATTTTGATAATATTGATTGGACTGAAGAAGTAAAGACTATTCAAAAGAATTGGATCGGTAAGCGTGTTGGTGCAGAAGTTCGATTTGATGTGTATATTGGTGGAGAAAAAGGTAAACTTGGTGATAAAATAGAAAAATTAGATATTTTTACAACTAGACCAGACACGCTTTTTGGCGCGACTTTTATGGTGATTTGTCCTGAGCACTCTTTAATAAAAAACCAAGAGTTAAAAATTAAAAACCAAGATGAGATAATCGAATATGTTCAAAGCGTAAAGATAAAATCAGATATTGAAAGAACTGATCTAAATAAGGATAAGACTGGGGTAAGAATTGAAGGATTAGTTGCTATTAATCCTGTTAATAAAAAAAGAATTTCAATTTTTATAGCTGATTATGTTTTGCCTAATTACGGAACGGGTGCGATTATGGCAGTGCCAGCTCACGATGATCGTGATTTTGAGTTTGCAAAGAAATATGATTTAGAGATTTTAGAAGTTGTAAGTAAAGATGGTAAAGCTAGCGATGAATTAACAAGCGCTTTTGTTGAGGTTGGTATAAATATTAATTCGGAAATCATTGATGGTTTAAAAACAATAGAAGCGAGTGCAAAAATTGTTGAATGGTTAGAGAGCGAGAAGATTGGCAAAAAGAAAATAAATTATCGTTTGCGTGATTGGTGTGTTTCTCGCCAACGCTATTGGGGACCACCTATCCCAATGATTGAGTGTGAGGCTTGTGGGTGGGTTCCTGTTTCTGAAGATAGTTTACCTGTAAGATTGCCAGAAATGGATAATTTTTTGCCAGATGGAACGGGAAAAGGGCCATTAAATAAGATCGATGAATTTGTTAAAGTTGATTGTCCAAAATGCGGCAAAGAAGCTCGAAGAGAAACTGATGTGTCTGACCCATTTGTTGATTCGTCCTGGTATTACTTGAGATTTTTGTGTACAGAATTTAGCAGGAAGCCAGTTGATAAGGAAAGGCTCGAAAAATGGATGCCAGTTAGTATTTATATTGGCGGCAAGGAGCATTCAGTATTACATTTGCTTTACTCACGTTTTGTGACAATGGTAATGTTTGATATGGGCTATACTAAAGAAGAAGAGCCTTTTAAAAAGTTTAGAGCGCATGGGTTGGTTGTGAAAGACGGGGCTAAGATGAGTAAGTCAAAGGGTAATGTTGTTAATCCAGATGCCTATATTAATAAATTTGGGGCTGACGCGGTTAGAATGTATTTGATGTTTATGGGTGATATGCGTCAGGGTGGTGATTGGCGTGATTCTGGAGTGGCTGGAATGCATAGGTTTGTTAAGAGAATTTATACTTTATTGGATAAAGTTGCTCCACTTGATCAGTTAGCTGATCGTGGCGAGGACGATAATTTTAATAGGTTGCTTCATAAAACTATTAAGGGAGTGAAGGTTGATATGGAAAATTTGAAATATAATACAGCTATTTCAAAGTTAATGGTTATGGTTAATGAGATGGTAAAAGCAGGTTGTACAAGGGATGAACTTGGTGACTTGGCTGTTATGCTTTCTCCTTTTGCTCCACATTTAGCAGAGGAGATGTGGGAGAAGTTAAAGCTTTCGGAAAAGAAAAGTGTCTTTTTTGAGGGTTGGCCAGAGTTTAATGAAGAGTTAGCTATTGATAAAACGATCGAATTGGTTATTCAGATTAATGGAAAAAATAAGGTAAAGCAAGAGGTGCTACCTGACATTATGGAGAGTGAAGCAAAAAAGATTGCGCTTGAAAATTCTAGAATTGTTGAGCTGATTGGGAGTCAAGAGGTTTTGAAAGTGATATTTGTGCCAGGTAAATTAGTGAATATTGTAGTGAAATAGTGCTTTAGTAATATTTTATAAATTTAGAGATGGCCCATTCCCGTGGGCCATTTAGCAATTATGAGTGTTAAAAAATTTAGAGTAAAATATGCTAATGAATTAATAGATTATGCTTTAGTGAAGAGCAAGCGGTCATCGAGTATTAGAATTTCTATTGATGGTGGTGGATTAGTTAATGTTACTATACCTTTTATTTTGCCTGAAATTGTTGCTCATAAATTTGTGAGAGAAAAGCTTGATTGGATAGTAAAAAAACTTAAACAAATAAAGTCGGAATGTAAGTTGGTATTGCCAGATATTACAAATAATGAATATAAAAAATATAGACTTCAGGCCTATGAGTTAGTTTTGGCTAAGATTGAAAAGTTTAATCGCAATTATAATTTCGACTATAATAATATTTGTATACGAGACCAAAAAACTAGGTGGGGGAGTTGTTCGTCTAATCGAAATCTTAATTTTAGCTATAAAATGTTATTTTTAGAAGATCACTTAGTCGACTATATAGTTGTGCACGAGCTTTGTCATTTGCAGGAAATGAATCACTCACAAGATTTTTGGAACTTGGTCGGTAAGAGTATCAAAAATTATAGAGAAATAAGAAGAGAATTAAAAAAGATAAGGATCGGGTAGTTATTGTAAAAAAAACCGCTAATTCGCTTAGCGGTTATTATATATTGTTGCATAGAACAGTTGAAGATATGATTATATTTTAGTTGATTTGAACCTAGCCACCAGTTTCTAGATGACAAATAGTTTGTTGTGGCTATTGTTTACAGGCATTTCCGTTACCTGCATATCTTTCTCCGTTTGGTTGAACAACGGTGAATGTGTATGGTAGGCACTGCCTTCCATTGTTGTTGTAATACGGTTGTTGCGGGACAACTGTGCCTGAGCGTCCACTTTCGCTGTTGACCCATCGGCTTGGCTGTCCAGAATCAAGAGAGTAATTCAAGGCTCTCTCTGCGTATAGTTGATCGGCATGGTCAAGCGACTCACCAATACTGGAGCCTATAAATGCACCAGCTAGAGTGCCAATAATAGTCGCGGCCGTTCTTCCCTTGCCTTTTCCAATCTGAGAGCCTCCTAGTCCCCCAAGGCCGCCACCAATAAGTGCGCCCCCCATTTGTTTGTTCATTCCGGTGCTACCGCACCCCTGTAATAAAAAAGCTAAAAGCATGAGTATTGCAAGAGCATTTTTATTCATTTTTTTTTCCTTTTGGGTGAATGATTTTGTGAAGGATCGAACTGCTATTTATGCTAGCATATTATTTTAGGTTTTGTCAATGGGTTTTTGTATAAGTGCTCACTATGCCTGCATTATTTTTGAGCGCATATGGAATATGTAGTAATTTTTAGCAGAATTTAACTTAAAAAATTTTATGTTTGAGTGAAGCGAGTTTAAAATTTTTGTTAAATTATGCGTAAAAATTGCCCAATATTCCATCCTAAGCGAAAAAGTGATGTAGATATAGTGAGTAGTTATGTTTTTGTGTTAACAATATGATGGAGATTTAATTTATGGAAATTTTTTCGAAGTCTTTTTTTGTGCCGATGGTGGGAATCGAACCCACAAGTCTTGCGACACACGATTTTGAGTCGTGCGTGTTTACCAATTTCACCACATCGGCTTATGTGAATATATTATAGTTTATAATACATTAAAAGTTTACCAGATGTCAAAGAGTTTGCGTTGAGTTGATGTGTTATTTTATTAGTGATATAATGTTAATAAATTAAAAAAATAGGGATTGTTTGTATAATATTTTAATCAATTTAATGAATAAAATATTTACGACAATTAATTGTTTTGTTTATGACAAAAATAAAGTTGAGTGCGAGGAGGTCGGTAAGCCTAATCTCTAATAGGCGAGTTAGTTCTCCTGTGTTTAAACAAGCGGGAATCTCATTAAGAGGTGGTTCAAGTGATCAATCTGTTGGTGGATTGCAAGGTTTTCTCAATAAGCTTATCGGTTGGTCAATGACGGGAGTTTTTTTTCTTGTTCCAATTTTCTTAACTGGGACTTTAGCACAAGGTGCTAGTTTCGAAAAAATGATTCTTTTTTATTTTCTAACCTTGATTGGTGCTTCTGCCTGGATAGTAAAGAGTATTATGGCTAATACATTTAAGTTTAAGCGAACACCATTGGATTGGCCGATTTTTTCTTTCTTAGTTGTAATGGTTATTTCTACTTTTAGCTCCATTGGTGTAAAGGATTCTCTGGTGGGAGGTTATGGATTAATGCCTAAGAGTTTATCTGCTGTTGTGATTTTTATTTTGTTTTATTATTTAGTGGTTAACAATATTGATCAGAAGCGAATAAAATGTTTTTTTGGGGCGCTAATTGTTTCTTCTAGTTTAATTTTGATTCACTCAGCATTGCAATTATTTGGAATATATATATTACCTTTGGAATTTACGAAAGTTAGTAGTTTCAATTTTGTAGGATCTTTATCTGGTTTAGCTATATTTGCTGGAGTTTTGCTTCCAATTTTATTGTTAGTGAAAATGAAAGCTAAGGAGATTACAAGTAGTCCAAAAATGTGCACTGCTTTAAGGATATTTGTTGGTCTGACTATGGTTGTTGACTTGCTTATTTTAACTATTTTGAATGGTTTTGTTTTATGGCCATTACTTATTGCTAGTTTTGTTTTAATATTAGCGCTTATTGGTTTTAAGGTAATTAGAATTAAAAAGAAATGCATCGCACTCCCTATCGGTTTTTTAATTGTATCGATTGTATTTTTGCTTTTAGGGAAGTATGATTTTGCTTCAAAATTGGGTATAGTAGCTCTTCCCGCTGAAGTGAGTTTAACTAAGGCTGCTTCATGGGATATTGCAAAGGATAGTTTGGCGGAAAATAAGTTTTTTGGATCTGGCCCAGCTACTTATTATTATGGTTTTAATAAATTTAAGGGGACTGGGTTTAACGAGACTGAGCTTTGGAATATTCGGTTTGATAATGCATCAGTTGTTTATTTTGAGGTTTTGTCAGTGTCCGGAGTGGTTGGCTTAGTAGCATTTTTGGTTTTAATAGTATTAGCTTTGGTTAATTCGTTTTTATCAGTTTTAAGGACCAAGGAAGACGAAGAATCCCATGTTATAATGTTAGGTTTATCTTTTGGTTTATTGTCTCTTGTGACTTATGCTGGGTTCTTTGGATTCAACGCGTTCTTAATTATATTTTCTGTTTTAATGGCTGTATTAACGGTTGCTTATGCTGTTTATTTAAGAAATGAAGATAAGAGTGAAGTTAATACGTCCTTTAAAGCTTCGAATGGGATCAAAGTGATGTTTGCTATTGTTGGTATGTTAATTCTTGCACTGCTTATTAATGGAAGCGGTATGGTTATCGCAGATTATTATGCTCGCAAGTCAATTACTGTGAGTGATGTATCTAAAAAGATTGAGTATTTGGAAAAAGCTATAAAATTTGCACCATACCAAGATACTTATTATGTGGCTTTGTCTAATCATTATGTAGCGTTGGCAAATGAAAGTTTGGTTGCAGTGGATACAAAGGCAGCGAACGATACTTTATCGAAAGGAATTAAGGCAGGTGAAAAAGCAGTTAGTTTGGCACCAGCGAAGTCAGATAATTATGAGTCATTAGCTTTAATATATGAAAATGCTTATTATTATAAAGCGGATGCGTTGACGTTTGCAGAGGAGAGCTATAAGAAAGTTATTGAGTTAGAGCCTGGTTCTCCAACCCCATATTTGAGATTGGCGTTAATAAATATGGCTCGGGTTAAACTAGAGAACTCTCAGGAAGAGAAGATATTCTTTATTAGTGAAGCGATTAAGCTCTACGATGAGTCAATCAAAAGAAAAGTTAATTTAGCATCTGCACATTATGGTAAATCGATAGCACAAGAAACTCTTGGAGATTTGGACGGCGCTATTCAGAGTCTTACTAATGCGACGATTATAAACCAGAACGCAAGCTTTATGTTTGAGTTAGGAAGACTTTATTTTAATCGAGGAGTATTGGCTCCAGTCTTAACTCAGGGTGACGATGCTGTAGAAGATTTAGTGAATAGTGGGGATAAGTCGAGTTCTAAGGAGGATGATTTGAGCGTTAATCCGGGGAACAAAGAGATTGGAACAGTAGCGAATAATCAAGATTTAGCTACAGCTGAGCAATTGTTTTTGAGCATATTATTGAATAACCAGAATCATGCAAATGCAAGATATAGTTTGGCATTGCTTTATGATAAGACAGGAGATAAAGAAAAAGCAGGTATTATGGTAAAGTCTTTGATGAAGATGCTAGAGGATGACGAACAAAAAGAGCAATTAAAGGAACAGTTCCCGGGCTTATACTAGAGAAACAGTAGTTACTAGAAATAATATGTACAAAACCCTTAAAGTGTAGTATACTTTAAGGGTTTTGAAATTTGCAAATATATGTTAAATGAAAAAAAGAAAATAATAATTGCGATGTCTGGTGGAGTTGACTCTTCTTTAGCTGCTAAATTATTGGTTGATGAGGGGCATGATGTGCTTGGTATTTTTTTGTCTTTTTGGAAAGATAGTGGTTCTTTGAATATTGAGAACAAATGTTGTTCAGCCAAGGCATTGATGGATGCAAGAAGTATATGCACTCAGTTAGGCATAAGACTTTATGTGTTGGACTTTGTTCAAGAGTTTAAGAAAGAAATCGTAGATAATTTTTTAAGTGAGTATAGTATTGGTAATACGCCTAATCCATGTGTTCGTTGTAATAAATTTGTTAAAATAGGATTGTTAATTAAGAAAGCAAAAGATCTTGGTTATAATTATGTCGCAACTGGACACTATGCAAGAATAAAACAAATAGAGGTATTTAAAGATTGTCGGAGGGATATCAATTATAGTTTATTTAAGGGTGTGGACCAGAGAAAAGACCAGTCGTATTATTTGTATAAATTTAACCAAAAAGAACTTTCTTCTTTGTTGTTCCCACTGGGTAGTTATAAAAAAGAAGAAGTAAGGGTGATGGCTCAAAATTTTAAATTATCAGTGGCTGCAAAAAAAGAGAGTCAGGAGATCTGTTTTGTTCCTCGCGATCATAATGATTTTTTAAAGAAGTATTTAGTATTGAAACCAGGTGAAATAAGAACTGTAGATGAAGAGGTGGTTGGACGGCATCAAGGTTTACCTCTTTATACTATTGGTCAGAGAAAGGGGATAGAGATAGGTGGCGTGGGGCCATTTTATGTTGTTAAAAAAAATGAAAAGAATAATGTTTTGTATGTTACTAATGATGCACTTGATTTGAATTTATTTAAAAATGAACTCGTGGTAAAAGAGGTGAATTGGATCGATAGTAAGGTTCGGTTTCTAATTGCTTGTGAGGCGGTAATTAGGTATGGATCAAAAGGTGTTAAATGTATTGTTAAAAAACAAGATAGTGACTGTGATCAATATCTTGTTAAATTTGATGATGAAGTTAGAGCAGTAACTTCAGGTCAAAGCATTGTTTTTTATAATAAAAATGAGGTTTTGGGTGGAGGTGTTATAGTGTAGCTGTGTTTTATTTATTGTTTAGGATTTTTAATAATTCTGGAGGTAATTCATTTACATTGTTTTTTGCATCTAGCCCATTTACCATTTTTATTAATGCGTTTTGTAATACATCACTACTTCCACCACCAGCACTAGTGCCAAGACCAAAAATTTCTTGGTATTCAGAAATATATTTTTTTAGAATAGGTGGTAAATAGAGTATACCAATTATCACGGGGATCATAATGATTACCATTTTTATGAGACTCATTATCTCTGATATTATCGTGAATCGTCTAATTTTTTTTGTGGTATTATTTACCTCCTCTAAAAGAGTGTGTATATGCTTGGTTAATTTTGTATTTTCTTTTATTAGTTTTTTTAACTCGTCCTCCATATATTTAAATTTATCTTAATTTACAGTTTTGAACATATTTAGTTCCCACTGCGACAATTTCTTTTAGCTCTATTTCGTTAAATGATCTTTCTTCGTTGAATGAAAGATTAACGAGGTCTGTATTACTTTTAAAGTTTTGTATATACCATAGTTTTGCTCCATTTATTAACATTCCCATATTGTGAATGTCATCTAGTGAATGTTGTTTTGGAAGTAGTGTACTTCTAAATTCATAATCTATAGAGGTATCTAATAGTATTTTAATACTTTTTTGAATTTGTATCAAATCGACTTCTGTATTAATTATTTTTTTATAATCATTAAGTGGCGCCTTGATATCCATTGCAACATAATTTATTAAATTGTTTTTAATTAGGCTTGATAGCATTATTGGGTTTGTTCCGTTTGTGTCAAGTTTAACTTTGAGCCCCAGGTCTTTAATTTTTTTTATGAATATGGGTAGGTCTTTGTGGATAGTTGGTTCGCCTCCGCTTACAACAACAGCATTAATTTTTCCAAGTCTTGTCTTCAGGAATCCCAAAAAGTCACCCTCACTGTTAATTTGAGGGTGACTTTTGTTTATATGAGTGCCAGTATATTCAGGCACGACAAGCAAGGGGTTATAACAATGGTGGCATCTGAAGTTGCATCCTTTAGTAAATACAATTGCAGCTAGTTCTCCCGGATAATCTATTAATGTTAATTTATTTATTCCTCCAATTATCATATCTATCTAATAAATAAATTAAGCTGTTACTCTGATTTGTCATATGTAACTCTGTCAGCATATTCACTCTTTTTTCCTTCATTCCAACATCTCACTGGAGCCATCCAGCCACATACTCTTGAATAAATTGTACATTTTTGACGCTCTATTTGAATTGGTGACATTTTTTTTCTCCTTTAAATATAATTATTTAATATAAATATATTTAATGGTTAATTAATTATTTTATTTAAGTTTGATTGGTGTAGCCACTTTCTGTGTCGCACTTTGGACAGTATTCATGCTCTCCGTTTAAGTAGCCGTGCTTTGGGCAAATGCTGAATGTAGGTGTTATTGTGTAGTACGGTAACTTGTAATTAAATGCGATCTTTTTAACTAATTGTTTACATGTTTCTCCGTCTGTAATGCGTTCACCAAGGAATCCGTGTAGTACTGTTCCTCCTGTATATTTAGTTTGGAGTTTGTCTTGAAGTTCTAGGGCACTAAATATATCATCTGTGAAATTAACCGGTAAATGTGTGGAATTAGTATAATATGGTGGCATATTCTTTTCTTGAAAATCTTTTTCATTGGCTACTAAAATATTAGGAAATAATTCTTTGTCTTTTTTAGCAAATCTATATGTAGCGCCTTCAGCAGGTGATGCCTCTAGGTTGTATAGATTGTCCGTATCGTTTTGAAAATCCATCAATCTTTCTCTCATAAATGTAAGAACTTCTTCAGCGAAATTTCTACCTTCCTCGGTGGATAAATCTTTGCCTAATAGATTTAAGGATCCTTCGTTTACGCCGTTTATACCAATTGTGTTAAAGTGATTTTTCCAGTAATATCCAAATCTTGCATGAATATCGGTTAAATAGTATTTGGAATATGGATACAATCCTTCGTCTGTGTAACGTTCAATGATCTTTCTTTTAATTTCTAGACTATCCTTTGCGGTATTCATCAATTTTCCTAGATTGTTTAAATATTCTTCTTTGGTTTTTGAGATGTAGCCTAATCTAGCTCCATTGATTGTGACTACTCCTAGCGATCCTGTTAATGGGTTTGCCCCGAATAACCCACCACCCCTTTTTCTTAATTCTCTGTTGTCGAGTCTTAATCTGCAGCACATGCTTCTTGCGTCATCTCTATCCATGTCCGAATTGATGAAATTTGAAAAATAGGGGATCCCATATTTGGCTGTCATTTCCCAGGCTGGTTTCATGGATTCTGAGTCCCAGTCAAAATCTTTGTCTATGTTATATGTAGGTATTGGGAATGAAAATACTCTTCCTGTGCTATCACCTTCGATCATTACTTCAGCTAAACACTTGTTGAATAAATTCATTTCTTCTTGAAAGTCTTTGTACTTTTCTGGCATTATATTGCCACCTATGATGATATTTTCTTCTCCAGTTTGTTTTGACGGTGTAACATCTAGAGTGATGTTAGTGAACGGTGTTTGGAATCCAACTCTTGTTGGAACATTCATGTTAAACAAAAATTCTTGAATAGCCTGCTTAACTTCCTCTTCGTTGAGTTTGTCATATCTTATGAATGGTGCTAAATATGTATCGAAATTTGAAAAAGCTTGTGCTCCTGCAGCCTCACCTTGTAGTGTGTATAGAAAATTTACAATTTGACCAAGTGCACTTCTAAAATGTTTAGGCGGCTTAGATTGAATTTTTTCTTTTATTCCACCGAATCCTCGTGTTAATAAGTCTCGTAAGTCCCAACCACAGCAGTATGGAGCTAGTAGTCCAAGGTCATGAATATGGAAATCTCCGTTAATATGACAATTGCGGATATTCTCTGGATACAGTTTATTTAACCAGTATCTTGCGGAAATTGACGATGCAATATAATTGTTTAGGCCTTGGACGGAAAAATTCATATTAGAATTTTCTTGCAGTCTCCAGTCATTTTTACCTAAGTAGTCTTGCATTAATTTTTCTTCAGTACTCTGTAGGTCTCGAAGTTGTCTGTGCTGATCTCGATATAGAATGTACGCCTTAGCTATTTTTATCTCTTTGTTAGAAATAAGCACTTCCTCTACGATATCTTGTATTTCCTCTACGGCTGGTATCGATCGAATATGAAACTTTTTATTTATTAGGTCAATTGCTTTGTTGCTGAGTTCATTTGCTAGCTTTTCATTCGGTTCACCGATTGCTTCTGCTGCTTTTGATATAGCATAGGTAATTTTTTCTTGATCGAAGTCTGCTATCTCATCTGACCTTTTTCTTATTTTAGTAATTGTTGGTTTTTTTGGCATGGGGTGTAGGATAAATGATTCAAAATTCAAACTCTAATTTATTTTTTTGCTCGTGGTCTTTTTTTTATGAGCTTGTCTAGTTCTTGAGCGAACCTTTCAATATCTTCGAATGACTGATAGACCGAGGCAAAGCGAATGTAGGCAACTTTATCGGTTTTTTTTAATTGGTGCATTATTATTTTCCCAATTTTATCTGTTGTTACTACATCTTTATTGCTGGCTTGTATGTCTCGCTCTATCGAATTAATAAGTTTTTTAAAATCATTATCTGTTATTGGACGTTTTTCAAATGCTTTTTTTAATCCTTTGACTAATTTATCTCTTGAATAGGGCTCACGTTTTTTGTCACTTTTTATTACATTTAATCCTAGTATTTCTATTTCTTCGTAGGTGGAATATCTAAAGTTACATTTTAAACATTCTCTTCTTCTTCTAATAGAAAACCCATCACCCGCAACGCGTGAGTCAATTACCTTGGTGTCGACATGGTGACAAATTGGACAATTCATTATCAGTATTATTTACTATATCTTGTGGAGTGTGTATAAAGTTATCTACAACATATAGTATTTATAAACTAATTATATCACTCAAGAACTAGGTGTCAAACTTTAGCATATAATGCCTTAGGATAGATAAAATAGCTTTATATATTTTATTTTAATTTATAAAACTTGGTAGAATGTGTGGATAAACAAATAATATATGATTAGATTTTAATAGTTGGGATGAGTGGTGTTAAGGAAAGCTTTTAATATTAACAAAAAAAAATACAAACACAAACACGCCGTTAATTCACTTTTATATTGGGTTAGCGGCTTTTTTTTATATCTTTTTTGACATTGACCATAAAAAATTAAATATGGCTGAAAAGCTGTCATGCATTTCTTCGTGTTTTATAATGACGGCAAATATTTGGTTTCCAGAAAAAAAGCCAATTGATTTTCCAAATATCCAAATAGAAGAAGTGAAAGCTAAATTGTCTGGAAGCTCTCTTATGGTTACATTGAATTTTAGCGAACTTGGTCGAATTTGTTTCGACTCACCTAGCGGGATAATGACTCTTGTTTGTATGCCTTTGGTTATTTTTTGTTTACTTAATGCTTGAAATAATTCATTAGTCATCACTTTTTGATAATTGTTAGCAGAAGGGGATTCGAATGTTAATATTTCGTCTCCTTTTTTTGTTTCATTAATTACTTTTGATATTAGAGTGATGATTCCTTCTCTTGTGTCGAAGACCTCTACTTTTGGTTTTCTGTCAGTTGTTTTGTATTCATAGTTGATTTGTGAGAATATCTCTTTGATTAAGTCGAGGCGTGCGTTTTCCTTGTTTAAAACTACTTTTGGGTCCTCTATCCAATATATATGTTTACTTCTACTTTTTTGTAATGATACAAAGCCTTTTTGTTGTAGTCTTTCTAAGATGCTTTTTGTTGTTGTGCGTTGAAGTTTTGCTGCGTGTGCAATATCTTCGGAGGTTCCAGATCCTAATTTTATTGTAGCTAAATAAACGCTAGCTTCATTGCCTGATAATCCAATATTTTCTAAGAGTTTTAATATTGATGGCATATTTTTAATGTATTTTTTAATATTTACTAATATAAATATATCGCCGACGAAATATTTCGTCAAGATGTGTGACTTCATTGCTCTTAAATTTGTTTAATTTAAGCCAATATATTGAGTATATAATTTTCTTAATAATTTTTTTTGTAATAAAACAAGCAGTTTTTTGTGTGCTCGGTAAACTAACAATAGTTCTTTGACAATTAAATAATTGAGAGGAGAAAGAAAATTAGCAAGCAATATAAGCGCGGTTTGGTCTCTCTTTCAGCTGATCCTATCCATTATGGCCATATAGACTTAATTACTCAGGCAAAAGAAAAATGTGACGAGTTAATTGTTTGGGTGGCCATGAACGATAACAAGAAGCCTATATTCAATCTAGAAGAAAGATTGGTTATGGTGAAAAAAGCTATTAATTTAGCTAATATTTATAATGTTCTAGCGATCGCAAGTGATGAAATGTTAGTTGATGTGTATATGCGTGAGGGGTGTGATGTTTTGTTTCGAGGTATTCGTGACGAGAAAGATCGTCAATATGAAGATTAACAAATGGCATATCACAAGATGATATATTCTGCGCTTGATGGTCATATTGAATATGTTCTGGCGAGTGATGAGCTTAAAGATATTTCGTCTTCTGTTGTTAAAGCTTTTGTGAAGCATGGTGTAAGTGTGGTTGATTATGCTCCTTTGTTTGTGCAAGGGTCGCTTGAAGAAAGAATTAATAAGCAGTTTAAAGTAGGTATTACTGGTGGTATCGCCGTTGGTAAAAGCTATGTTTCTGCTTCTTTGGCAAAAACGATTACTGCGGAATTTAAAGTACCTGTTCACAATGTTAATGTCGACCAAATTTTGCGAGATGTTTATGATGAGGATTCAGTTGGTGCTCAAAATATGCGAAATGAACTAGCAAATATTTTGGGTTTACAAGTGTTAAGTGCAGATAAAAAAAATGTTAATAGGGATCTTATAAAAGAAAAGCTTTTTGATAGTTCTTGCCTGCGAAGTGTTCGCTTGCAAGTACAAGCTATCACAAAATCGCATGTGGAGCGTAAATATCGAGAAGCGCTCCAGGGTAAACAAGGCGTTGTTATTATCGAATGGGCTCAAATGGCAGAAATGAATATGACCCATTGGGTTAATAATAATGTGGTAGTTGTTGGAAGCTTAACTCGAGATCAATTTGTGAAAGCACGAGGGATATCTAGCGAGCAATTCAGTAGAATTGACATTCATCAATGGTCAGTAGCGCAAAAGGTTAGAATTATTACCAAGCAGATCAGTCTAGATCAAAGTGGATGCATTATACAGTATGACAATAAGTATGGGGATGATGGAGGATTTGCGATTCAAGAGTTAGCAAAGCAAGTGGTTGAAATGATTTCGTAATATTTTTTTGAATGGAGGTGTGCTATGAATATCGGACAATATAAAGTGATTCGTCAAATTGGCCAGGGGAGTTTTGGTCGTACATTTTACGCCGAGCATCAAGCTCTAGATGAGTCTGCTTGCCTAAAGGAAGATATGACGGGTGATCCAATTATTCAAGCTATGTTTCGTGCAGAAGCTAAGCTTTTGTGGGGAGTGCACCACGCTTCACTTCCAACAGTAAAGGACTATTTTGAACAAGTTGGGTATAATCCTATCCTTGCTATGTCGTTTATTAAAGGAGCAAATATTGGTGAGGTAGTTGCAAAGAATGGCGCAATTGATGATGAACATGTTGCTTGGATATTACAGCGCTTATTAGATGCACTTAGTTATCTGCACTATAAGGGGGTAGTCCATTGTGATGTTAAACCAGAGAATATAATTTTGAATACAAAAGAGCATAATGCGGTATTGGTTGACTTTGGTCTATATGTACAAAATCCAGGAAAGGGGAGTCAAGCGAAAGGTGGAACGGAATTTTTTATTCCACCAGAGTTTGCTCAAGGGTTACCTCCGATTCCAGCTTCAGATATTTATTCTCTTGGGAAAACAGCCTTATTTATGGCTGGAGGTAATCCTCAGACAGGCTCTTTTCCGACTAACATGAATAAAGAGTTTCAAAGAATTCTTGGGTCTATGATAAGACAAGATCCAATGGCTCGTCCGCAAGATGCAAGAGAGTTGAACCAATTGATTGGCCAGCATAGACGTGATGTTTACAAACGAACCTCAACTCGCGAAGAAATTAAATTTCGCCAATAATTAAGAGTAAGGAGACTGACATGAGTGGAGTATTTGGATGGAATAATAAATAGTTATGATACGGATGGGACAAGACAAGGTCTCGGAGGTTTTAAAAGTGCTTTTCAGGCACACAAGCAACCTGTTGGTAATCAAGCCGCAGATCCACAAGACAAGGTTAATAAAAGTAAATTATCTCATAATTCAACAAGTTCCGGTGGCAATCAAAGTAGTGGAACTAAATTTCGGGACTTTCATGGCTTTGTTGCGCAACAAAGTAAAAATATTCCTAATGCAAAGCACAAGCTTAAAAGTAGTGCTGCTAATGTTGTGATTATTATTCAGGATGTTACAGCTTCTATAGGACAATGGCCAGTTGAAATTTTTAAACGCTTGCCGCTGTTTTACCAAAGCGCTTGTAATTACCTTGGTACGACTGATGTTGAAGTTCTGTTTATTGCTCATGGGGATGCTAGATCAGATAATCATGCTGTTCAGGTAGCTCGATTCGGAAGAGGCCAGGAGCTAGATAGATATTTGACTGAGTTTTATCTTGACTGCAGAGGTGGTGGACAAGGAACAGAATCACATGAGCTTGTTGCTTATTACATCTTGAAAAGTGTCGATACATCAGCTGCTCAGAATGTTTACGCTTTTTTTATTACTGATGAGGCAGCTTGTGATGTTGTAAGTTCACAGTATGTGCAGGAATATTTTTCGGAGAATCTTGATTATAGTTTTGTAAGTACAAAAGTGTTGTTTGACTTTCTAAAGCGTAAAATGTGATGCAGTCAATCATGATGGTGGGAAAAGGAACTCCATCGCAACCGTATGGCTTGCCCGGTAATCAACTTAAGATTTCCTCTCGATCAAAAACTCGTTCTTTACTTGGGTGAGGGAAAAACTCAGCCAAAAAAAATAAGCGCAACAAAATATCGTTGCGCTTTTTTCTAGTATAGAATTAATCTACTTCTCCCATCTTTTGTAATTTATGTAATTCGCTATAAAGACTACCTTTTTTCTTTGTTAGATTGGCATGTGTACCAGTTTCAACTATTTTTCCGTTTTCCAGAACTACTATTTTATCAGCTTTTTTAATTGTACTTAGTCTGTGCGCTATAACAATAGTTGTTCTATTTTTACTTATTTTACTTAGAGAGTTTTGAATCAATTTCTCACTTTTAGAGTCTAGATTGCTAGTGGCTTCATCAAAAATAAGTATATCTGGATTGGTTAATATTGCTCGTGCTATACCTATTCTTTGTCTCTGACCACCTGATAATTTTACGCCTCTTTCGCCGACTTGCGTATCTAATTTTTTATCTAAAGTATTAATGAATTCAAGGGAGTTAGATATTTTGGCGGCGCGTTTGATAGCAGGTAGACTTGCTTTTTGGTTGGCATATGCAATATTTTCTCGGATACTTGTGCTAAAAAGTTCTACTTCTTGTGGTACAATGGCCATACGTTTTCGCATTAGGTGGAGATTATAATGCTTTAAGTTGATGCCATCCAATAGTATCTCACCTTTTTGAGGGTCATAGTGTCGATAGATCATACGCGCAAGTGTTGTTTTTCCTCCACCTGATGGACCAACTAAAGCAGTGAATTTTCCAGCTTCAATTGTGACGTTTGTATTATGAAGAGCTCTCTTATCGGATTGGTCATAGGCGAATTCTACATTTTTAAATTCTATCGTGCCTTTGAATTTTTTGACTTTTTTACTTCGGGAAATGTTGGTAATATCTGTTTTTTCCTGCATTAAAATACTTAATCGATTGACTCCTTCTGAGCTTTCCATTACATTGTCGTATAGTCTAGATATTCTGTAGAGTGATAATAGGGCTGTGTTGGAAACTGTATATGCAAAAACAAAAGTACCAACCGATATGGCATCTTTTGATATTAAATATACACCAAATAAGAGTATAAGCCCTTTACCAATATCAACGATAAAATTTTTACCTAACCCATATTTAATTTTTAATGAAAATTCTTTTAATGCATTCTTGGTGATCTTGTCTATAAATTTTTTAAATTTAGAAATTTCATAATTTTCATTCGCAAAAGATTTTACGGTGTTTATATTTAGTATAGATTGGGTCATCATATTGGCAGATTTTTCATAACTATCATATCTTTTTTTACGTATAGGAGAGACTATTAGGTTGTATTTGTATGAAATATATAAAAAAATGGGTACAAAAAATATAAAAATAAGACCAAATCTAAAATCAGCAATAAATAGAACGATGGCAGTGGCTAAAATTTTTATTATCGTTGGGAATATGTCCCAAATAAAATTTGCTAGTAAATCCATGACGCCATAAATACCTCGTTGTATTTTGGATATTTTACTACCAGTGTTTTCTTTTTCATGGTAAGAAAGACTTAGGTTTACCATTTTTTGTTGTGCTTTTAAACTGATATAGTTTTCTGAATCTGCTAAAATTGCTAATGCAATTTTGTCATTAAAGGCCCTTATTAGCGAGTTGATTTGTTCGGAAGCAAAGACAAGAAAGGTAAATATTAAAATTAGATTAATATTTTTTTGGTTAAAATCGGTTATCAAATCTATGGTAAGTTTTAAAAAATATGGTGCAGCTAAGGCCAAAGATTCAATAATAATAATAAGAAAAACAATCAAACGAATTTTTGTTTGGGAAGATTCTAATAGTCCCCACAGGTTTTTCCAAAAGTTTTTTTGCATAATATAATTATAACAAAATATTGTCTTTGTGTGTATTCCTGAAAATATGATTAGTAAAAAAAAAGGGGGGGGGGTATGTATTCATTATGAAATAGTAGAATAGTAATATATGAAAAAAATATATCTGAAAAATTAACTTTTAACTATCTTTAATAGCTGTAGGTTCATATACTTTTTTTACCAGTTTACTTGTATTTTTTAAAAAAGAAATAAAAAAAAGCGCTATTTGCATAGCGCGTATTTATTTTGTTCGTTGAATTTTTAATATATCGGTTTCGGAAGCCCGCTGATGAACATCCCTATTTTAAGCGGTCCCCCGGGGAAAAGGGCGTAAGCAATTTTTGTTGGTTCGTCTCGTCCATTTAGTTTGGACCGTATAAAATTTTCCAATGCTGTCATATCAGGGTTTACCTTATGCTGGGTATAGTATTCCCGAAGGAAGTTGATTATCTTTCAGTGGTCGCTTTTTAGCCTGTTAATTCCTTTTAGCTTGGCTAGTTTGACGGCCATTTTTTCGTTCCAGCTGCTTGGGTCTTTTAGGTATCCGTCTTTGCAGGTTTGTACCTCTTTACCCATAAATTTGAAAAAGCGGGTTGATGGGGCAGTCTTTTTGTTTAGCATGCTTCCTCCGATGTTATTGTTAAAGGTCTATGTGAGATAGACAAAAAGAAATCCTAAGAAAATTTTAACAAAGTTAAATGAACCTGTCAACAATAGAGCCTGTTTTAAAGCATGTTTTTGTGGGATTTGTGGAGGATATGGAAAATATAAGAGCTAGTTGTGTTTCTAGCTCTATTGGTATTCGTTCTAAAAATTACAACTTATGATACAGCGTTCCAACATTTAGCGCTCGAAATAATGAAAGCTAAAAACAGACTATAATTAGAAAATTTTAAACTCGCTTCACTCAAACATAAAATTTTTTAAGTTAAATTGTGCTAAAAATTACTATATATTCCATATGCGCTCAAAAATAATGTAGATATAGTGAGCACTTACTTTTTTTTGCTTGACTTTTTTAAAACAATGTATACATAAATATGATCGGTCTTTGAAAAAAATCAAGTATAACAAACGATAATAATATTCAATACAGGAGAATTGAGATGGGCACGAAAGAATTAGAAAAAGAAGTAACAATTCTCCAAACTCCCATGGATGGTTCTAGTAATCGCAGCAATATTACTTTTTTCTAAGGACTTTGATAAACAAAAATCCTTTTTGGTGGACTGAACTGGTTGAAACTCTAACCTGTTTAAATATTATATTAAAATTAATTATCGAACTAAAAAGTAATTTTAGATCTTGTTCATTGATTAAAAAAGCCGCATCATAACACCAATTGAATGGGTTAGATACGGCTATATTAAGTGTGATTTTCCAGCATGAACGAGAATCGTTAAGCGGTCATGCTTTCAGCAATGCTTTCCAGTGAATCTCGAATAATTCTCTGGATTTGTTTTGGTTGATTGAATACTTCATCTTCAATTCTGCCATTAACCATGATTTGACCACTCCAGCCATCAAGAAGTATTGAAGTTACGACATCGTCGTCCAACAAAAGATCAAATTTCAGAGCAGGTAATCCGTCATTGTGAACAAGAGACCCATTACACTGAATACCCCAATTCGTCACATCATCCGTAACATCTTTTGATAGAATCTGACCAATGAGTATATTGGCGGCCTCATTTTTAACTTTTTGTCTTCTCGAGCTCAATCCTTTTGCGCCATGCTTGTCATAAACCTCAATACTATCAACATCTCGGGCAATTGCCATCAACATTGACTTATCCGCATCTTGAAGATTTGACAACCTGTACTTCTGATTGGCTGTGCCTTCCCAGCGTCCACTCGCGAGAACGGCGTAAATCAGTATTTTACCGCCGTCATATATTTCAATTTCATCTGAACTTTTGATCAGTTCATGTAGACGGTGAAGTCCAGTTAAGCCGGATTCTTTAAACTTCAATACGACTGTCTGAGAAGTATGAAGTTTCGACAAGCAATTCAAGAATTTTTGGATTTCCATTTGATTCTCCAATGTTTGTATAAGGAACAAGGATAACCCCAAGTTTAGATTCAGAGGGTCGATATTTTGATACTATAAGTATAGTATAATATAAAATCTTTGTCAATAGCAATTGAGCAAATTTGGTAAGGTGTCAATACATTTTGTGATTTTGGGCATACAAATTTTTTTGGTAATTTAATTGTGAAGATATTTTTAAATTCGCTTTTAATCCAAGCCCCAAAAGAATGCATAGATTATGCGATAACTCATGAGTTATGCCACATGAAATACAAGAATCATGATAAGAAGTTTTATGAGTTGTTAAAAAGTAAGATAAAGAATTGGGAGGAAGTTAAGGAGAAGTTGGAATTGAGGTTTTTGTAATATAAAATTAATAATAATATTTTAAGGAATATCGTTGGCAAAAAATTCTCATCACTCACAATACTTTTTCCAGTTTTTTTTCTAACCGAGCTGGATATTACCATTTTATCAAATACGCTAGAAATCTAATCGAACACTTAGAGGAACTGATTATAAATATTGATGATATAAACAAAAAAACAAGCTTTATTTGAACTGTACCCCGTTTGGTAGCCTGCCAACCTATTCCGAAATACTTAATGGAACGCCTAAATTATCTCTAATATTTCAACTTTCTGAGGACTTTGATAAGCAAAAATCCTTTTTGGTGGACTGAACTGGTTGATACTCTAACCTGTTTTGAAATACTTAATGCATTGCTAGTCAAAATAAAATTAATTTATTGCAATAAATACTATTATTAAAGTCATTAAAAAAATTGACTTTTAAACTAAAAATATAGTAACAATAAATTTCAAATGGAATGTAAAAAATAGCATAATATTTTTTCATTTTTGCTCTTTAAAATAATTAACCAAATGAGGAGAAATAACCATGTCAGATGTAATTAAGGAAACAAAGCTGTTTCTGCCGCTTGATGTTCCGACTTTGGTAGAAGCTGGGGATCGACTCGTTAAGTTGGCACATTATTATGATGTCGTGAAAGTAGGTCTTGAATTGATGAGTAATGTTGGTCAGTCTTCAGCCATTAACTTACCTAAAGTTTTTGGTCTAGACGTATTTGCGGATACAAAATATTATGATATCCCAAATACTGTCAAGGGTGCCGCAAAGGCTACAACTTCTCACGGAGTATCATATTTTAATGTTATGGCAGAGGGCATGCGAACGATGATGGAAGCGGCAATTGATGGAGCTGCGGAGCGTGCACAAGAGTGGGGTATTAAACGCCCAAAAGTTATTGCCGTGACGATTCCAACCAGCCAAAGTTATGAAGATTTACTTCGCAAAGGAATGGTGCCTCCGGGATTGGAAAAACCCCAAACACCCGAAGCGCAACAGGCCTTCATTTCTTACGTAGTGATGATGTTAGCAGAGGAGGCTGTAGCAGCCGGCGTTGATTGTCTTTTGTCATCACCTCTTGAAGCACCTGAAATGATTAAAAAATGGCCAAACAAGGAAGTAATCACTCCTGGAATACGCAACCCTGATTCAATACCAGACGACCAAAGTCGAAAAATGTCACCCTATGATGCAAGAATGAAAGGTATTACTGGGTTTGTTGTAGGAAGGCTAATCACTAAGCCTCCAAAGGGGAAAACCATGGAAGATATGGCTAAGATGGTTCGCTCAGATATTAAAAAAGCAGAAAAGACTCTGTTATCAATGTAGTGCAACACATCGCTCATTAAAAAACTCACAAAAAATAACAGGATTTCTTTCAAGAGTAATCCTGTTTTTATTTTTTTTGCTATTTCGCTACATTACCGCTAACATAAAAGCATGAATATGCATAATTCAATATCATCATCTAGCTCTAGGATTGTTAAGTATATATTTACTGAAAATTAATAAGCAGGTCTGAACTTGCCTTATAAATACTAAAATAGCCCTGATAAACACAAGGTTATTTTTTCGGTGGACCGAACTGGTTAAAACTCAAACCTGTTTTTTAATATTAAATAAACTATTAAAAGAAATAAAGCTTAATATGGTATAAAAAATTAACTTAATTATAATAAACCCCTTGATTGTAGATATAACTTCATTTCATTTTTAACCGCATCAAAATACCTAAAATCATTTTCACGAGCTCCTCTATTAATCCTTTCTGCTGGTTTACTTTTACCAAAGTCAATTACTCTTGGGTCACCTGTTTTTTTATCAACCATGATATTACCCATATGAAAATCATTATGATAAAATTTCCCCTGTAAGTGCATAGCAATTAAATACTCTCTTAATTTTTTAAAAAATATTTCAAAATCAAAATTCTCAGACAATGCCGCTCCATGATGCATAATATCACCAAGCGCAACAGCATCTAACCGTTCCATTTTTATAATATGATAATCACCCATATCAATAACGCCATCAACTTTTGGGCACCTAGCACCATCAATATTTAAATCTTGTAAAATACCTTGAATTTCAACTTCCCCTGTAACAGAATTCACATCTTCACTTTCGTAATTTTTTAAATGATAAATTATTTTATAACATACATCACTATTATTTTCAGCATAGACTACTCCAAAGCTACCAGGAAAGCCAATCATGGCGCCATCGCTTTTGGATTTTCTTGCACCATTGTAAATTTTAGATATATATAAAAAATCCTCTCTTAATTTACCTTCATTCTCTGAGTCAAATTTATTTTTTTCTAATGACTCCCTGACTTCATTTAACCAATCATTAAGATTAGTTAAAATTTGTTCAGAGATATCATGATATTTTATCTCTAACTCAGGGACTTCAACTAAGGGGGTGCCTTCTTCATTCCTTAATCTTCGTTTAGCAGAGCTAGTTAATTTTTCTTCAACTGAGTTTTTACGTATTATTTTTGGCTTTACTAAGATATTCTCGAAATTCATATTTTGAATAAAAAAAATGCCTTTTTGTTATTTTTTAAACAAAAAGGCAAAGATTAGTTAATGCACTTGCTTATCGCAAGTAATAAAACTTTGACCATTCATGGTAAAACGACGCATTACCAAATACTCCTTTGGAACAAATTCAGGCACTTCTTTTTTACTTGATCCATTTATTAAAAAATAATTCTGACCATAATAATCATCTAATAGCCACATTGCTTTCTCACCAGATTTAAGTAATAGCTTAGCCGTTTTTATTGCATTAGCGTCTATGCCCGGCGACTTTACTTCAAAGTCTTTTAAGTCAGTAATTCCAGCTTCAGCAAAAAGCCCTTGTAAATCATCTGGTAAATTATTCATTTCGAGAGTCATTTTTTCATCCTCCATAATTAACACATTAACTAACTATACATAAGTTATCATTAATTATATAATTAGTCAAATTTATAATTATTTATTTCTTATTATTATGCTATCTTTATTGTGATATTATCACCTAACCCTAGAATTGTGAAGTATATAGTTACTAAAAAGTAATTAACAGGTTTGAACTTGCTTTACAGGTACTAAAATAACCCTGATAAACACAGGGTTATTTTCTCGGTGGACTGAGCTGGTTGATACTCGAACCTGTTTTGAAATATTATATAAATTATTAGAGGTAGTTAAAATAGCTTGTTATGAACTAACTTCAGATGTTTTTTAAAATTTCCAAGTATTCTTGAGTAGAGATGTCTAATACACGTAAATTATTTCGGATAATAAAAACAGGGATGTCTTTTTCTTCAGGGAATACTATCGGTCTTGCTAAATCAGAGCGAGAATAAATTCTATGATCGCCTTTCTGTCTTTCAAAATTACAGCCAATATATAAAACGAATTTTTCAAACTTTTTCCATGTAATTGGATTAATTCTAGGCATATTTATGCTGGCACTTGAACCCTAATTTCTTCTTGGATATGAGAAATAAAAGTTGGTGGAGACCATTGTTGTTTTATTTTTTGCCAACCTAAATTAGATAGAGTTTCTTCTAATTTTCCCTTCTTTGATGTTTCTTCAAAGAATATTTGCACAACCTCGTTAAATCTTTTCTTAGATTCCTCAAAAGTTTTACCAGCTGTAGATATATCAAGAGCAGAGGAATATGCTATAAAATATTTCCCCTCTTTAAAAATTGAAACGGATAAATTGAGATTTAGATTATTTGTCATAATAAATAAAAACAAGATGTTTGTGGAGCAATTTAAGTTATATTGCAGTTTTTTAAATAAAATTGGTATGTTCCTTGGCTATTTTATTATTTTATACTAGCACAACCTTTATGAAATTTCAATTTTTATGATCAAATATGTAAATGTTTACTAAAAAGCAATAAACAGGTTTGAACTTACTTTACAGGTATTAAAATAACCCTGATAAACACAGGGCTATTTATATGGTGGGCTGAACTGGTTGATACTCGAACCTGTTTTGAGTTATTACTAAGATTAATTCATGAACTAAAACTAAAAATCAAAATCAAGTTTCCTTAATAATGACATAATTTTCCACTTATAATTAATGTTAGTAAGATTTCTTGAGTGCAGAGGATATCATGGCATTGTTTGATTTTATATTATACATTCGCAAGCTTTTGTAAATCAAGAAAAAAAAGCCTACTAATTACGATTAGCGATAATTAAGTAGGCTTAATAGTTTAGAAGAAATATCTCTCTCCAGTATCAGCTCGCAAGCAATGCACGGATTCCGCATCATTCAGGTTGTGAGCCAATCTAGGAAGGAGTTTCTTGGCTGGTATGATTTGTGCTTGATTCACAAAGCATGCTTTGTTACTTTTTGTTTTTCTAATAGCTCTGATGGCTAGCAGGACTCGTGTAGTCTTAGGGGAACTGAATTTTACGTCTCCTTTTTGTTTTTGTGTTGATGGTTCTTTGGAAAGAACCGTGAATGATTGATTCGCTGGGTTAAAAGCTATAACGCCCCAACCTTCATCACGAAATTTTACACCTTCTCTCCATTGGTATGTTTGTTCTTTGTGAGGCTGTGATATCGTAACTTTTGATTTCTTGTTAAAAACTATAGCCTGATCTTCACTCAAAGGCGCTCCCATATACATTGTTTTGCCTTTTACCCCTCCTTTATTAGACCACATGCAACTTGTACGACAGCCGCCACCGCATATATCTAAGACGTGGCAATTGAAACATTCTTTCGGTATAAGGTTCTGTTCAGCCCATTTGTTAGCATTTGACCAGCTTTTTTCATAGTTTTCAATCATATTGCCACCAAAATCTGGCAAGTATGGTGCTTGAATGCAAGATCTAAAACATCCATCTGGTGACACTACTCCAAAAGAACGACCTGCCATACAAACTCGTGGTGAATGAACGTCTATAAAAGTCGACCATTCGTCTGAAAAGAGCTTGATGAGCACACAAGGCGGAATTGGCAAAGTTGAATCTATCTTTAATCCCAATTTCCTTATTTCGCCAATAGCAGTAAAGTATTGTCTATAGTGTTGTTTTTGGAGAATGAATTGACTGTGGGATTCAGCTCCCCAAGATGGCAGGAAGGGCGTTACTGTCATGGACTTGAAGCCGATTTCAGCCAATTCTTTTCCAGTTCTTATAAGACCATGCACATTCTTAGCAGTAGCAACAAAATTTGGAGTTACAGGGATTCCGTTAGAACGGAGCCTTATAATTCCTTGCCACGTCTCCTTAAAAGCTTTTTTGTCTCCAACCATTTCATTGTGAAGTTCGTCAACACCATGCAATGAAATCAAGGCTGAATTCAAGCCCAGCTTTGCCAGTTTTTGAGCTATTTTATTGTCAATCAAGCGACCATTGGTATTGATGCTGGTATAACAATCAGCTTGCTTGTAAATACGCAAAATATCAAAAAGGTGATTCCCGACCAAGAATGGCTCACCACCAGTAGGGCAAACTGCCATTACTCCTTTTTTAACTGAGAGTTCAGCTACTTTGATGTTTCTTTGTTTTTCTTCACTTCTTGGCTCAAAAGCCTCAATGCAGCGCTCAGGATTGTAGCAAAATTTACATGCGTTATTGCAATTAGTTGTCAGCTCTTGTTGTTGAATGATTGGCGCGGTTGTGTTCATTGTTTTCTCCTTTTTCTATCATAGCTGAGGTGTTTAATTACTTAACACCTCAGCTGGATTTCAATGTCTACAAGCTTGCATTGCCAATTCTGGCATAAACGTGGTTGGTTTCATTACGACCATTTCATGCTTTTTCTGAACTTGCTTATGTGGTTCATGTAGATTATTGTGTGCCTGACGAATTTTATTGACTTGCATTAATAAAGTTTCAACATTAGTGTCGGGAGATAGAATATTGCCAACTCCCAATCCTGCTGAAAAAATACAAGGCGAAACAGCTCCTCGGCTATCAACATAGAAAGTTCTGGCTGGCATAACTTTGCAGCCATTATCTAGCGAACAAGACCTAGATATAGGAAAAACGTTGTATCTTGGCTTGAGCTCTCTTGTGACGTATTCGTTGATGGTTTGACGTTGTCTGCTTGAGAGAGCAAAATGTTTATTCCAGATATTTGCACCTCTGCCGACTTTCAGCCAGCCATTCAAAATTAATCTTTTTGCACCAAGTTGCTGATAGAAATCAGCTATTTGTGGTAAATTTTCAATGTTTTGAGCATTGAGGGTGAATTTACACATAGTTGAGATGTGTGGTGTCATCGCTTCCCAAGCTCTTAACGTTTTAGCAAAAGCACCTTTGCCTCTTACCATGTCGTGATAATTATCAGTTGTCCCATCCATGCCCAATTTTACACAATCAACCTTATCCCTCAAAGACTTAACCATACTCTTATCAACGGCTACACCATTACTAACCAGTAAGGTGTATTTACCAAGTTGCTGAGCATAATCGCAAAGTTCAGGTAAATCAGGATGCAGCGTTGGCTCACCTCCCATGAAAGAAAACGAATTTACAAAAGGTGCTAGTTTATTCATTATAAGTTTGACTCTTTCTTTTGGTAAGACTTGTTTTTGAGCTTTAGAGCGTCCTTCATAGCAATGCTTGCATCCTAAATTGCATTTACCAAGAATCCAAATACTTGCGAGAGGGGTTGGTAAGCACCCACCATTTTCCCAGCGGATTTTTGTTATTGTTTTATTCATGATTTCTTCCTCCTGTCACCAGATATTAAATTGTCAATGTTCGATATAATAGTAGCTTAAAATACTTGACATATATGTTCAAGTTGTCGTACAATTAAGACAACAGTTAAAAAAATATAGTTTTAAATTAAATTTATGCTAGAACAATCGTTAAAAAAATTAGGCTTTTCAGAGCATGAAGCAAGTATTTATTCCGTCTTGCTTGCTAATTCACCAGCAGGTGCTTCTTTTATTGCTAGTAAGTGCAATTTATCTCGCAGTAGCGTCTATACTGTTCTAAATTCTTTAATATCTAAAGGGCTAGTTAGTGTTACCTATAAAAATGAAGTAAAGCAATTCATTGCTGAGGGTTATTCTGCTTTGGAGCAAAGATTAAAAAAAGAAAAAAATGAAGTTGACGGGAAATTTAGACTTTTAGAGAATTTGAAAGAAAATATTCAAATGTTAACTAAAGATGACTTGAACATCCCTCAAGTGATGTTTTTTGAGGGGCAAGAGGGGCTAAAAAGAATATACACGGGAATGATGCGACAAGCTCCTCAGGACTCTATTATGCATATAATGCGTGATGAATTTGTCTGGCAGAATGAATGGAGCTTTGTGTTCAGTCAAGAATGGCATGATAGAATTAAGAAAATAAAAGCAGAAAAGAATATTCAAACAAAGCTTTTAGTTAATGGCTCAAAAACTGAAAAGGAGAAAGTGGGTTATTACAAATCAAGGAAAAATCTTGAATTTAAGTATTTGCGACCCAAAAACTCGGTTAAACAATTCGCTTTTTATTTAGTTGGAGATACAGTCAGTATTATGTCCATGGAGAATAATAATTTGATTGGTATTAAGATAGTCAATCAACATTTGACAGAAAATTTCATGCAGATTTTTCAGATATTATGGGGGAAAGAGAAATAGATATAATGCAACTAGATATTTTATCTATTCTCATGCTATTCATGTAATATTAGTCTAATATTAAATCTTTATTAATAGGTAATATATCTTATCCCAATTTTAAATAACATCAATACGGGGCTATGAATACAAAAAACTTAATCAACAACCTCACAAAACAATACATTACCTTTCTGGAAGCAACCACAATCTTCGAACTATTCGAAATCATCTTTAACTACGTTGAAATACTTGAAGCACAGCCATTAATCAAAAACTGGCTAAAAAATGAATTAACTAAAAAAGAAGACACTCAAGAATTTTTACAAAAATCTAGAACAAGCAAAGATTTAACTGATCAAGAACGAGATCAGATATACATTCATAAAATCTTAACCAATATTTGGTTTAATTATGGCTTTTTTAAAGCTATCCACAATGCCATTGCATTTAATAAGAATAACAAAAAAGGTAAAAAATCTACTTATGCTATTCAAGGACTTGGAATATTAGACCGCTACGAAGACCTCACCGAGAATATTTCACGCAATAAGAAGATTGCACTATCTAATGACTTTAAAAAGCTTCATAATCAAATCCTCGTTTTTCTAGATACACAAGTTACTCAAGCATCAAAATCTACTACATTGAGACAGGATGGTATTCCAGCTCAATCAGAAAATATCAACTATAACTGCGATCCTAAAAATAAGCTAGGTTGGTTTACTTTTAATGGCCAAGAGATTAAATTTGAAGGGCGTACTTCAGTAATATTCTACTACTTTTATACTTTAAATAAAGTCGGGCAATCTGAATTTAAAACATATCATGATTTTAAAGATTATCTAAAAGAAAACAATTTTGATTTAGATATTGGATCAATCAGCTTTCGTCAAGGCATTAGTGATATTAATAAAAGAATTAAAAAGGAGATAAAAGAACTCAAAGGAGTTATTAAATTAAAGGACAAGCCAATAACCAAGATTACAGAAACTAATCAATATAAGTGGGAAATTCAAATTTAAAGTTTAAATTAGATTAAAAAATAAATAATAATTTTAAAAAAGTTTTTAGCAATAAGTCCGCTCGACTG
>JADHVC010000051.1 GCA_016784175.1 Patescibacteria group bacterium | reverse complement strand
CTCTAATGGTTGCCCAGTTGATAAAGGCATGTTCTATGTACTTGGAATTAGTGAACTAGAGTCAGATACAAGACCGCCCACAGAAAACACGGGCAGTGGCTTTGCCTGTTCTGGTAGAGACTGGGGCAAGGAGTTCGACTATGTTGTAGGTAAATTTGAAAGATAAATAGGATAAATTAAAAAACTGGCTAATATTAGCCAGTTTTTTAATTTATCCTATCAATATTTTATGGTTATATAGAGGTCAATTAAATTCGTCAAATTAACAGTCACAATCTGATCTAAGAAATAAAAAAAGACAGCGCCCATAACCAAATATGGGAAATAGAGTATAAAACTAATTAATAATAATTTATACCAATCATTAATAATATTATTCATACTATTTATAATAGCACATATTCAAAAAAAAAGCAAGTCCTCTAACTGTAACTGCTCACTATGTCTGCAAAATTTTTAAAGAAATTTTTTCTATCTTGCCACCACGCACTCATTAAAACAGAGTAATTTGTTTCTAAAATCTCGTCACCTTTTTCGGTTTTAGTGCCGAACGAAGTTTTTCTTTTGATAACCAAACCTCTTATTTTTCTTTTCCATTCTTTTTTAGTACGACTATTACTTGTCGCTGTCTTTGCTCTACGGTTTGAGCTCTTTTACCATTTTCGATATAAGTTTCTTCTTTTTTATGTGCTTCAATTTCTTGCTTTAGTTTCTTGTTTTCTGAAATTTTGACGCTGTTTTGTTGTTAGTTTTTTTCTTCTTTGCCATACTTACAGCATAGCATACTTTCAGCCAATTTTACAGTAGTTTATCCACATAACTTGACGATTCTGAGGTCATTTTTGCAGACATAGTGAGCAGTTACCTCTAACTTTTTAAACAAAAAGAGGGGAGTATAGAAATAAAAAAAGCTCATACAAGATACACATTCAACTATAAAATTCAATTAGATAAAGGCACAAATTAAATTAAAACACGCTCTAACAGCTAATTAAGCACAGTAAACCATAAGTCAAACGCAAACTACATCAATTCATAATAATTTTTTTTGAAATATTTAAATAAAATAATTTATAGTAAAATATATAATTAATTAAAAAAAAATAATATTCACAAAAAAAGAGGGTATACGCAAAACAAAATATAGATAGTCTAGGTAGTCTATTTTAAAAATAGGCAAAATGAAGCGTCGCACAATATATCTTATGCGACGCTAAGCGTAAAAAAGAGTAGGAGACGTAGTGGTCTCCAGAAAATAGTATTAAAAGTATAATATAGCTATAAAGCACCTTACATCAATAATGATGAAGATTTATTCCTAATTTTTAATGTCCAAATTAATTCATTGATATTAAGCTTAGCAAGCGATTTTAAAAAGTCAAGCTAAACTGGCTCTTAAGTCCAAAATTTTACTGTAAGCGTCCACAACATCAGTGTCATAATACCTCATATAAACCTGACTAGAGTTAATATTTTTATGACCCAATATCTTTTGAATATAACGTGAATGAATACCTGCTTTAACTGCACTCATTCCCATGGCGTGCCTGAAGCTGTGTGGCGTGATTTTCTTAACCTCTAGGTCTTTTGGTATGGAATCTTTCACAATTCGCTGTATAGACCTTGTGGTGAGCTTGTTTCCTCTGCGCCTATTATCAGTGGAGATAAATAGATTATCACATTTCGCCCATAATTTTCTTTCATCCAAATACCGTTCCAGTAGGTCTTTTGATAAATCGTCCCAGAATATCATCCTTGGTTCATCACTTTTTTTGGATACGATATTAGCATACTGTTTTTCAATCTTTAGATCGCTTACTTTAAGATCACACAATTCAGCATTACGGACTCCAGATGAAACTAAAAATGATAAAATTGTTTTATTTCTAAGCTCTCTAAAGTTCTCAACTCGCATACCATCAATAATTCTCCTAATATCTTCTGGCTCAGCAACAGTAAAATGTTTATTAAAATAATCCTTAGGTACAGTTATTAATTGGTAATCCCATTTAATCAATCTATTCATAAACAAGAATCTAAATAACCATCTAATCGAAATCATCATATAAACAACTGAACTTTTTGCATATTTTTTTTGAAGTTTTGCCTTGTAAGAACTAATCGTTTTTGGTGAAATATCAGCAATTTTAACTTCCCTACCACCAACATGCTTTATAAATCGCTTTATTAGGTCTGTATAGGTAGTGATCGTACTAGAGGCAAATTTGCGTTCATTTATCGCCCATTCAAGAAAGCTATCAAGGGACTCCCCTATCGTAATATTAGCCATTTTCTCTTCTTTTTCTCTTTTTGCCATCGCTACTGGATCGTTGACCAAATACTTGCTAAGTTCATTTATTTTCTGATATAAATCAGGTATGCCGAGTTGTGGGGTTGGATCAGGAGATAATTGTTGCGTTGTAACATTCCCAACATTTATCTTTACTCCTCCCCCACCAGCTTCGGTTTCTTCTCTGAATTGTAAATGTGCATTATTTTCAAACACTTCAACTCTACCCACTTCTTGCATGGGCATTAAGGTCTCTTCAGACATGTGATCATTAAGAATAATATAACTAAACCAATATCTTTGATTCACTTATACCATTCTCTATTAATTTTTATTTAGTATGTTTTGTGGATTGCACTCACAAAAATACATATGATATTTCCATAACAATTTAATGATATTTTTATAACAAATTGATGATGATAAAAAAATAATAAATTAGTGATATTTTGATAACATTTTCAAAATGTTAATAATTCAATAATTAGTTTCTATAAATTTAAATAAAAGCTGGCACATACGATATGAATTTTTCTTAAATATAATCTTTCAAAATGCGACTTTTACTCTCCCCTACTTTTTTACTAATTTATAATTTTGACTAATCCATTCAAAATCATTCTTATAGTTTTTACACTGTTTAACATTGTTTTTCAATCTTTCTCTTACTCGATCAGTTACTTCAAGAGCTTTTGAGTTACCAATAGCTAGTAACTCAAAACTCTCTGCTATGTTCTGAAAATAATTTTCATCAACAATACTTTTATTGATTTTTTGTTGTCTTGATTTCATATATGGATTATTTTAGGCGGTGTGTATTCATTTATTAAACACCACTAGAAAATCCCCAAACAAAAAAGGCTTTCCAGTGGCGAACTTACCGATTAAGGTAAATCCCAACCCCGATTTCTCAGAATTGACCATCGTGAACAGTACCAGCTAGAAAGCCGTTTTTGTTCACGATGGATTGAAACTTTAAAACCGTGCCATTTCTGGGTTAGGTCTCTTAAGTCCATATATTTAATTGTTTGTATAACTTAATCTTATATCAAATCAAAAATTTAAGTCAAGGTTTTATTTTTTATCAGGATTAAAAGTTCCGAAAACTATATAGTAAAATGACTTTCTAATTCCCTGAAAAACTACTATCAATATTATTAATCCAACTAATGTGTACCAAGCACCTCCCTCTCCAATCAATAAAGCCATTACAAACAAGGAGAGGAGTGAATAGATAAACACAAAAATTACTTTTAATAATCTATACCAAACTTTTTCATTTAATTGTCTTATTGTCTTTATACTCATTTCTTTTTTCTATATTTCTCATCTTTTTTATTAACATATTCGGTTGCAAAACGCATTCCTAATAAGAATAACTTTCTGTAATCTCCCCTTGTCTTAATCCCCTCTTTGCTAAGAATTCCTTTTTCTTTGCATTCCATACAACTTTGTTTAACGGCTTCTGCAACAAGGTACGGCTTTTTTTCAAACTGCCTATCGTGTATATTTTCTGCTTCCACCAAATACATGTGATCATCAACAAATTCTTCGATACTTCCGTGCAATATTCTTTCTACAACTGCTGGCAAAGTTGATTGATCTAAAGCGTCATCAATAACATGCATTAATTTTGTCATGTCCTTGGTTTTTACTGGTCGTTTTATAACATTATCAGCTCCAACCTCTGCGGCTTCTGATATAAAAGTATCACCAAATATACTCATAATGATCACTGGCGTATCAGGGCTTTTTTCTTTTACTTGCTTGCACAGCTCGTAACCACCCATCGTATCGTCATCCAACATTCCACCAACCAAAACAATGTCTGGTTTTTCTTTCCTAAAAACAACTAACGCTTGTTTTAAACTGTTAGCCTCAAAAACAACAAAACTTCTCTTCTTAAAACTATTGGTAATTTTTTCTGCAAAGATGTTTTGTTCATTTACTATTAAAATCTTTTGTTTTATTTTCACCATTGTTTTATATATTAATGGCGCTCCAATTTTATCAAAAATGGACGCTCGACCTGAATACACACCGCCTAAAATAATCCGTGAAGATTACCCTATTAAGTGATAGCCGAGCGCCCGTTCCTGCCACCTAATAGGTTAAACAAGATTGGACGCTACTATCCCAATGCTAGTATTTTCACGGTTTATTTAGCTTGTGTGTATTCTACTTTAGAATATCAGATATATTCTTTTTTTTCAATATTTTAATTAAATTTCAATAGTTAAGAAGGTTAAGATGTGGATAACTAAGCAACGCACCCTAATATTAGGTAATAATATATGTGTAATTTTCTCGATGATAGCAATAAAGCTGTAACTTTAGTCAAAAATTAGTGGTTAAGAAGTGGTTAAGAGGGTTAAGAACTAAAATTTATCGTGATATTAGCTACTATTGCAAGTCATAAAAAAAGGACGACTTGGTGTCGTCCTAAAATGCTTGAGCAATTGGATCTGTTTTTAATACTTGTAAGGTTTCTTTATATTCTTTAGATCCCTTTTTCCATGATTCCTTAAGACTGTCCACTGTCTCCTTTATGGGCATTGCTGGTTTTGGAGTAATGGTGGTCTTCTTTGAAGCATTGCCATTATCCGTTTCAGTCGGTTGATTTGTCATGATTCATGCTCCTTTCTTCTATGAGTTTTATAATGAGCTGATATTGTTTATTAAACAAATCAACATTTTTACTAATTTCTGGTGCTATCACTGCTTCTCTGTGCCTCTCACTTCGCTTAGATGCTGATTCATTTAATATCTTAACATGATTTGCATAAACTTTCAAGAGATCAAGCGCCTCTCTTACGTCTTTGTCATTTTCAACACCAAATTCAGTAACAATATTGGCAACCTCATTGGCTCTTAATGATACTTCTAAAATCTTTGAATCATAAATTTTACCTTGAATATTAACTGCGTTTACTCCCTTTCTTACCAAATCTCTAGTTTCCCTAACATCAGCCATCATTATTGCGCCCTCTGGAATATAGTCTTTTTTATTCTCATTTCTTACATGCTCAATAACGCCTATAATATTACCATCTTCATCAAATTGGACTTGATTACCCATTATCGCCATAGATTCAATCTCTACACCAGTCTCCTCCTTGAAACTGTCGAATCTCTCCTTATTATCATCATGAAATTTCTTAATTAATTCTGGAGTATTCAAAGATAAAACAAAAAGTGGAATTTTCTTAACTCCCCTACTTTCTGCCATGTGCTTACAGGCTTTAAAAAAATTCTCGTTTATTCGTACATTACTATACTCATCACTTTCATCAATAACGCGGTTATATATATCGTTCAACTCTTCTTTTGAAATACCACTCACACATTGCTCATAAAAATATTTCACCTTTTCCTTTTGCTTCCCAAATTCTGCAAAGATTGCTTCTTTTTCAGGATGAGCTTCAATAACCATCTCCTTAATTAAAGTAATACTTTGATTAAGTTTTGGCTTTTGATTAGGAATATTGGGATCTCGTAATGGTGGTTGGGTAATAGTGTCATCAAAATTAATAACAATATTAGGTGTTTCTGCAATAAGTTCTCTTATTGCTTTTATCTCTTCAGGCGTAGCTTCTCTTTGATTTTGATACACCTGTTCAACACTATTTTTAATTTGTTGGATTACTTCTGCTGTTTCTGCTTCAGTCTTTTCTTTTTCCTTGTTTTTAGGCTTTTCCCAGTTAGCCCTCATCGGATCGTATTGTTCAAACTTCATATTAATTATATTATAACTTTACAAAAATGAACCATTAACATATTTTGCAATTTAGTCAGAACACCCCCGCCAAAGGCGGTGGCTTGATGAGCGGGGCCCCCTCAAAGGGGGCAATATCCCTCTAGCATCGTTTTAATTAATTGTTAAACTTTTATTATTTTGCGAAGTTCAATTTAAAACTTCCCTTCGT
>JADHVC010000050.1 GCA_016784175.1 Patescibacteria group bacterium | reverse complement strand
CTTTAATAATTCCTCCTTCAATATTGATTTTTGGCATACCTATGCTAATTGTTTCAACTCTTATGTTTTTGTTTATGACACAAGAAAGAGAAATTACTAAGTGGGAGGGTGGGTTATTGCTAATTTTTTATATTTTTTTTATTGTTAATTCATTAGCACAATTTTAAACACTTAAAATGACAAAGAACAATTTTGATAAAAATTATTATTATGGAAAGGTATACAAGAACTACGATAATTTCATGGACCATAAAAGGTATGCTAAAGACTTAGTAGATAAATACAATTTTAAATCCTTTTTAGATATTGGTTGTGGTTGCGGAAATTTAGTCAAAGAAATAAAAATGATTTTAGAGAATAGGGACAAGAAAGAATGTAAAGTTTATGGCATTGATATAAGTAAATTTGCTGTTAAAAAGGCCAATGTTCCTTATGTGCAAGTCGCAGATTGTGTTAACATAGATTTTCCCGATGATTCGTTTGATTTTGTGCACATTTTAGGGACATTTTCATATCTAGAAAAGAAATATATTCCAGAGGCAATTAAGGAAGTGAGTCGCATTAGCTCTCATTGCATATTATTTGATGATGTGTACTCAGTAATAACTAAAGAACATTCTGATTTTGATCAATACAGAAAAGTTATCTTAAGTCAGGATGAGTGGTTAAGGCTTTGGAGCCAGAAAGAGTTGCCTTTTAAAAGAATTAAAATAAATGGGGATGAAATAATAATAAAAAAATGCGTTAAATATTAATTTTTTAAAAAATAGTCTAAAAAATAATGGCATAAAGATATTTTTAAAATAAAATATGTCAAATAAAGTTTAAATGAAAAAAAATTTTTTGTTTATTTCCGAAGATGCCTTAATAAGCGATATTGCTTGGCAAGTGCATAAGGAAGGTCAGAATGTTAAATATTATATTGCCAATAAGTCAGAATCTGATATATGTCATGGGTTTGTCCCTAAAACAAAAGATTGGCATAAGGAAGTTGATTGGGCAGATGTTATCATTTTTGATGATGTTTTAGGACATGGTAAAGTTGCTGATGGATTAAGAAAGCAGGGAAAGAAAGTAATTGGAGGTACGCCATATACTGATATGTTGGAAGATGACAGAACCTTTGGACAAGAAGAGTTAAAAAAACAAGGTGTTTCAATAATTCCATATAAAGAATTTAATAATTTTGATGAAGCTATATTTTATGTAAGAAAAAATCCTCGACCATATGTCATAAAACCTAGTGGTGAGGCACAAAATATTAAAAGGTTGCTTTTTGTGGGTATGGAAAAAGATGGAAATGATGTGATTAGAATATTAGAGTCATACAAAAAAATATGGAGCAATGAAATTAAAATCTTTCAATTGCAAAATAGAGTGATGGGGGTTGAGGTAGCTGTAGGCGCTTTTTTTAATGGTAATAAGTTTGTTTATCCTATAAATATAAATTTTGAACATAAAAAATTATTTCCAGGTAATCTAGGTCCGGCTACAGGAGAAATGGGGACAAGTATGTTTTGGAGTGAATCAAATAAGTTGTTTCAAGCAACGCTTAAAAAAATGGAATTAAAATTAGCAGTAGAAAAATATGTTGGATATATTGATATTAATTGCATTGTTAACGGAAGCGGAATTTATCCGCTTGAGTTTACATCCAGATTTGGATACCCAACAATTAGTATCCAAAAGGAAGGAATAATCGGACCCATTAGTGAGTTATTTTTTAATTTAGCAAATGGGAATAATTTTTATATCAAAACAAAAAAAGGGTTTCAAATTGGAGTAAGAATTGTTGTGCCACCGTACCCTTTTCGAGATAAAAAAACTTTTAGTTCATATTCAAAAGGAGCGGTTATTGTGTTTAAAAAGAAAAATGGATTAGAAGGAATTCATATCGAAGATGTTAAAAAAGTGAAGGGAGAGTGGGTTGTAACGGGATCAGCCGGTGTAGCACTAATAGTTGCTGGTTGCGGGCTAACAATGAAGCAAGCTCAGGCACAAGTTTATTCAAGAATTAATAATATCTTAATCCCTAATATGTACTACAGAAAGGATATTGGGGATCGCTGGTATGAAGAAGCAGATAAGTTACATAGCTGGAGTATAATTTGAGATATTTTAAGAAAAGGAGTTTAGATTAATTCCATCAATGCTTGGATCAATCTATAATTCGGGCACGCTTTAAACCAATTAAATGCTCGAAAGCAGTCCTTGTATGCGAGCAAGTTTTAAGTAGCACTAATTTTTTAGTGCTATTTTATTAATATAAAAATATGAAATTAACGCAAAAACAACGTGACGAATTGTGGGGTGATGATGGTCCATATTCGGAGATAAAGAGGAAAAACTAGCTTAGCTCAAAAGTTAGCGCAGAGGTTGAATATTAAGCATTATTCAACAGATGATTTTTTTTTGGAAGAAAAAATTTATAATTAAAGAGGATAAGCAAAAAAGTATTAGGGATATTGGGAGAAACTATAGAAAGGAAAGCTGGATTATTGAAGGTACTACTGAATATTTATTAATGCCTAGACTAAAAAGGGCGGATTTAATTATTTATTTAGGTTGATTTTTGAGTTTAGTGTGTTAAGGTTGAGTTGCTTGGAGGTAGAGAGAGTGTAATGTTGATGAATTAATTTATGTTCTTTGTTATCATTTCATTTGAGGAGTTAAGAGGATGAACACTATGGAATCGTATCTAAATGGTTTTTTTAAGAAGGCTGATTGGAGTTCTTCTGATAGAATGCTGTGGAGTGTATTTTCTGTGGCGTATGTAGTCGGTTTTGTGTTCTTGGTGAGTATTAGTCTTAAGTCGATATTATTGCTGGTTGCAATAGTGTTTGGCTTTGTTGTATTTCTTATTGTAACTCTAAAAAAAGCAATTATTTTTGTGCCAAGGCACCATGCTTCTGTTTATTCTGTGCGTGGCGAGGTTCATCGAACTTTTCAAGCTGGGTGGCATTTAGTTTTTCCGTATTTTTGGTTTAAGAAATCTATTACGATGCCAATTTATTATCATGCTATGCCTCTTTTTTATAAGGATCTGGGCTCAAAAGGTCTTTCTGTTGGAATTATTGATGGTCGTTGTTACATACGTTGTAGTTTATTTATGAAGGTTGTGGATGCAAGTAAGGCTTTAGTTGAGGTACGTAATGATTTTGAGGTTATTAAGTCTAAGCTTGAAGTGTTGGTTAAAATATATCTTGGTGGTTTAAAAGTTAAAAGTTTGATTAGTGAAAGACCTGCTTTGACTCGTTATGGACTAACACCTCGAAATAAGAAGGGTGATACTTTAATCTTCGATCAGATTTTAAATGATTTTGGGATCCAAGTCGAGAAAGTCATTTTTTTGAATATACGGTTTTGCTCTTTTACTGAAAGATGGTACGATATCTCAGGTTCACATAGAAAAAAGATGGAATTATTGAGTTTACAGAATAAGGCAGCAGCAATTAGGCATGGTGGTGAGATTATATTGAGAGCTTTTAGTAAAAAAAAGTGAGATAAATAAGGAGTAGCGGAATGTGGAATAGTAAAAAATACTATTCCGTTTTTATTATCCAGGAAACGTCGGATAAAGTGACGGCGGCGTCCGGGGAGGGGGTTTGTTTTTGCAGTTAGAAGGATTTTAACAGAGGTGGTAGCGGATATTTCCCCTATATTCTGAGGGGAAGCTAGAGGACGGAAGCCCTTAGAGAAGTGAGATTCCCGACCCCGAGAGCATAAAAAATAGTGCTAGTTTTAGCGCTATTTTTGGATATATGAGAGTAGGATTCGAGTGTAATAATTAAAATGCTTATTAATTTGAAAATGTATGTTATAATTAAAAAAAATTAATTCTTAATTAGTTGTATGGGCGAGATATTGAAATTTCCAGCAATCAAAAAAAGTAAAGTCGAAGATAGCGAGAATCAAGAAGGTGAAATTCAGGATGAGTTACAAGTCTTGGAGTTTAAAAAGCTCATGGAGCATAAAGGAGGAAAAGTAGTTGCGAAGGCTTGCTTATTTGAAGGTGCTCCAAATATTGTGATTGGAGGAGAAATAGTTGTAAAAATTAATTCAAGAAAATATATGGGGCGAGTGACTAAGATTTTAGAAAGGGATAGTAATAGTAATGTAATTAAGATTGAATATGTTGTTCCTTTTTTAAATGGTGATGATAAGCTTAAGTCCGGTGAAGCTAGTTTTACCTATGACGTAGAAAAATATGACTAAAATTTGGCAAAAATCAAAATCAAAAAGTAATTCAATAATTGAAAAATATAACACAGGAGATGACTATTTGTGGGATTTAGAAATATTTCCATTTGATATTCAGGCTTCAGTTGCTCATGCTGAAATGCTTGGTATTATTGGTGTGCTCACCAGCGAAGAAGTTAAAAACCTTGTTGGCGAACTTGGTGATATTTTACAAAATTTCAATAAAGGTAAAATAAAAATAAGAGTTGAGGATGAAGATTGTCATACTGTTATTGAAAATTTACTAATCAAAAAGTTAGGAGATATTGGAAAAAAAATTCACACAGGTAGAAGTAGAAATGATCAAGTATTAACAGCTGTAAGATTATATACAGTAAATAAGCTAAAAGAGATCGCAGATTTAAATAAGGATGTGATAAATAGTTTTATCGAATTTGCAGAAAATAATAAAAATATTCCATTACCAGGATATACCCACACTCAACAAGCAATGCTCTCAAGTTTTGGGCATTGGAGTTTATCTTTTGTAGAGGGATTAATTAATGATCAGGAAATTGTAAACAAAGCTATTGAGATTAACAATCAAAATCCACTAGGAACTGCAGCTGGCTTTGGAGTTTCGTTTCCACTTGATAGAGTTTATACAAAAAAGAAATTAAATTTTGATAAAAATATAGTTAATAGTTTATTTGCCCAAGCTAGTCGAGGAAAGTTTGAGTCTTTAACCTTAGAATCTCTTTCTCAGTTAATGTTAACTATATCTCGATTTGCAACTGATATGTTATTTTTTACAGCAAGGGAAACAGAATTTATTAAAGTATCAGAAAATTTAACAACAGGCTCTAGTATTATGCCTCAAAAGAAAAATCTAGATTCTATGGAGCTTATGCGTGGCAATGCTTCAGTTATATTTTCTCATCAACTAACAGTTAAAAACATTCCAAAAGGAGTGATATCTGGTTACAATAGGGATTTGCAGTTAATCAAAAAGCCTTTGATTGAAAGTTTGAATATAACTCAAAGTTCATTGGAGGTAGTTCGTGAATTCATTAGAGGTGTAAAAGTTAAGCAGGATGTTATTGAAAAGGCCATAAAGAAAGATATTTTTGCAGCTGATATGGCTAATGAGATGGTGGAAAAAGATGGTATCTCGTTTAGGGATGCGTATGTGCAAGTGGGTCAAGCGCTCGAGGATGTGAGAGAATTTAATTTAGAGAAAAATATAAAATCAAAAAAATCATTAGGTTCTCCAGGTAATCTCGATTTAAGTTATTACAAAAAGATGCTTAAAAAGCTTTAATGGTTTATAATTCAAGTATATTTTATTCCAGCTAAACGCTCAAAAGTAGTTATGCCATGCGAGCAGTGAAAAATAGTGCTAATTTTAGTACTATTTTTTAATATGGGGGGGTATTCGAGCATTATGGATTGTTTTTTAAAAGTGATATAATTAATAATATTTCCAATTAATCATTCAGAAAGAATTTTTAAATTCTTCTAATCCGAAGTGTTAATAAGTGAAGTTAAAGACACTTCTGGATTAATTAGTTTTTTTAATAGAATTAATTGATTACTTTGTTAAAGTTTTTTGGAGTATAATTAAGTTAGGTTAATAAGATAACAATAAAATTAAACTTTATTATGATGTTAAAACCAGGCAAAAAAAGTCTTAAAAATTTAATTTATAAATGTAATAATTGTGGAAATCTTCAAGCAATGATAAAAAATGAGACTGCTTCACATTGCGATGTTTGCCTAAAAAATAATAACAAGCAAGCTTGGCTAGAAACTAAAAAAGAGATAGTTATTTTAACTAAAAATATTAAAAATATAATTGAATCACGAAAAACCTTTGTAGATAAAATTTCAGATAAAATAACTTTGTTTTGCGGTAATATCTATTTTGTTTATATTCACATTGTTTGGTTTGGAATCTGGCTTTGGTATAACAGTGCTGCAGACCAGTCATTTGACCCTTATCCTTTTGGCATGCTTACTTTAATTGTTTCGCTGGAAGCAATAGTTTTAGCG
>JADHVC010000049.1 GCA_016784175.1 Patescibacteria group bacterium | reverse complement strand
TGTAACTGCTCACTATGTCTGCATTATTTTTGAGCGCATATGGAATATGTAGTAATTTTTAGCACAATTTAACTTAAAAAATTTTATGTTTGAGTGAAGCGAGTTTAAAATTTTTGTTAAATTGTGCGTAAAAAATTGCCTAATATTCCATCCTGCGCGAAAAAGTGATGCAGACATAGTGAGCAGTTACTTTTTTATTTAGAATGAACAATCGAATAAAATTTCTCAACCTGATCTTTCCAATCAAAATATCGCAATACCATTTTTTTTCCAGCACCCCCCAACCTATCTCGCAAATTTTTATTACGATATAAATCAATAATTGCATCACTTATCATATCGACATTATAAGGATCAACCAAAATTCCATTAACACCCTCCCTAACAACATCTTTAACTCCACCACTATCCCCTGCAATCACAGGCTTTTCTGCCAAGTTAGCCTCCAAATAAACAATTCCAAACCCTTCATAATCGCCACCAATCTCATGTGACACCAATATAAAACAATTACACATATTGTACCACAGTTGCTTTCTTTCATCATCAACATTATCCAATAATAAAACCTTTTCCTCTAAACTATTTATTTTTATTATATTCAATAGATAATCCCTGTCCGGACCATCCCCAATTATCACATACATAAGGTTAGGCGCATTCTGCAAAATAGTAGATATCGCCATTATCACACTATCAAAACCTTTTCTTCTTACAAGACGTCCCACCGATAACAAAATATATTTACCTTCCAAATTATAATCACTAAATAACTTCTTAATCTGAGATCTACTTATTTGAACTCCCCCCTGAGCGCATATACCTGGATTAACAATTTCAACCTTTTTGTTTCTTTTTAAGAATTTATCCACCAATTCAGCCGTAAAACTATTCGCACATACAATATTTCCAGCATTATTTAAGATTGTTCTTGTAATCTTTTTCTTTCTATATTGCCGAGTAGCAAAAGAAAAATCGGTTCCATGCAATACCACAGAATAACTTACTTTCAAAAACCTTGAAATAAGATACGCAACAGTGCCTAATGGCAAAACATTCCCAACGATAACATGATCAATCTTCTTTAATTTAATCTCTTTATATAAAATAAAAAATAATATCATCACTCTTATAAAAGGGATATTTTGGCTTAACAATTTACTATCATTATTATTTAACACAAACATTTTATCAGCCTTCGGCCAATATTTCACCAAATTGCCATAATAATTAGCTATTCCTCCATGAAAAGGTGGGTACTCCAATGTAAACATTAATAGATTCATAAATTTTCTATTTTAATTATTTTTTAAATAGTTTTTAACCCACTGAAATAAACTTCTGCCTTCTAGGTCAACACTCACTTCCGCTATCTCCACCCAATCATCAACTTCATCATTCATGCGCAATCCAGGCACCGACAAAATGAAACTGTATATCTGATTTTCACGATAAGCTTTAGTTAAGTCAATATTTACAGTATTAACCTTCCACCCATCCTCAATTTGAGGAAAAGTATATTTTGCTAAAACATACGAAATATCTTCATTCCCTAAGTCATAATTAATATCCACTTTTTTTAAAGAAGGGTTTATTAGATCGCTAGCTATAAAACTGAAGATTCCATTACCAGCCATTACAACATCGCGTTTCTTAAGCTCAATAACCGAAATAGCACTCTCGCTACTTGCATTAAACTGCTTAAATGTTTCATTCATTTCTAATTCTCGATCATCAATATCAATAACTTGTAGACTAGCTGGATTTTTCGTAAGAACACTTATATCACTTGAATCAGTATACATTTTTAACTCACCATCACTATCACCATAAATCCATACTTTATTTATAAAGCTCATCTTTGACTGCTTCCGTCTTATCCTTGATGTTATTATATCCTCATTCACCTTTACTTCAAACTTATATACGCCCTGTGGCATACCTGGAAAGTCAAAACTTAAACTTCTCTGCTCCCCTATCTTATTATTATCCTCCTCTATACCATCATCCTCTAAAGTAGTTGAATTAATCAACTTATCTTTATAATACAAAAAAATATCAATTGGATCACTATCATTATTGGCATTAATATCTTCGAAGAAAAAATCAAAGTATAAATCCTCACCTTCTCCAACATATGTATAAAACTGATAAGGTCCACGAATTTCAGTGTCTATATCCTTTACTGAACTATTATATTCATAGCTAGGAATTTCATAATCAAAATTATACTCATAATTATAAAAAGCAATTTTTGAAACATCCGGAGAGCTACCAATAAATTCTGATATACTACTAAACTCTGGCTTTTTTTCTAAAAACAATGAACCATCTTCTATTAAAAAACTCCAACTCTTTGACAGTCGATTTAAAAAATTATTCTCTAAGGGCAATAGTTCATAACGCCACATTTTTGAATCAACCAAAACACCAGCTTCTATTATATTTATATTACTATTAACAGGGTACCTATACTTAATCTTTAAACTCGCTCTATCAAACGGTCTTGACGTCCTTAAATTAATATATACTGGACCTTCTTTTATTTTCTGAGTATTACCGAAAGGCTCAAATAATCTAACTTGTGGACTTAAAATACCCCAAAACGAATTATACTGACCAGGAATAAATACATAATTAGCCTTTCCGAACGGAATTATTGCTAAATACAACAAAAAAATAATCACTAATATTAGCAAAAGCAACAAAACTATTCGTAGTTTTATAGCATTAGGTATTGACATTTTTTTTTATTAATGTTAAAATTATATGTCGAATTAGATTAGCAATTTAATTAATAATTAACAAGGTCAATTTAGGCGGGTCAGGCACGACAAGCATGGGGATTTCTTGCTTGGATGGGATGGCGCAAGCTGAACTATTCCTGGCAAAAATTTCTTGCCTGCCCGCCTAAGCGGATCTTAAAAAACCCATCTTATTATAAGGTGGGTTTTTCTTTTAAAATATTCTCATCTGTCGTAGTGGCTAACGATTCTTCCACCCCAATCAAACAAACTTCTTGCCATGGTACATAATGAGAAGAAAATCGCCTCTCTCTCAATTCTCCATTTTTATCCAGAATAGAATAATCAAAATATGCATCTGCGCCAGCATGTGCTCTCTCTGTACACTTCTCTACCCCTAGTGGTAAGTCCGTTGTTTCTATAACTTTTTTTGGACCAGGTTGTACAATGTTATATATCACAGGATCAGAGGTTGAAGATACTCTTCCGTCTTGAGTCCCCCAAAATTCAAACCGCAACTCATCACCTTCCATAAAAGTCTGCAACAATAAATATTTATTTGTATCGTTAACAAACTTAAAATCTGGCCAAGGATCATAAATTGTCGCATCAGTTCCAGCTGGCTCATAGTACCCAACACGATATGAATGATTTCTTCTTTCTGTTACTGGTAAACCAGCTGCTAAAACCGCCCTAAACAAAGTAGTCCCAACTTGACACAATCCTCCACCAAATTCTGGCAACGTTTTACCACCCTTAATAACTAACTCTGGCTTATATCCACCCTCTGCATCAATACTTCCAAGTGCTTTTATCAATGAAAATTCCTCGTTCGGCTCAATTATTAAACCATTCAAAGAATCGATCCCCGTTTTTATATTATGACGCCTATTACTTGGCGATCCAGCAAAACTTGACCCACCCACACCAATAACCTCTTTTATACCCATGTCATTAATATCGTTTGTATGCTTAGCACTCACCTCCTGATATTCAACCTTTATCCTTCTAGCATCATTAGTTTCTTTCACAATTAAATTGTGAGTTCGATCAATAATACGCTCTTCAAGATTTGCTATCGTTTTCTCCACATCAAGTTCCAATCCATCAACTCCAGTTTGAAATTCTACAACCTTACCATTCTTAACCTCTAACTTTGCATCTTTTGGCACTCGACCTATATGAGCTGAAATATTATTTTCAAAATACTCCTTAACCGTACCATTAAAGCCAATCACTGTTCCATCACCATCCCCCTTTTTAATAACTAACCATAACGCAAGCTCATCTCTCTCTATCGGCCAATCCCGAGTTGGCACTTTCAATTTTGGATATCCTTCGAAAAACAATGTAAATGGAGCAAATGACAATATTCCATTGGCTCTCTCAGCCACTTTTAAGCCATCCTCTTGATACACCAGTGGCTCATCAACAAGACTTACCAATTCTATCGGAGATGTATCTAAATTTTCCAGATTATCTTTAAGCTTCACTATAGCATCTTGATAGTTAATGACGTAGCCATTCTGCTCCTTAGTTACAGCAAAAACTATCTCATTATTATTATTTTTCTTTGTTAATAATTGAGCATCCTGTGCTGGAATTTCAAACTGTTTAAAATAAGTCTTCAGAATTTTCTCTATCTCCTCTTCATTTACATCTACATGAACATCAACCTGAACCGTATGCAAATAAGCATCTACCTTATCTTTTATATTATCTAGCAATTTCTTATTTCTTCCGATCCCAAAGGCTTGATCAACCGCCTCGTTTATATTAAAGTCAATAACTTGATAAGCAATATCTCCAGTAAATGAAGAAACTAGTGGATACAATGTTGTTTTTCTTAATGTGTCACTTGTCAATGAATTAAAATCATAATAATAAAACAAAATACCATTCTGATTTATATCTTCAATTTCTTTTTTCAATGCCAAGCTAGATTCATCATAATCCATACCACTCAAGTCTATATTTTTCAAAAAAACGCCAGGATAAATCCTACTTTCATATTTTTTTTCAAAAACAAGATATGCAAAAATCACAATAGTTAAAAGTATTGCCAAGATTATTAAGAAAATAAATACCCCGACAATTGAATTAACAATTGCATCAAAGATAACTCTAATTCTTTCCTTTTTTTTAAAAAAAATCATTTACTTGTCTTCTTTCTAAAAAGAGCTAACAATGAACTGATGCTTAAACTCAAATTAACTCGATCTAAATATTTCATTTAAAATCTCTTTTGCGATCACTCGTGAACCATCATCCGACACATTATCCCCCAGAATATTAAAAACTAATACCGAACCAACCTGCACATTACTTGGCAATTTCTCTATAGGCCAAACAAATGAGTGGTTATCCTCCGATCTTAAAATAGCGGCATCGCGACAATATTTTGCAATTGTTAGTCTAATAAGCATTTATACTTCTCTTACTCTAATTATTGTTTCTTTAACTTTTGTATTCATTGGTAATACTACAGTAAGAACTCCATCTTCCAAGCTTGCCTTAATCTTAGACAAAACCACATCCTTCGGCAAAATGATAGATCTTGAAAACTTACCCCAAAAACACTCCTGATATAAATAAGCAATTATTTCACTCTCATTATCTTTCTTTTTTACTCTCTCTCCCTTAATTGTCAACATGTCATTATTAACCGATATGTCTAAACTATCAACCTTAACTCCAGCAATAGTTGAATTTACAACATAAGAATCTTTTGTTTCATACACATCGATTGCCAATTGTCCCTCTTCACCAATAACACTAGACCAATAAGCATCGACACCAAAATCTTTTTTGGCAACGTCGTCCCTATCACTCGCTAATTTTGTTAATAATAAATTCATCTTATAAAACAATAAATTTTAAATATGAAAAAATCACACTTTCTAAATTAATATAATGGTTACCTTCATTATAGAACTTTGAATAATATAAGACAATACGGACAATCCAACTAAAAAACACTAGCTCTTGAAAAAATCAACTAAAAATGATTAAATAAGTATATTCAATATAAATTTTGAAAGGGTGTATAGCTCAGTGGTTAGAGCACCGCGCTTATAACGCGGGGGTCGATGGTTCAATCCCATCTACACCTACATTTATTAAAAACTAAATTGTTTTAAAAAAATTAAAGAAATTTTAATACTGGATGTATAGCTCAGTTGGTTAGAGCGTCACGTTGACATCGTGAAGGTCAGTGGTTCGAGTCCACTTACGTCCACCGAGATGAACAAGTAGGTACGAGAGTGCCTACTTTGTTGTAATGTTTAGTTATTTTAAGAGGTTCGAGTCTGGCTAATTCTTGTTTTAAGGGTTGGGAGTACTTTTCAAAGGGTTGTAGACGTAAATCAAGTAATACTAGTAGTCTTCTATCTTCTACAAACAGGTTTGAGCCAAGATTTTGAAGTATGTCTTTTTTCTCGTTTGGAGTGCCATTTTTAAACTTTGTTTTAAGATTTGTGGCGAAGCTAAAGGCATCCTCTACTTTTTGATTTAAGTCTTTGTTGCCATTTTCTAAATTATTAATAATACTTTGAATTTGATTTTTTGAATCTTGATAATTTTTAACCTTTTTTGAATAATTTTCTTTGTTAATCTCACCCTCAGCTCGCATGTCTATTAGGTTACTGATTTTCTTTTCTTCTTTTTCTAGGTTAAGTTTATGTTGTTTTAAGATTTCTTCATTAGCTT
>JADHVC010000048.1 GCA_016784175.1 Patescibacteria group bacterium | reverse complement strand
TATGCGCTGATAGCATGTTTAATTCTATTTATTCAAATTTTGATAAAATTACAGACCATCGTGAGAATAAACCAATTGTTTCTTTGGCTGATGCTTTAATGTCAGGATTTGCAATGTTTTCTTTAAAGGAGCCATCGTTGCTTAGTTTTGATAAAAAAGTATCTGCTGAGCCAAATTTATTATCAATATATAATGTTAAAAATGCTCCAGCTGATACAAGCATGCGTAAAATTTTAGATAGTGTTAATCCTGAGAATTTGCGACCTGCGTTCAATGACGTATTTAACAAATTTCAGCGAGGAAAATGTTTAGAGGATATGGCATTTCTAAATGGCTATTATTTAATTTCTGCTGATGGAACAGGCTATTTTAGCTCCAAAGAAACACATTGCAATAATTGCATGGAAAAAAAATCAAGGGATGGAAAAATTGAATATTATCATCAAATATTTGGAGCAGCTATCGTGCATCCGGATCGCAAGGAAGTAATACCGCTTTGCCCAGAACCAATAATGAAACAAGACGGAAAAACTAAGAATGACTGCGAACGTAATGCCGCGAAACGTTTTTTAGAAAAATTTAGAAAAGATCACCCTCGCTTAAAAACAATAATAATCGAAGATTCTTTGAGTTCTAACGCACCTCATATTAAAGATTTAGAGAGGCATAAATGCAGTTATATATTGGGAGCAAAAGAAGGCGATCATAAATTTCTATTTGACTACGCGAAATCCAAGATAGAGAAAAATGATTTTGGGAAGTTTGAGCATACTGATGAAAAAGACATAAAACATAAATTCCATTTTTTAAATCAAGTGCCGCTCAATGAATCAAATCAAGATGTTCTAGTCAATTTCATTAAATATTGGGAAGAAAAACCTAACGGCAAAAAACAGCATTTTAGCTGGGTAACAGACATCAAAATTAGCACTGACAATGTTTATCAAATAATGCGCGGAGGCAGAGCTAGGTGGAAAATTGAAAATGAAACTTTTAATACGTTAAAAAATCAAGGGTATAATTTTGAGCATAACTTTGGACACGGAAATAAAAATTTATCTACAGTGTTTGCCTATTTACTAATGTTGGCTTTTTTAGTGGATCAAATTCAGTTAATGGCCTGCGGCCTCTTTAAAGCTGTTTTAAAAAAAATTGGAGCAAAAATATATCTTTGGGAAAAATTAAGAGCATTGTTTTTTAATTTTAATTTTCATTCAATGGAGCATCTTTTAAGAATAATGCTACATGGGCATAAAAGGGAATGTCCAATTACGCTTGAAAATTCAACTTAAATGACAGAGGTCTGTTTTATTGCCCAATCCTTATAATTTAATATAATCTCAAAAATCTAAAATGAAAATAGCGACTTGTATGTTGCTATATTCTTTGCAGTGCTAAAAATTACAAAAAATAAATCAATTTTTAAACATTTTTCAAAATTTATACTGCTTACCACAAAAATTCATTCTAAATTGTTAGAATCAAATAATTTTTAAATCTTTTGTTGAAGCTAGGGACGATAATGATTGCTGATTGTCAAAGATGGGGAGGGGCTGATGTCCCTACAACTTCAGGCTTCCATCCTTTTTGCCTCCAAAAAGAATAGCTTAAGCTGAGTGATACATCACCTGCACCAAAACTATCCTCCTTTAAACCAGTTCCATTAGCTAAGTTTTTTACGTGAACCTGTTTCCAGGCGACCGGAAATTTGACAGAGGCGCCAAGACGCTTAGTTAAACCAAGGCGCAAAGTTACACTCATCCCAACTTCTCTCAAAGAAGTTAGTAATGGCGATCGATCTTTTTCATCCTTGATATAGCTCAAACCTACTTCAACTGATTTCTGCCCAGGCTCTAGAAGTGCCATGGATTTTCTCAAATGAAGAAAAAGGTCTTGAGCCTCATCTTTGCTTTCTTCTCCATTTCCAGTAGTCGTGATTAACAAACTGCCAACCAGTACTGCGATTCCCAGAACGTTCGTTTTCATGTCATCCTCACATATGTTGTGTGTTGTATGAAATTGTCAAAAAACAATAAACCATCAAAACATTAGCTTTGATGGTAATCAAATTAACAGAAAATTGTTAAATGTCAAGATAATTCTTGTTTTTCTTGTTTATTCTCTTCTACTTTCCAAATATTTGGAGATTTAAAAACGTAAAGATACAAGGCAATAAACATGGGGACAGCAAAAATCATATATACAACAATATCTACAATAGGATTTGAAGCTGATGCCATATCAACACTGATTTTACTAAGTTCTTTATTAGATAAATCTTGATTTATAAATAAGCCTATGAATTCTATTATCAAAAATAAAATAAAAATAATTTTCCAAAATTTTTGATTAACAATTTTTTTATGCCAACAAAAAGCATACAAACTAATCAATAATACAGACGTGGTAATAAGATCAATTACTAGCATCAGCAAGAAAAATTTATTAATATTGTCTACTCCTAAGTATCCTACAATTAAAGATATAGAAAAAATATTAGACACTAAAATTAAATAAAAAAATACTTTCCATTTTATTTTTTTTAATTTGTTATTATGTTTAGTTTGTTTTTTTTCTAATTCCATGATGTATAAGGATTGTTTAATATTAATTTATATTTTAATAATAAATAGCCTAATTATTGTATAATAGTATCATAAAATATTTTACTTTATTTTTTTCCTTCTATTTTCCAAATATCCGGAGATTTAAAGACGTATAAATAGAGTGCAACAATTCTTAAACCTTCGTGTATGAAAAATAGTATAGTATATAATATTATTTTTTCTATGCCGTGATTTAAGATAGCACTTTCCACTTGAATATAGCTTTTAATTATAGTGATAATAGAAAAAACTAAAGAGATGTAAAAAATATAGCACCAAAAAATTTGAGTAAATTTTTTTTCTTTATAGACTAGTCCATATACATGTAATACTAGGATAGTGAGATATAAAATTCTAGTTAAATATGTAATATAATTTTCCGGATGCACAAGAATAAGCATTACTTGTGGGGCAAGAACTAAAATATTAAAGCAAAGATAGATTTTTAATATTACATTAAACATAAAATTAAATGATCATTATTTCGACGATGATCGGAATTATATGGATTTATTTTAGTATATAAAGAAAGAGCCGTCCACTTGTATAAAGGGGACGGCCTGTAGGTAGATGATTTATCTCATCTTGTTGGATTACAACCTCTCAGGGGAGGCATTTTGGCTTAATATCTTGCAGCCACCCCAAAGTTATAACCTCCGTTTGTGCATTGCGGGTATACCGCACCATGGGTGATCTTGACCGGCGCTGGATAGGCGAGGTTGTACTGATAGTCCCATCCTCGTTTGCCAATGCTGTAGACATCATTGACCATGTTGGCATTGTCCCATATGTTTTGAGCATTAAGCATTACCCAGTAAGCAGCTGCGGTAACACAGGCTCCTGTGAAACATACTGCTCCCTTAACGTCTGCCGCTTCAGCATCGGTGTATTGGGTAAAACCGATTGTATCGGTATCATCCCACATGTCCGAATCGGACCCAGCAAATGCCAGTCCAGAAGTTGCGACCATAGCTGCAGAAACAGCTATTCCAAGGATTGTACGCATGGTTTGTTACCTCCTTTTGAAGGTTTCCGGAAACTTTCAAGTGAAGTCTCTATAAATTTGCGCAGATTTATAGCGACCGGTAAAAAGAACTACTAACTACATACCAACCTTTTCTTTTTTTCTTTTTTCTTTTTTCGGGATTTCTCCTTTTTAAATCCCTAGTAAATTTGCATGAATTGCATGATTGCTTTTCAATTTCAGATTATTCGCAAATTTACTTTCTAATCTTTTGTTGAAGCTAGGGACGATAATGATTGCTGATTGTCAAAGATGGGGAGGGGCTGCCGAAATGCTCAAGTTATTTATTCGCGAGCCCTAAGCATTAATAGTCACTTGATATGACTTTATCCACAGTATAAAAAAAGACCCAGTCGACTTCACTATTTTTTCGACTGGGTATTTAGTAATGAACTTGATTTGAATAAGTCCATTACATCTATTTTGGATTGAAAAAACGTCCCCAATGTTACTGCCATCGTTAGTAGTAGCGCCATTGGTAACAATGGATTTTCTTTTAAAAATTTCATCACGACCCCCATTTTGTAAGAGAAAGGCCAAAAAGAACAATAAATCTGTATTTTAAATTTAGCATATTTTGAAAAAAAATAAAATATTAAATTTTATTTGCTAAATCAAAGGATTTTTGCTAGCCTTAAACTTTATGATTATTCCTAACTATATTAAAAATACAATTAACACTCTTGAAAAAGCAGGTTTTGAGGCCTATATTGTAGGTGGATGCGTGCGTGATTTATTAATGGAGAAAGAGCCTAGAGATTGGGATGTCACAACTAAAGCTAGGCCAAAAGAAATATTAAATCTTTTTCCAGATGCAAAATATGAAAATATTTTTGGTACAGTTATTATTCCAATTAAAGATGAAAATAGAAAAACTGAGCATGAAATAGAAGTAACTACATTTCGTTCTGAACAGGGGTATAGCGATAGGCGGCATCCAGATGAAATTGTTTTTGAGGATGATATTGAAAAAGATTTATCAAGAAGGGATTTTACAGTTAATGCAATAGCGATTCGAGTCCAAAGTCCAAAGTCCAAAGTTCAAAGTCCATTGGGAGATATTATTGATTTATTCGGAGGCGAAGATGATATTAAAAAAAAGATTATTAGGGCAGTAGGGGAGCCAAGTGATAGGTTCAAAGAAGATGCATTACGTATGATGCGCTGCATTCGATTGGCTTGTCAGCTTGAGTTTGACATTGAACCAAAGACGGAGCGCGCTATTGCTAAGCTAGCTGGAGCTATTAAATTTATAACCAATGAACGTATCCGTGAAGAGTTGATAAAGATTTTAGCTTCTAAGCAAACCTCAAGAGGTGTGATGTTACTTCATGATACAAAATTACTTCAATATATTTTGCCAGAATTAGAGCGAGGGGTAGGTGTGGCGCAGGATAGACATCATGTTTATACTGTTTTTAAGCACTCTATATTGTCGTTAAAGCACTGCCCAAGTGAAGATTGGAGAGTACGTTTTGCAGCACTTTTGCACGATGTCGCAAAACCACAGACCAAAAAGATTATAAAAGGTATCGCTACATTCTACAACCATGAATTAGTAGGCGCTAGAATGGTAGAGAGGATTATGAGGCGTTTTAAATTTTCATGTCGCGACACAGAAAAAATTGTAAACCTGGTAAAAAGCCATATGTTCTATTATAATGTAGGCGAGGTTACTGCAAGTTCTGTGAGACGATTAGTTACAAAAGTAGGAGAAGAAAATTTAGCTGATTTAATTCATTTGAGAATAGGAGATAGGCTTGGCTCAGGAGTCCCTAAAGCTAAACCATATAAATTGCGTCATTTAGAATATATGCTCAAGCGTGTGCGAGAAGATCCTGTTTCAGTCAAAACATTAAAAATTAATGGAGATGATTTAAGTGATTCTGGTATTCTACGAGGACCAAAAATGGGCGCGATTCTAGATATTTTACTTTCAGAAGTTATAGATAATCCCGATTTAAACAATAAAGAAAATCTATTAAAAAGAACTGAAGAGTTAAAAACTATTGATTTAGATGAACTTTTGAGGCAAGCTAAGAAAAAAATTTATAAAAAAAGAGAAGAAGATGACAATAGAATGAAAGATGAATTTTGGGTAAAATAATAAACAACACATAACATGAAACACGTAACAAGTGTTATGTGTTTCATGTTATGTGTTTCATGTTGTATGATCTACGACACAATTATAATTGGCGCCGGTCCGGCTGGCTTTACAGCGGCAATTTACGCGGCTCGCCGAGAAATGAAAACTTTAATTATATCCAAAGATACTGGTGGGCAGCTAATTTTAGCTTCTTCAATTGAGAATTACCCAGGGTTTAAAAAAATTGATAGCTTTGAATTGACTAGTAAAATGGAAGATCATGTGAAAGATCTTGGTGTTGAAATTAAAATTTCAGAAGTACAAACAATAAAAAAAGATGGAGATAATTTTGTACTCTATACTAATAATGAAGAATTCACTGCTAGAACTATTATTATTGCAATGGGACTTTCTCCAAGGCGCTTAGCTATAAAAGGAGAGGATGAATTTTCAGGAAAAGGAGTTTCGTATTGCTCAAATTGTGACGGACCTTTATTTAGAAATAAGGTTGTAGCAGTTATTGGTGGCGGAAATTCAGCTTTAGACGCAGCTGAAGTGCTTTCTAAAATTGCTAGCAAGGTTTATCTAGTTCATAGAAGTGAAGAATTTAAAGCATTTGAGGCTTTGGTTAATAAAGTGAAAAGTGTAGAAAATATTGAAATGGTTTTAAATAGCGACATTAAGGAGATATTTGGCTCAACAAAAGTTGAAAAAATAAAAGTATTAAAAAATGATGAAGAGCGAGAAATTGATGTTGACGGAGTTTTCATTGAAGTTGGGAGGATTGCTCATACAGATTT
>JADHVC010000047.1 GCA_016784175.1 Patescibacteria group bacterium | reverse complement strand
TACTTGTCCAACGGGCAACGCCTTTGGATACTCGCATTTCGTCCATGTGGCCGTAATATGGATTACTAGAAAAATCCCATGCACCAATACCGAGCCCAATATTGCTAGTTTTATCGGTTAAAACTAATGAATTAGTTGCTTCAGCTTCTTTTACTCCATTTACAAATAAACGCCAGACATTACCTTCTCGACTAACAGCAACGTGATACCAAACACCAGCTTCTATAGTGGTCGTAGACAATAAACTTATTGCCCAAGGAAATGATCCATCGTTATCTACATTAAAAACCAATTTTTTTCCATGTGATAAAGCATAGGCTACTAAATATACGCCATCATAACCAGCTTTATACTGATTATAAAAATAGGCATGACTTGCTACAGTCGCTCGACGAACCCAAAAATCAATAGTAAAATCACCACCTCCAAAATCCCAATCCTCGCTATCCGGCACACTCAAATAATCACCACTTCCATCAAAATACATACTCGTCGCACCAAATTTCTTTTGGTCTACTTCGTGGTGAACATTTCCAACAGCGGTTATTGTATGCCCTGCGCCTCCATTTCCTGCCGTTGAATCATCTGCAAAAACAACACTTCCGTCCGTCGAATCACTATGTATCAACAATACCGTACCATCATCATTACCCTCAGCTTTAGCCTGCTTTACCGCAGACACACCAAAAGAAGACCCACCCTCTGGCAAAATAGAACTAATCGACAACGCAAAAACATTCACAAAAACAAACAAAACCAATAACCACGGTAAATGTTTATGGCTACTGGCTAAATTTTCGTAATGGCACTTGGCTAAGTTAATAGCTCTTTTTGGCATTATTATTATTTTTATTAAGTAATCTATCTTATTCACAATTATACCACAACCAAGTTTAGAACAAAACATGATATACTTTATATATGAATATTGAACACCACACAATCCAATCAAACACCTTAATAAAAAAACTCAAGTCAAGAGAAAGTGGTCTAACCGAAAAAGAATTTCTCATTCGGCTTAAAAAATATGGCACAAATGAACTCCCTCGCGAAAAACAAATTTCGCAAATAACGATAATCGCAAACCAATTTAAGTCACCGCTTATTTTTATCCTTCTATTCGCAGGTGTCGTCTCAACTGTTCTCAATGAATATATTGACGCAATAGTAATAATGGCAGCCGTCGCAATCAATACAATCATTGGCTACATTCAAGAATACAAAGCCAATCAAGCTCTCGAAAAATTAAGAGAGCTGGTTATGCACAAGGCCTTTGTAATACGCAATGGAAATGAACTCCAAGTCAACGCACAAGATCTAACTATTGGTGACATTATAGTTCTTAAGGCTGGCAATAAAATTCCCGCTGATGCTCGACTGATCGAAACTACAGACCTACTGATAAACGAATCCTCTCTCACGGGAGAATCTCTCCCAATCGAAAAAACAATAGAATCATTATCAAGTGGTGCTAGCCTAGCTGATAGAACAAATATGGTTTACGCCGGGACTATTTGTGCCAAAGGAAGCGGCAAAGCAATAATCTGCCAAATAGGCGTTGACACAGAAATCGGAAAAATCGCTCAACTAGTTAGCGCAACCCACGAAGAACCAACCCCACTTCAACTTAGACTTGCCTCATTCTCTCGCTTTTTAGGTATATTAATAGGAGGAATTTCTATATTCATTGCTCTTATTGGTGTGCTTCAGGGAAGGCCATTACTAGAAATGTTTATCATGGGCGTTTCAATTGCTGTTGCTGCCATACCAGAAGGCCTCATTGTTGGCGTAACTGTAATCCTTGCCCTCGGCATGCAAGAACTCCTAAAAAAAGAAGCCTTAACAAGAAAAATGGTCGCTGCTGAAACACTCGGCTCAACCACAGTAATATGTACCGATAAAACAGGCACACTCACAGAGGGTAAAATGCATGTCGTTGAAATCATAACCGGTTGCAAAACACCTTCGGCTTTTAACCTAGAAAATATTAATAACTCCAAGGTCAAGCAATTAGCATTAAAGATTGCTGCCATGTGTAACGAAGCAATAATAGAAAATCCTCACGACAACCTATCAAAATGGAATATAGTCGGCGCGCCAACAGAAATCGCCCTACTGTCCGCAGCTACTCAAGCTGGCATCAACAAAACACACATTATAGCTCAAGAACCTAAAATAGCAGAACTACCTTTCGACAGCGCCAATAAATACATGATAACCATTCATAAACAAAAAGATGGTTTTGTTCTTTATGAAAAAGGAGCAGCTGAAAAACTACTAGCCAAGTCAATTTTCTTTTACGATCAAGGTAAGCGAAAGAAAATAAATAAACTTCATCTTTTAAAACTAAACAACTTATACACAGATCTAACTAGTCGAGGCTTGCGAGTTATTGGCATAGCCACAAAAGAATTAAAAAGTAATGATGTTGAAAAAAAACCAAATTGGGAAAAGATCGATACAGGTTTAACTTTCGTTGGGTTTATCGCCCTCAAAGACCCACTTCGCAAAGAAGCTAAAGACACTATAAAAGTCTGCATTCAAGCGGGAATAAGACCAGTAATGATAACAGGTGATCACAAACTGACAGCCAGAGCTATTGCAAAGGAAATTGGACTACCTGCAAAAAGAGAAAACATACTGACAGGAGACGAATTAGACAAAATAAGCGATAAAAAATTAGAAAAAATTATCCATAAAATTAGTATTTTCGCTAGAGTTAATCCACATCACAAACTAAGAATCGTAAAAGCCCTACAATCAAGAGGTGAAGTAGTTGCTATGACTGGCGATGGAATAAATGACGCACCTGCGTTAAAAGTCGCTGACATTGGCATAGCAATGGGGGAGGGGACAGACATCGCTAAAGAAGCATCTGACATAATTTTACTCGACTCAAACTTTAAAACCATCGTCGCCGCAATTAAGCAAGGAAGAATAATATTTGCTAACATCAGAAAAGTAATAACCTATTTAATATCAGATAGTTTTTCAGAAGTAATACTAATAGTCGGCTCAATCATCTTAAACATGCCGCTTGCGCTAATTCCAGTTCAAATTCTTTGGATAAATATAGTTAATGATGGCTTTCCCCATTTTTCGCTAGCCTTTGAAAAAGCAGAAAATGGCGTCATGAGTGAGCCGCCAATTTCAAAAAAAGAACCATTAATATCAAAAGAAATGAAGACAATAATCTTCACAGTCGGCATAATAAGAGACCTGTTTATTTTTGGAATCTATCTATACCTATATAATAAAGCATATAATATAGACTTTATAAGAACTTTAATTTTTGCTATACTTGGAGTAGATTCACTGATCTATATTTTCAGCATAAGAAATCTAAGAGAACCAATCTGGCGAATAAATCTGTTCAGCAATAAAGTATTACTACTCGCAGTTACTGTTAGTTTCTTGTTATTAATATCTGCTATATATTGGAAACCACTTCAATTAGCCCTACACACAGTTCCTTTAAGCCTCACAGATTGGGGTGTTATATTTAGCGTCGGATTCATAACAATAATCACAATAGAATTTGTTAAGCACAAATACATCAGAAAAAAATAAAATTATTAATATTAAAGAATGAGGTCTAATCACAAAAGACAGTCAAATAAAGTATCAGTGTTCCATCCCGCAATCATCTCAGTTATTGGCTTGATTGTTATTGGTTTAATTAGCGTACCTCTAGCGAAAAACTTAAGCCAAAAATACAAAGTCAACGATCAAGTACTAAGTTTACAACAAGAAATAAGCGAGATAGAGGGTGAAAACAGACAACTAGATAAAATGATAAATTACCTCGACTCAGAACAATTTAAAGAAGGGCAAGCTCGACTAAATCTTGGCTTAAAAAAAACCGGCGAAAGCGTTACCGTAATACAATTTGAAGACAAAAACACCATAGTCGAACAAACAAAAAGTGACCAAGAAGACAATGAAATAGAAAAATCCAATCCTAAAAAATGGTTTAAATATTTCTTCGCAGCAAAAGATATTGCACTAAGTAAGATAGAATAAAAAGTAACTACTTACAATAATAAAACGCTTAATTTTAAAAAATACAGTAGCCCACAACAAGCAAGCTACTGAATTTTTTATTTTCCTACTATGAGCCAAGAATGGGGATCGAACCCACGGCCTACGCGTTACGAATGCGTTGCTCTACCAGCTGAGCTATCTCGGCAAATGCATTAATTTAAAAATCAAAAACATATATAAATAATAATCGATCTTTTGCATTTAGAGAAGGGGATAGAGTAAACTCTACAGATTTCAAATATTTCACAACCATTTACATATTTTTATATAAAAAAACTCTCAGTAAAATTATTACTGAGAGTGTAGTGTTTGGTCTATATAAGACCATTTTTTTCAACTCCATTGTGTGTTTTCGCGCTGGGAGTATTTTACTCACAGAGAACTCGGGAAACCCAAGTTCAGCTGAGCCGTTCATGCTCCCATGTTCTCTTCAGTAATCATTTTTTCTTTAGAACCTCCGCTCATATTTAAGAGAGTGTAAAGACTAACAACTACTTAAACATTATCATTTCCAAATAAAATAGTCAACCTTTTGTCGTCCAATCATCAAATACAGGCATAAAATATCAAAACACCCAATCAAGATGAAAGGGTGTTCTTTAACGGTGCGCCCACCAGGGCTCGAACCTGGGACCTTATCCTTAAAAGGGATCTGCTCTACCAACTGAGCTATAGGCGCATAACTAAATCTTAGTGTTTCAAAAAAACTTCACTATATGTCTCAAACTTTTCTACAACAAATAAATCAGTATTTTATCACTTACTAATTTATAAATATAATATCAAACAAATTTAAAAATATCAATACTCCCAGCAGTAACTACTTATACCACAACTCACCAACTCCCACTCGACCCACCGCCACCAGAGCTTCCACCACCAAATCCTCCAAAACCGCCCCCTCTAGAGCCACCACCGCCTCGTCCACCACCAACCCACCACGGTATATGCCCGCTTACCTTTCCGGCATGATAACTCTTCGAAACAATATAGTCAAAAAACAATCCAAGCGGAATCAATATCGCAAGCCCAAAAACACCCGCCATCATTCCAGCAAACAGCCAAATAACCCCTCCAACAATACCTCCAACAACTCCTCCCATCCACCATGACTTACTTCTTCCCAAAACACTAGCTAACCAAGTTGGAATAAACAACAAAATCCAGAACAACTGTTCAAAATCTACATCAGCACTCGTCTTACTACTTCCACTTGGTATATATTCACCTTGAGTAGCAGCCATAATTTTATCCACAGCACCATCTATTCCTTTTATGTATTCCTCATTCTTAAATGCTGGCTTCAAAATATTTTCTATAATCCAAAAACTTTGTGCATCAGTCAAAGCCCCCTCTAAGCCATAGCCCACCTCAATTCGCATTTTTCGATCCTCCATCGCAACAAGCAACAAAATCCCATTGTCCTTATCTTGTTTACCGATCTTCCAATCCTCAAAAAGACTAACAGCAAAACCCTCAATAGTATCACCATCCAGATTATTGATAGTCACAACTGTTATTTCATTCAAAGTTTCTTTTTCAAAATTTTCTAGCTTATTCTCCAAATCAAGTTCTCTAGCATCATCTATTACACCCGCAAAATCATTAACGTATCCACTTGGACTCCCGACAGAATAATAAGCCAGAGCGTTGTTGCCAAACAGAAAAATAAAGCTAAAAATTACAACAAAGAAAATTATAGAACTAAGTCTAATCATTTTTATAATATAAACTATTAGGCACAATTATATTTCAAGCACACAAGGACAATCAAGTCTTTATATTAAAACTTAACTTGAGGTGCACTCTCTGCGCCCGCTTGAGCTTCAAAATAATTTCTTTCCTCAAAACCAAACATACTACCTACCCATTTCGATGGAACACGCTTTGCCAATATATTATAATCAGCCGCACTATCATTATATCTTTTTCTTTCAACAGTAATTCTATTTTCTGCACCCTCCAATTGTGCCATCAAAATAGTTACATTTTCAGACGACTTAAGTTCTGGATAATTTTCCATGATAACTAGCAAACGACCTAAAGCCGACTCCAATTCTCCCGCAGCTCCTACTTTCGTATCAGCAGAGGAAGCACCAGCATATTTTGTTCGAGCCTCAGCGATAGCGCCAAAAACTTCTTTTTCCTGAGTCATAATTCCCTTAACCGACTCAACTAAATTAGGAATCAAGTCAAACCTTCTTTGATATTGTGCCTCAACTTGCGCCCAACTATTATCCACCACCTCATTCTTAGACACAAAGGTATTATATGTCCCGAATGCATACAATCCCATTAAACCAACCACTATCACTAAACCTATTAAAACTTTTTTCATATTAAAATAACTTAATTATTATGCCTTTATAATATTATTAAAGAATAAATTTGTCAAAAAATAAGCACTCGGTAAGTGCTCACTATATCTGCATCACTTTTTCGCTTAGGATGGAATATTGGGCAATTTTTTACGCACAATTTAACAAAAATTTTAAACTCGCTTCACTCAAACATAAAATTTTTTAAGTTAAATTCTGCTAAAAATTACTACATATTCCATATGCGC
>JADHVC010000046.1 GCA_016784175.1 Patescibacteria group bacterium | reverse complement strand
TTTGAACTATCGAAATTTCCTCGGTAGTTGATTTTTCCTCTAATTCTACCTCTTTATAGATATTTTTTAAGTGATAGGAAATAGTATCTGAGTCTACATCAAAAAGTTGGCTCATTAACTTTTGAGTCAACCAAATATTTTCGTCTTTAAAGTATACGTCTACAAAAACTTTTTCATCGTCTTGTGAATATAGTAAAAAATTTGTTTTTTGAAGTTGGTTATTTTGCATTTAACTAAATGCTGTAAAATTATTTATTTTTAAAAATATCCTCCACTATTTCTTCTAAGGTTACATCTTTGATATTAATATCTTTGACAGGAAATTTGTTAATTAAAAGACTTATTTTTTTATTAGCTTCTTCCATTGGAATACTAATTTTAGCCTCGTAAGGTTCATAATTATATACTTTTCCAATTTTTGATAAATCCCTTTTTAATATTTTATTGCGAAAAATTACATGAATATTTTTGTCTTTTGAATATTCTTCGATTATATCTTTTATTGAGCCATCATATCCAATCTGCCCATCATTAATAATAATTAATCTTTTACATAAATCCTGAACGTCATCCATATAATGAGAGGTTAGAATTATTGTTGTTTTAAATTTTTGATTATATTCTTTTAAAAATTCTCTAATCTTTTTTTGACTTACAATATCCAAACCTATCGTGGGTTCATCTAAAAATAATATTTTAGGATTATGGAGAAGTGAAGCAATGAGTTCGCATTTCATTCTTTGACCTAGGGATAATTTTCTTACTTGAACATTTAATATGTCTTCAACATCCATTAAATTAGCAAGTTCATTTAATCTGTTTCTGTAGTTATTTTCGTCTAGTTCATACATTTTTTGAATTAAAGTAAATGTTTCAATTGCAGGCAAAGACGGCCAAAGTTGAGCTTTTTGACCCATAACAATTGATATTTTCTTTTTAAATTCTGATTCTCTCTTGGCTGGATTATGACCTCCGACTATTATAGATCCATGAGTTGGATAAAGTATGCCAGATAACATTTTAAGAGTAGTTGTTTTACCTGCTCCGTTTGGCCCTAAAAACCCAACAAATTCACCCTTATTAATTGAGAAAGAAATGTTTTTTACAGCATCTTTGGTTAATTTTTCTCGCTTAAACAATGCTTTAATTGAGCCCCTCAGCCCTTCGGCTTTTTTATGGTAAATGAATGATTTAGATAGATTTTTGATTGTTATTATTGGCATAATTTAAAAATAATAATAATTTAACCATGAGCGCTTTCATATCTTTTTAAGCCTAAATTCCAAATCAGTGAACTTATAAAATAAAAAATAAAAGTTATTCCAATGGTTGCTAATATTTCTTTTACTGATAGATCGCCCACCATGGCTCTAGCTGGTACAGAATATATAAAAGCAATGGGTATAATAATTGATAAAACTAATCGTGTAAAGCCTTTGTAGATAGTGATTGGGTATTGGCCTAGTTTAAAAATTGTATTATGTAGATGGTCAACTTGACGAATGATAGTAAAAAAATTAATACTTGAGATTATTACTATTAAAGAAAAGTGGATTATAAAAGCGCATGCAAGGATAAATAAATATGACAATATATTAATATCTGCATTTGTTTGGGATACACCATAAAACAAAAGACCTATGGCAACTGTAATTTGTGGGATTATAAAAATTGGGTCTATATAGCGGTAGCTTAAAAAAAATTTTAGATTTACCGGCTTTGATAAATATAAATCAAGCTCACCATTTTCTATAAAACGAGATATTTTATTAAAACCTCTAATGTATGTACTCCAAGATATATATTGAATGATAAAATAAGTACCAAGTAAAATGTATACTTGATTTACATCCCAACCTCCAATTGTAGCTGATCTTAAATAAATGGCCTTGAAAAAGATAATTGTGATAGTAAATTGCAAAATTATACCCAATGTTATGAATGTAAAGGCAAGAGCAACTTCTAATTTATCCATTGTTTGAATTTTAATGGATTGAATTATTAAATTTAAATGTTTCTTGATATGGTTCATTTGTTATTTTAATTTTAAGCTCCAACGGCTTCATATTTTTTTAAACCCTGTATCCAGACAATTTTAACTATTAGCATTAAGGCAAGAGTCCAAGCGATTTGAATACCAATACCAAATATAATTTCCTCTGTCCCAAGCCTGCCTAAAAAGGCATCTATTAAGAAAAAACCTGTATATTTAAATGGTAAATAATTTGCAATTTGCTGAATATAGTTTGGCAAGAATACGATAGGAATTAGAGTACCTGCAAAAAAGGCTACAATTGAGTCGGTTATCATTACAATACTAGCTGAATGCATCATCCAGAATTCGATAAAGCCAATTAATATATCAAATAAAAATAAAATATTTATAGCGAAAAAAATTGTAATGATTAATATAAGATATGCTTTAGGGTCGGTAACAAGATATAGATTATCACTATAAATAAAAAATATAAATAATATTATTGGTAAACCAATTATTAAGCGAAAAACTTTTTTAGCTAAACTTTGCCAATAGCTATAGAGTATAAAACTAATAGGTTTGGTTATGTAAATAGATAAGGAACCGTCTTGAATTTCTTGGGCTGTTGGCAGACCAGCATAAATTGAAGCAAATAGATAACCTACAATAATATAATAAGTGACTATTTGATCTTTTGAATAGCCCAGCATCTCAGCCTTATCTGCAAAAATATCATTCCATAAATAAAAAACACTAATTAACGATATTAAAGCAATTAAAAAACGAACTAAAGTGTCTAGTCTATATTCTAAATTAAACTGCCACGAATTTTTAAAAACTGTTGTATATTTTGATAAATTCATTAATTATTGAGGCTAGTGTCAAGTCCTAAAAAGACTGTACTTTTTTCAATGTAGCACTATACTATATAATTATATATTACATTAGTTAATGGATACTTACAAATTAATATTTCCCATTGGCACCTAAGTAATTTTTACACAACCCCATTTCATAATTATTTTATTTTAACTTTACTTTTTCTTTAACTACTTCTTGCTAACCTTAAAATAAGGGCTAATTTTCCGACTAAAATTTGTCCTGTTTAAGTTTTAATCGAAAATACAGCCCAAGAAAGAGTGGTTTTCCAACTAGCTCTTTTTTTGTTGTGTTTTCAAAAAAGCCATGCTTAATTTACAAAATAGCAAGCTTCGAGGCGATCTCAAGAAGTTTGTTAAACTATTTGATGAGAATACTCACGATTTTGGGTATTACCTCATAATATATGATTTTCTGGAATACTTAGATAAAGTCTCGGAATTGGAAAAAATAATTAGAAAACTAAAAAAAGAAACCAAAGCCCTAAAAAAGTCCGTTTCAATCAACGGACTTTTTTTGTTGCTCGAAAAGTCTGAATACGACATTTCAATTCTAGATGATATTGGCTCAAGTTACTTACTTTTGGATATTACTCGAGACACTCTAAACAATTTTAAGAACAAAAAATCAAAAACTAAAATTGAAATAAGGCTCAATAAAACGATGAGTTCTAAAAGGGCAAAAGAAGTATTTGATCTAGCCTTGAATGCAATATGCAATCACTGTTTTGATTTACTCGATAAAGAGTCATTTCTAGGTCTGACCAATAAGGCAAATGATGATGATTTGTGGTTTAGCGAAGAGAAAAGCCTATTTTGTGTTCAAGGTTACAAAATAGCGGTATCTCGCCACGATAAAATTACAAATATTCACAAAATCATGAAATATATTTTTATTACTAATACTGACAACTTAGATGACGACTTTTTCTATTCAGAAATTGCCATGGACGAGTTTGAAGATTTGGAGTACACCAAAGATAAAATGAGCTGGAAAAAGTATTATGACGCTTGCTTTAGATTCCAAGCTAAGGTTGCTAAAAGCACAGGTAATAAAATCAACAATCTTCTCATCTTCAATTCCGGACAACAAGGCAGAGTAAAAATTAACCCTAAATATTTACCCCATAAATAAAGGAGTTCGCGGAAGTTGCACATCTGTGCGTCACAACTTCGCACACTTCGTTTTTCTATCTTTAAACACATAGCTTAATGTGTTTTTTTTGACGGAAAAAATTATTTTTCTAGGTCGAGTCAAGCGAGTACGTAAGCTAAAAGATAATAACTAATAAGCAAAGCAAAACTTAATTAAATCAAAAATAGCCATACAAGCAATTAAGCAAGCTTTAACAAACCAGATGTATATTATTCGAGGAACAATCAAGGGTGAGCGAACTAAGAAATACAAGCGAAAAGACGGAAGCGATGGAATCGATCGCAAAGTCTTTATCGATCCAGAAGGTTCAATTTATCCTGTAGCTATTTCACTTCGTGATCACACCTTAGATATAGGTGAAAAAGGCGATGAAGTGGAATTGCAAGTGCGTGTATATCCATACGCATTAATCGAGGGCGATGACGGCAAAAAGAAAAGAGTGCCTGCCGAAGTCGACATTTATATCCCAAGAGAAAGGACTGAATAGAAACTATTTCTAGTCACGCTAATTCTTCTAAAATTTATGGAATTTTTAATTGAAACAAAAATCGCAGGTATAACAACTTTTTTGTTAACAGACCAAGCCATGGATTTGATAAATTTTACTTTTCAATTCTTCACTGGCTTAGGTGCTTTATTAGCAGGTCTTTTGATTCTTTTAATAGCCATATTAATAGCGAAATAAACAAATGGAATCCCTAATGACTACAATTTTCTTTAATATAGGCGAATCATTAATGCCATTACTGGCATTAATTACCATGATTCTTTTATTCTTTTCTTTTAATAAATAATCATCAGGCAACTAATATGTGCTCAGAAATAATCGATTTAGCTAACTCCTGTTACGTAGACAATTTCCCCTTAATTTACAAGGTAATTGTCAGGGCTTTAGTTATGGGATTATCAATCGGGGCAATGGTCGGCATATTATTGTTATTTATTAAAAACATAAAAGATTAACCATATGTTGAAAAAAATCAAAGACAAGATCTTTGGAGTTTGGGGAGTTGTTGGAGTAGCGTGTCTATCCTTTGTGATTGGACTACCTGCTTTTGCCGCAGTTGACGCGGATGTAGCGTCAACAACTGGAATGGTAGTCGATACAATGAAAGAAAATATTATCGGTGTAATAACCGCGAATATTGCAAATATTGTAATCGTGGGTGTGATCATCTTCTCCATTTCATTTGTGTACCGCTTAGCAAGACGCTTCATGAAATAGACTTAAAGAGGGCTAGCTAGCTATAAAGCTAGCCCTCTTTTAAGTAAAAATATTTAAAACATTCATTATGACAAAAACAATAACGCTTGATAGAAAACAAGCCATGTATTTAAGCGAAGAAATGCTTAAAAACAGAAACAAACTAAGAAATAAAAAAATTAAATCAAGACTAAAAGCCAAAGAAATTGAAAAAATGATTTTATCTAGTCAAATACTAACTAAAATTAATTTTAACTCAAATAACTTTGATTACTAACCATATGAGAATTTATCTAAATCAATATGAAATATCTTTTTTAAAGGCTTTTTTGAACGCTTATAAAAAAGAGCTACAAGCAACAAGCAAGCAAAAAAACGGATTAAACAAAGAGCAATACAATAATTATATATCCATCAATAGATTACTGGATAAAATCCACTATCACGATCCTGATCCACTTAATTTATTTTAGGAACGAACTATGAAATATTACAAAACAATTAAAACATTAATCCCTGTACTATTATTTGGTCTTGTTTTCCTAATTGCCGGCAACGCCAAGGCAGTTGAAGAAAACTTTGACAGTTATAGTGCAGGTAATATCGACAGCAAGTCGTCTGATTGGACATATGATAGTGGTGGTCATTTGCAAGTATATTCGGGGCAATATGTAAGCTCACCCAATGGTTTAAGGCAAAATTCACACTACGATAATTGCGGTACATTATATAATCCTAGCGATGTTGACGCGCTAGAATCAATCAGCTTTAAGTTTAAATTCAATGACGCAAGTAAAACTTACTTTCAATTATATGGGCAAAATTCAGGAACTTACGATACTTCCATATTTTCAGAAGACCTATGGGCATTGATTATTAGAAGAGGAACACATAATCAATTTAATGGTGAAACTTTTGGGACAATAATTTCAGACAACTCTTGGCATGACATTGAAATTCAAGCCTCAACTACACCGCAATATTTTAGGGCGTGTGTAGACTCAAATTGTTCAACTTGGAAAGGCACTGGGTTAACAGATGTTTGGGATTCACTGGGGTTTAATGATGATTTTCACAATATGAGTTATGACCTAAGCTTTGATGATTTTGTAGCAAGTGCCCCAACTCCGCCATTTACAATTGAATCGCCTGTTAGTGATGAAGTTGTATTAAATGACACTTGGATTGAAGTTAGCGGATCGTGTCCTGCTAATGGGTTAAACAAGGTTGGATTAACTAATGATTGTCTGGGTTTTGAAGAAATTACTTATAACATCACTTGTGTTGATAATAGCTTTACGGCTCAATTTTACAAAACAGAATCTGATTGGATAATTGCCCGTGAGGTAGATAGCGTATCAAGTGATTGCGTTGATTACGATGATTTGATGGACGCTGTAGTGGTGGACGGGATAAATGTAATTGAGGGCTACCCTGAAGAATGGAGCTTT
>JADHVC010000045.1 GCA_016784175.1 Patescibacteria group bacterium | reverse complement strand
ATTGGGCAATTTTTTACGCACAATTTAACAAAAATTTTAAACTCGCTTCACTCAAACATAAAATTTTTTAAGTTAAATTCTGCTAAAAATTACTACATATTCCATATGCGCTCAAAAATAATGCAGACATAGTGAGCAGGTACAAAAATATTTATTGACATAATAACAACCACCATGCTGATATAAAAATAATGGTTCTTTTTATTAACATACAATTAAAAGGAGGCAAATCCCATGTTTGGTCCTGTATATTTTTAGAGGGAGTATACTACCCATTCACCAACAACCACGGTCGTTTCTTAATTGAAACGACCTTTTTTTTATCAATTTCCTTATTGTTAGTCTCAGCCTATCAATAGACCTAGCACTCTTGACACTAGACTGCTAGATGTATAAACTATAGATAGGATTTTTAAATATATATTAATATTAATTATTATTAAGTAATACAATATGTCAAAGATATTAGGTATCGATCTCGGTACAACAAATTGCGCAATGGCTATCATGGAAGGTGGCCAACCAAAAATATTAGAAAATTCAGAGGGCGTTCGAACGACTCCTTCTATTGCAGCAATCTCTAAAAATAGTGAGCGATTAGTGGGGCTTCCTGCAAAGAGACAAGCCGTTACTAACTCAGAAAATACTGTTTTTGAAATTAAACGTTTAATTGGTAGAAAATTTTCAGACAAAGAGGTTCAAAGTGATATTCACACAATGCCTTACAAAATTGTTCAAGCTGGCGAAGGCGTAAAGGTTACTTTAGGTGATAAAGATTATTCTCCACAAGAAATCTCGGCTATGATCTTATCTAAACTTAAGGCAGATGCAGAAGCCAAAACAGGAGAAACTATTACAGAAGCTGTTATTACTGTACCTGCTTATTTTAGTGATGCTCAACGACAAGCAACAAAAGATGCAGGTAAAATTGCTGGTCTTGATGTTAAAAGAATTATCAACGAACCAACTGCTGCGGCTTTGGCTTATGGGTTTGATAAAAAGAAAGGTCAAAAAATCGCAGTCTATGACTTAGGTGGTGGCACATTCGATGTTTCTGTGCTTGATATTTCTGAAGATACAGTTGAAGTAAAAGCAACTAACGGAGATACTCATTTGGGTGGAGCAGATTTTGACAAACGAATAATTAACTGGATAATTGATGAATTTAAACGCGATCAAGGCATAGATTTATCAAAAGACACTTTAGCACTTCAACGAATTAAAGAGGCAGCAGAAAAAGCTAAAATCGAGCTTTCATCTGTTCCAGAAACAGAAATCAATCAACCATTTATCACTACTGATGCTAATGGACCTAAGCATTTGGTTTTAAAGATCACTCGAGCCAAATTAGAAGAACTGGTTATCGACTTAATAGAGTCTACAATTAAGCCTTGTGAAAATGCACTAAAGGACTCTGGATTTAGCAAAGCTGAGATTAATGAAGTTGTTATGGTTGGTGGGATGACTCGCATGCCTTTGGTTCAACAGAAAGTAAAAGAATTTTTCGGTCGTGAGCCTAACTTAAGTGTGAACCCAGACGAAGTAGTTGCTTTGGGTGCTGCTGTTCAAGCTGGTGTATTACAAGGTGATGTTAAGGACGTTTTACTACTAGATGTTACACCATTAACACTTGGATTAGAAACATTAGGTGGTGTTGCTACAGCGCTAATTGACCGTAATACAACAATTCCGACTTCAAAATCACAAGTATTTTCGACAGCTGCTGATAACCAACCTTCTGTAGAAATTCATGTCGTTCAAGGTGAACGTCCAATGGCACAAGACAATAAAACACTGGGTAGGTTCGTGCTAGATGGATTACCACCTGCACCTCGTGGCGTACCTCAAGTTGAAGTTAGCTTTGATATTGATGCTAATGGTATACTAAATGTAAAGGCTGTCGATAAAGGAACAGGCAAAGAACAAAAAATTACTATAACTTCTAGTTCTGGATTAAGTGAAGAGGAAATTGATAGAATGAGAAAAGATGCAGAAGCACATGCTGATGAAGATAAAAAGAAAAAAGAAGTAGTTGAAATGAAAAATCAAGCTGATAGTATTATCTTTTCAACTGATAAGTTAGTTAAAGAATCTGGTGATAAAATGAAGCCAGAAGACAAAAAAGAACTAGAAGAAAAACTCGAAGCGCTAAAGAAAGTCAAAGATGGTGATAATGCTGATGAGCTAAAGAAAAAATTGGACGAGCTTAGTGAAATCGCACAAAAAATTGGAGCTGAAATGTATTCACAAAAAGAATCAGCTAAAAAGACAAGCGAAAACTCTAAACCAGAAAATAATGAAAGTGACGGATCAGACGCCAACAAAGAAAAAAAAGATGATGACAATGTAGTTGAGGGTGAAGTTGAAGATAGTAAATAATAGCAAAGTTATAATAATTAAAGAAATAAATTTATGCGCTAAAAAAATGTGCTTATATTTATTTATTACATGTCAAAATCAATATTATCACTCTCGATCTTTGTTCTAATAATCACCTTATCTGCTTGTTCGACACCAAATATTAACAAAACATTAGAAACCAAAGAAAAAAATCAAGAAGAGAGGGTTATACAGAACAGCTTAAATGGTGCAAGTCAAGACAAACAAATTAATGAATATTATGCGGTGCGTGATAGCAAAGTATACTACAATGATTTAGTTCTTGAAGGTGCGAATCCTGAATCATTTATGGTTATTAGTGGTTTTTATTCAAGTGACGGGAACTACATCTATCACAAAAACAATATTGTTGATGGGGCTATTGTAACTAAATTTAGCGTCCTCGGAGGAACAGAGTATGCAACTGATGGGTCTTTTATTTATCACCCACAATATCCAGAAGGCAACATTGGTAAAATTGAACTGAACACGGAAAGCGCGGAGAGTTTTCAAATCATCGACAGAGTATTTGGAAAATATATGGATACGATATATTGCGGTTCATATAAACTTGATGGAGCTGATGCAAAAACTTTTGAATCGATTAGCACTTATTACAAAAAAGATGAAAAAAATATCTACACTGGACAATGCAATAAATTAGACAAATTAGACGTTAAAACTGCAATAGTAATAAAAGAAGAGATGCAAGATGCCTATATAAAAGACAGCAGTAATGTTTATTATTTTGATACCGCAATTAAAGGTGCCCATCCAGCTAGTTTTATTACATTAGCTAATGGATATTCGAAAGACATTAATTTTGTGTATTACAATAAAATCGATAAAGAGAGTCTCACTTTAGATACTGACCCAATTCTATTTAAAGTTCTGGATAATGGCTATGCACAAGATTCCAATAACTATTATTTGAATGGTAAAAAGATAAACCAAGAAGAGTTCGATTTAAGATAAAATTATTATAAGAATGAATTATTATGTCTAAAGATTATTATAGTCTACTTGGGGTAAATAAAAGTGCCAGCCCAGTTGAGATAAAAAAAGCTTATCGTAAAAAAGCGCACGAACATCATCCAGACAAAGGCGGTGATGCTGAAAAATTCAAGGAAATCAATGAAGCCTATCAGATACTCGGGAATCCTGAAAAAAAGGCACAATTTGACCAATTTGGCTCAGCTTTCAATCAAGCTGGTGGACAAGACGGTGGTTATGGTGGTTTTAGTTCTCAAGGTTTTAATATTAATTTAGATGACTTGGGTGACATGTTTGGTGATTTTTTTGGAGGAGGTGGCAGCCGAGAAAGCTCACAAGGATCAAAAAGAGGTAACGACATTGAAACATTAGTAAATATTGATTTTAAAGAAGCGATTTTTGGAACAGAAAAAGAAATTAAGTTAACAAAGAATAATAAGTGTGATCACTGTGATGGTCATGGAGTAGAACCAGGAGCAAGTATAGATACTTGTAAAACTTGCAAAGGCAAGGGCAGAGTTACCAGAATTCAACGAACAATACTCGGCGCAATGCAAGTGCAAGCCAGCTGTTCTGATTGTGGTGGAGATGGTAAAACCTTTTCAAAGAAATGTGTTAAATGTACTGGAGTTGGAGTTACGCGTGGTCAAGCTAACATTAAAGTAAGAATCCCTGCCGGCATAGACAGTGAGCAAAGCATAAGACTGAACGGTCAGGGTGATGCTGGATATAATTGTGCCACTCCCGGTGACCTATATTTATTGGTCAGAGTAAAGCCAGACCTTAAGTTTAAACGCATTGGCGACACAATCTATTCGCGAGAAGAAATTAGCTTTACGCAAGCCGCTTTAGGAGACAAAATAGAAATTGAGACTGTTAACGGGCTACTGAAATTAAGCATACCTGATGGAACACAAAACGGCACAAAATTTAAATTGCGTGACAAAGGCGTTCCACATATTAATAAGAAAACCAGAGGTGATCACCTCGTAGAGATATTTGTAAAAACACCAACTAAACTTTCTCGAGCCCAAAAAAGACTATTTAAAGAACTAGAAGAATTGATTTAAAATTTATGTAAATTGAAAAAAGCCCACGAACTTGTCGTGGACTTTTGATTATCCATGATAAACTAAATAAATGGTAATTGCTATTGACATGAATATTTTATTTTGATAAGATTTTATCATAAATAAATTGTAGCCAAAGGGCTATTTTTTAATACTAAATAAATTAATCAATATGAATTCACTGATCCAATATTTTAAAGAATCCTATGAAGAAGTAAAGAAAGTTACTTGGCCAACACAACAAGAAATTATGAATTATACGTTACTAGTTATTGGTGTAAGTATCGCGGTGGCAACATTTTTAGGTGGCCTAGATTACATCTTTACAATTGGACTAGAAAAATTCTTAGAGCTTTAAAATAATTAATATATAAATACATTATGTCTATACAAGATATTAACCAAGGTAGACGCTGGTACGCTATTCACACATACTCAGGATACGAAGAAAATGTGACCCACAACCTTAAACAAAGAATCGAGTCCATGGATATGGAGGACAAGATCTTTAAAATTTTAATTCCTACGGAAAAGAAGATCAAAATTAAAAATGGAAAGCGTAAGGTAGTAGAGGAAAAGATATTTCCAGGATATGTTTTAGTAGAAATGATCGTCAGCGATGAATCGTGGTATGTAGTAAGAAATACACCTAATGTTACTGGATTCATTGGCGCAGGAACAACCCCAACACCACTTTCAGAAAAAGAAATTAAAGGCTTACAAAAACGAATGGGCGTGGAAGAACCTAAATTCAATATCGATGTAACACCAGGATCCCCTGTTCAAATCACTGATGGTCCATTTAAGAATCTTGAAGGTAAGGTTGTTAGTTTAGACGAAGCAAGAGGCAAAATTAAGGTTTTAGTTTCTATGTTTGGTCGTGAAACTCCAGTAGAGCTTGACTTCTTACAAATTAAAAAAACATAAAATAATTTATAATAAACAGCGCCTTTGCTTCTAGGGTGCATGAATAGTCAATATGGCAAAAAAAATAATTACAAAACTTAAACTACAAATAACAGCTGGACAGGCAACTCCGATCCCACCAGTAGGACCAGCTTTAGGGCAACATGGATTAAACATTCAAGAATTCTGCACCAAATTTAATGAACAAACTAGAGATAAAATGGGTGATGTTACACCTACCGAAATAACAGTATATGATGACAGAACTTTTACTTTTGTTACAAAGGTATCCCCTGCTTCAGTGTTGATCAAAAAAATTGGAAAATTTCCAAAAGGTTCTGATAGTGCTTTAGCAAAAAAAATAGGAACTTTAACAGAGGATCAGTTAAGAGAGATCGCAACATTAAAGCTTGAAGACTTAAACACCAGCGATGTGGAAGCAGCAATGAAGATTATCGCCGGAACTGCAAGACAAATGGGAGTAGAAATTATTAAATAATTATTTAAATTGTGGGAGAGGTTTACACCTCGATTACCACTACAAAAAATATATGTCTAACAAAAAAGCAATATCAGAAATTGATAAATTTAAACAATACCCTCTTGAAGAGGCACTTGAATTAGTAAAAAAAACATCAAAAACTAAGTTTAATTCTTCGGTTGAAGTTCATTTTAGATTAGGAATTGATAACAAGAAAAGCGAACAACAGCTTCGTGGTGCAGTTAGCTTGCCACATGGGACAGGAAAAGTAATTAGAGTAGTGGCCTTTGTAACAGAAGACAAGATTGATGCTGTTAAAAATGCTGGCGCTGACTTTGCTGGAAGTGAAGAGATAATTGCAGAGATTAAAAGAACCGAAAAAACTGACTTTGATGTTTCAATAGCAGAGCCAATAATGATGCCTAAACTTGCTCAAATTGCTAAAATTTTAGGTACTCGTGGGTTAATGCCATCGCCAAAGAATGAAACCATTACTGTAGACCCAGTTAAAGCTGTTCAAGAGCTAAAAAAAGGTAAAGTAAGTTTCAAGAATGATACAACCGGAAACCTTCATGTAGTGATCGGAAAAGTTTCTTTTGAGACAAATAAATTAATTGAAAATTATAGAGTACTCTTAGACACAGTTGTTAAGTCAAAGCCACAAACAATAAAAGGTTTATTTATAAAAAACATTACAGTTTGCTCCAGTATGGGTTCAGGAGTTAAAGTACAAATCTAGATTTACAATATTATACAGCAATAACAAAAAAAACAGCCATATTTAATGTATGGTTGTTTTTTTATTGTATCGGAATTTCAATCTTGATTTTTGATAATAATCTCTGATTTGCAAAGAAGCAAAATCGAAGATTTTGTAATGAACTACCCCGTCAGCTTGCTGCGGGGTAGTTCATTACGTTGGCTAATTTTTGTAATTCTGTTTTCCAGAGTCTTACTCTGGAACCATTGCTGCCACCTCCATCAGCGGTAATCATAATCTTTTTAGCAGTCGGATATATTGGTTTGCCCATTTCTTGCCACCAGGTTCTGATGCT